>NZ_KB906402.1 GCF_000381345.1 Deinococcus apachensis DSM 19763 | reverse complement strand
GGGCTCCATCGCCAGCCGGAAGAGCCACTCCAGCCCCAGGCGCTGCATCGCCCCGGGTGCCTGCCGGACCCGCCCCGAGTGGAAGTCGAAGGCCGCGCCCACCCCCAGCATGGTGAGGGGCAGCCGGTCGCGGTGACGGTACATCCACCACTCCTGCTTCGGGCAGCCGATCCCCACGAAAAGGATGCGGGCCCCGGAGGCGAGGATCTGCCGGACGTCCTCGGCGTCCTCCTCGGGCGTCAGCGGGCGGAAGGGCGGGGCAATCGTGCAGGCCACCTGGATGCCGGGGAACTGGCGCTCCAGGAAAGCCCGGAAGTCCCCCAGGCTCTCGGGCGTGCCGCCGTACAACCCGATGGGCACCCCCGCTTTGGCTGCCGCCTCGCAGACATGCAGGGTCAGGGTGGGGCCGTAGACCCGCTCGGCGTCCCGGACCCCCAGCAGCTTCAACCCCCAGACGAGCGGCATCCCGTCGGGCGTGACCAAGTCGGCGGAGTTGGTGACGGCCTGGAAGTTGGGGTCGTCCACTCCCTCCATGACCATGTGGACGTTGGCGGCGTGGACCCGGCGGGGGCCCCCGGCCTGCGCCCAGGTGATCACGTCTGCTGCCGCTTGGGCGTAGCTGGTCGCGTCGATGCGGGTGCCCAGGAGTGGGCGGGAAACGGGCCTCTGGGCGTGATCCGGCAGGGAGGTCGGTGGGGTCTGCGCGGTTACCCCGCCAGTGTACGCACCCTGGCGCGGGAAGGCGGGAGGACGGGTAGACCCCCCCTGGTGACACTGCAGGCCTGGGTGCGCGCGGTGCCGCGGGCATCACCCTTGACCCGCCCCCAGCGGAGAGACGTTCCGGTAACGCCCCCAGGCTGATCCTCGGGGAATGAAATATCGGGTGCGCCGCTACCTCTGGCATTTGAAGCGTCACGACGCCTTCTGGATGACGCCCATGGCCTTCGGGATCGTCCTGATCGCCCTGTTGGTCGTGCAGGTGCTGCGATGACGGGTGGTCGAACGCCGCGCGGCCTGCGCGCCCGATCTGGGACTTCAGTGCGCCAGCAGGCCCAGGACGCCCATCCTGCTGGATTTACTCTGTAAAGACCTGACGTGGCGGCCGTGTCCGCTTTGGCCCCCGACCCGCTCGGGGCACTTCTCGCCGCTGCGAGGCCGTGACCGGGACGGGGAGGGCCAGGCGTGTGCGCCAACTCGCGGGCCGCGCCGTCCCGGGGCCCGGATCAGTCCCGGCCCCACACCCTGACCTTTGGTTCATGAGGAACCTTTTCCGGACGAGAAGATGATAAAACTTGTCGGTCATTCGGAGCCGCCGCTCCGGGCGAAAGGAATGCCATGAAGAACTTCCTCCCCCTGCTCGGCACCTTGCTGCTCGGTCAGGCGCTCGCGGCGGGCACGCTGGTGTACGGCGCGCCCGGCGAGCCCGTGAACCTGAACCCCGGCAATGCCAGCGACAGCCCCAGTCTCCAGGGTCAGGTTCAGATCTACGACCGCCTGGTCCACTTCAAGCCCGGTACCGCGACCCCCGTCCCCGGCCTCGCCACCGCCTGGAAGAGCAACGCCAATGCGACCCAGTGGACCTTCACCCTGCGGCAGAACGTGAAGTTCCACGACGGCACCCCCTTTAATGCAGACGCCGTGATCTTCAACGTGAACCGCTGGTGGGACCCGAAAAACCCCTACCGCTACGGCGGCACCTTCGAGATCTGGGGTGAACTCATGGGCGGCTACAAGGGGCAGAGCGGCAGCCTGCTCAAATCCATTTCCAAGGTGAACGCCAACTCCGTGCGCTTCACGCTCAGCCGGGGCGTCACCGCCTTTCCCGACCTGCTGGGAACCGACTACTTCGGGATCGCCTCGCCCACAGCGGTGAAAAAGCTCGGTGCGAAGTACGGCACGCCCGCAAGCGGCGCAGTCGGCACCGGACCCTTCCGCTACGTGAGCTGGCGCACCGGGGACCGGCTGGTCCTGAAGCCCAGCCCGAACTACTGGGGCACGCGCAGCACACTGGATCAGATGATCTTCCGCTTCATCAAGGACCCCAGCCAGCGCCTGAACGAGCTGCGGGCCGGGACGGTGGACTTCACGAGCAACCTCGATCCCCAGGTGGCGAAGTCGATCAAGGCCGATCCCAACCTGCGCCTGGTGCTGCCGCCCGCCTTCAACGTGGGCCTGCTGAACATGAACGTCCGCAACAAGGCGCTGAGCAACACCAAGGTGCGCGAGGCGATCCGCTTCGCCGTCAACCGCCCCGCCATCGTGGACGCCTTCTGGGGCGACCTGGGCGCGACCGACAACAGCCTGCTCCCCCCCGCGCTGAACTGGGCGAACTCCAAAGACGTGCCCAAGGTGACCTACAACCCCGCCGTCGCCAAGCGCCTGCTGGCCGAGGCGGGCTACCCGAACGGCTTCTCCGTGGACCTGTGGTACATGCCCATCAGCCGCTCCTACTTCCCGCAGCCCAAGCCCGTCGCGGAGGCCATCGCCGCTGATCTGGGGGCTATCGGCATCAAGGTGAACCTGAGGACCGAGGACTGGGCCAAGTACCTCGAAGACCGCCAGAAGGGCCGCTTCGACCTGTTCCTGTACGGCTGGAGCGGCGACTACAGTGACCCCGACAACTTCTACAGCGCCTTTTACGGCGACGCGGGCAGTGACGACATCGGCTTCGACCCCGGCAACATCAACGCGCTGCTGGGCAAGGGCCGCGCCGCCCTCGACCGCCAGGCCAAGGCGCGGGTGTACGCCCAGCTTCAGGAGCTGACGTACAACGCCAACGTCCGTCTGCCCATCGTCCACAGCGCGGCCCCGGCTGCCGCCCGCACCCGGGTCAAGAACTGGATCACCGGCCCGCTGGGCACCGTGGGGTCGCTGAACCTGATCCGGGTCGAGGGGAAGTAGGACCTGGACAGTTCGGGGAGGAGGGGCGCGGCGTATGGCCCCTCCTCCCCGGGCGTTTAGGCTGGGCCGCCATACAGGCGGTGAAAGGCCGCAGTGTAGGCCCCGCGCGGCGCGTGTGATGGGACGGGCGGGGCGGGCTCTTCCGGGAGGTCCGGCCTCCCCATCGCTTCCCCCAGACGGGCGTGCAGCCCGCCCTCGGGCATGGCGAGCACGGCGGCGCCCTCGGCCGCGCCCGCTGCCGAGCCCGTGCGGTACACGTCCAGCCCCAGCGCGTCAGCCATCAGGCCGAGCCACAGGTCGCTGCGCGCGCCGCCGCCCGTGGCGAGCAGGGAGCGCAGCCCCACATGCTCCCGCATCACGTCGTAGGTGTCGGCGAGGGCGAAGGCCGTTCCTTCCAGCACCGCCCGCACGAGGTGACCCCGGCGGTGCGCCAGGCTCAGGCCCAGCCACGCGCCGCGCAGGTCAGGGTCCATGTGCGGGCTGCGCTCCCCGGCCAGGAAGGGGAGGAACAGCACGCCCTCCTCGCTGGCGGGCACGGCCCGCGCTTCCTCCAGGAGTGTTCCCAGTTCGGCCTCGGGAAACAGGCGGTCATGCACCCACTGCAACGCCCCGGCACAGGCCAGCGTCACGCCGAGCAGGTGGTAGCCCCCGTCCGCGTGGGCGAAGAGGTGGACCCGCCCCCCGGGGTCGGGGGTGGGCCGCGCGAGGGGGGCGAACAGCACGCCGCTCGTCCCCAGGCTCAGCGAGCCGGTCTCGGGCCGCGCGGCGCTGAGCCCCAGGGCGATTCCGGCGGCGGCATTGTCCCCCCCGCCCGCCACGACGGGCAGGCTGGCCGGGAGTCCGGTGCGCGCCGCGAGGTCCGCCCGCAGGGTTCCCACCCGCGCGGTGGAGGGCCGCACCCCGGGAAACAGGGTGGGGGAGAGGTCCAGCGCCCCCAGGATGTCCCCGTCCCAATCCAGCCAGGCGAGGTTGAGGGCCCCCACCCCGCTCGCGTCGGACGGTTCGGTCGCCAGCTCCCCGGTCAGGACGTACCCCAGATAGTCCTTGGGGAGCAGCACGTGGGCGAGCCGGGCAAAGACCTCCGGCTCCTCGTCCCTCAGCCACAGCACCTTGGGGAGTTGGAAGCCGGTCACCGCGCGGTTTCCCGTGCGCGCGATGAGGTCGGGCCGGGGAATGCGCGCCTCGATCTGCCGCACCTGCGCGCCCGTGCGCTGGTCGTTCCACAGCGGGGCGGGCCGCAGCACCTCGCCGCCCGCGTCCAGAAACACCGCGCCGTGCATCTGCCCACTCAGCCCCAGGGCCGCCGGGGTGTGACCGCCCTCCCGCAGCAGGCCTGCCACCTCCGAGAGGGCGTCCAGCGCCGCTGCGACCCAGTCCCCCGGGCGCTGCTCGGTCCAGCCGGGCTGGGGGGTCAGCAGGGGATAGCTGCGGGTGGCCGAGGCGACGGAGCGGCGGGCCGCGTCGAGCGCGACGACCTTGACCCCGCTCGTCCCCAGGTCCACGCCCACGGTGACCTCGGCCATCAGCGCACGCCCAGCAGGAGTTCGACGGTGAGCTGGTCGAGGTGTTCCAGCCCGGGGCCGCGCTGACCCAGCAAGGCCCGGTCGAAGGTCCGGTTCTTCAACGCCTGCGCGTTCTCCGGGCTGAACTGCCGGGTCAGGCTGGAGAGTTCCGCGTCCTCCACCCGGTACGCCGCGAGGGCCGCCTGAATCTCCGGGTCCTCATTGAACTGCCGCGCCCTGTCTCTCAGGATCAGGTACGTCCGCATGCATCCCCGTGCAAACGCCCACACCCCCGCTTCGTCCTCCGTCCGCAGCGCGTGGGCGTCGAAATGTCGCGGCCCGTCGTACCCGCTGTCCTCCAGCAGCTTGACCAGGAAAAAGGCGGTCTTGAGGTTCTCCGCCCCGAACCGCAGGTCCTGGTCGAATCGCCCCGGCTTCTGGTCGTTCAGGTCGATGTGGAAGAGCTTGCCCGCGTCGATGATCTGCGCCACCGCGTGCGCGAAGTTCAGCCCCGCCATGGTGTCGTGCGCGAACTCGGGATTGACCCCGAAGAGCTCCGGCTGGTCGAGGGTGGCGATAAAGCCCAGCATCGAGCCCGCCGTGGGAAAAAAGATGTCCCCGCGCGGCTCGTTCGGCTTGGGTTCCAGGGCGAAGCGGTAGCCGTACCCCTGGGACTGGCTGTATTCGGCGAGGAAGTTCAGGCTGTCGCGGAACCAGGCGAGGGCGTCGAGCAGCTTCCCGCTGGCGTCCACTTCCGTGCCCTCGCGCCCGCCCCAGAAGACGTAGGTCTGGGCACCCAGCTCGTGGCCCAGGTCCATGCTGTGCATCGTCTTCTGGAGGGCGTAGGCCCGGACCCTCGCGTCGGCTGAGGTAAAGGCGCCGTCCTTGAAGACCGGATCGGAAAAGAGGTTGGTGGTCGCCATCGGCACGACCAGGCCGTGATCCGACAGGGCCTGCTGGAACTCGGCGACGAGGCGGTCACGCTCCCCGGCAGAGGCATCAATTGGAACCAGGTCGTTGTCGTGGAGGTTGACGCCGTAGGCGCCGAGTTCGGCGAGTTTCTGGACGATGTGCGGGGCGGAGAAGCCGGGGCGGGTGGCCTCGCCGAAGGGGTCACGGCCCACGTTGCCCACGGTCCAGAGACCAAACGTGAACCGGTCGGCGGGGCGGGGCTGGAAGTCACTCGTCATGGGTCACCTCGGGGGGCAGGACAGGTGGGCGGCGGGTCTGGTCCCCGACCGGCAGCCGGAGACCGCCGTGAAGCGGCAGGTGTTCCCCATACCGTACCCCGGACGGGCGCGTGACGGCGCGACGTGGGGGTCACGGCCTGCGGGGTGGGTGCTTTCCGCGCCCGGCATGCCCCCCAAGTGTCTGTGCCGTTAGGCTTCTGTATGACCGAATATCCTACCCTGACGCCCGTGGTCAACCTGACGCCGCAGCTCCCGTTCACGGGGTGGGGCGCCGCGGGACCGGCCGCCCCACGACCATGAGCCAAACGCTGCCCACCCCCAAGCCCGTTCTGGACGCGCATGTCCTGGTTCACCTGGCCCGTTCGTCCCAGGACGTGTTCAGCCGGTGCGTGACCCTGGCCCTGGAGGCCACCCGCGCCACCACGGTGCTCGCCCTGCTGCACCGCCCGTGCCGCGAGGAACTGGAGGTCGTCGCCGCCGCCGGTCACCTTGCCGAGCAGGCCGTTGGCCGCACCTTTCGCTGGGGGGAGGCGCTGGCATGGCGGGTCTTCGTGGCGGGGGAGGCGTATCTGGCGCCCGACGCGCACACCCGCGCCGACGCGCACTTCATCTCGGGCCAGGCCCGGCCGGGGATGTACCTGGGCGTGCCCCTCACCGACCCCGACGGGCAGGTGATCGGCGTGCTGTCCATCGACACCACCGACAGTGCCGAAACGCTGGGGGACGGGGACGCGCAGACGCTGACCCTGCTGGGGCAGGCCGCTGGGGTGGCCTACGCCCGCTGGTTGGCCCTCGAACGCGCCCAGCAGACGGCCCACCGCTTCGAGCAGCTGGCCCGGCTGTCCGCGGAGCTGGAGTCCCTGCAGACGCCGGATGAAATCGCCCGCCGGGCGCTGGAGACCCTGCTGGACCTCAGCGGCTTCACGACCGGGGCGGTGTTCGAGCGGTGTGGGGAGTCGCAGGTCGCCCTGACGGTGCTGGCGGGCCACCTGGGTGAGGGTGACCTGAACGCCGTGCGCCTGCACCAGCCTCACGCCCCGACGGGGCTGGTCGCCCAGGTGCTGGACACGCAGTCCACCCTGGTGGTGCCGGACTATCCCCGCTGGTGCCAGGCGTCCCCGGTCGCGGTGAATCAGATCCACACGGCCCTGGCCGCGCCGCTGCGGTCGCGGGGCCGGGTGGGCGGGGTCATCGGGCTCGCCCATCTCGGCCAGGTCCATGAGGTCTCTCCGGAGACCGTGACCCTGCTGGAGATGGTCGCGGCGCACATTGACCGGGCGACGGAGCGGGCGGCGGGCGTGGAGCATCTGCGCCGGATGCGCGAGGCGGCCCTGCGGGGGGTGGGCCGGGTGCTGGAGCGCCGGGACGGCGAGACCTTCGGGCACACCGACCGCGTGACCGGGCTGGCCGTGCGGCTGGGCGAGGCGTTGGGGCTGTCCCCCGCCGCGCTGCAACACCTGCGCTGGGGCGCGTACCTGCACGACGTGGGCAAGGTGGCGGTGGACGACCAGATTCTGCGCAAGCCCGGTCCCCTCACCCCGGCGGAACGGGAGGCCATGCAGGCGCACGTGGTGGTGGGCGACGACATGCTCCGCGACGAGGCCTTTGTGCCGCGCGAGGTGCGGCAGGTGGTGCGGTCGCACCACGAGCGCTGGGACGGGGCGGGCTACCCGGACGGCCTGGCCGGGGAAGACATCCCCCTGCTCGCCCGCATCTTCAGCGTGGTCGACGTCTACGACGCCCTGATCAGCCCCCGCCCCTACAAGCCCGCCTGGCCCGCCGAGGCGGCGCGGGCGGAGCTGGCCCGGGGTGCCGGGCGCCAGTTCGATCCGCGGGTCGTGCAGGCGTTCCTGGGGCTGCCGTCATGAGCGGGGGCGCGGGGCGGGACCGCGGCGCCCCCCGGGAATGCGGCTGATGTCCGGCCTCCCCCCAGCGTCAGGGGCCGCCCCCCTGCGAGCGGCGGTCGAGGCCCGGCAATCCGCCCTGGCCGCCCGCCGGGACGCGGGGGCGCCGCCCGCCGAACTCGCCGCCCTGCACCGCGAGGTGGTGTACGCCGCGCTGGACTCGGGCGACGTAGCGGTGGCGATGACCCACGCGCTGGCCTGCCTGGACCTGGCCCGGGCGGCGGGCGACCCGTCCCTGCAGGCCAAGGCGCAGGTGGCGCTGGCCCTCGTCCAGGCCGAGGCGTACGACGACCTGGGGGCCGCCGTCCACTTCCAGCAGGCCGACCGGCTGGCGCGGGAGGCCGGGGACGACCGGGGGGTGGCGCTGGTCGCGGTCAACGCCTCCCACCACGAGCTGGAGCGCCGCCAGTACGGCGCGGCCCTGACGCGGCTGCACGAGTTGCAGGCGTCCCCACAGGCCCGCGGCCTGGACCTGGGCGACTCGCGCGAGATGCGGCAGGCCTTTGCGATCAACTACGTGACCAGCGCGGCCGAGGCGCTCCGCGCGGGCGAGGTGCCCGGCCCGGCCCGCGCGGGAGTCGAGGCGCAGCTCCTCGCCGCCGTCGCCGAGCTGCGCGGGTGGAATGCCGACCGCGCCGCGCTGACGCAGCCCCTGCACGTTCTGTCCATCCTGGACGCGCTGACCCGCCACGCCGTCTGGGCGCGGGACCTGCCCGCCGCCCGGCGCCTGGCCGATGAGCATGTGGGGCTCGCGGGGCAGACGGGCAGCCTGCTGCTGCTCGGCCGGGCGCTGCTGGAGCGTAGCCGCCTGGCGGCCCACGCGGGGAGGTGGCCGGAGGCGATCCGCGACGCGGAACAGGCGGTGCGGCACTTCGAGGCTGGCGGGCAGGACCTTTGGGCCGCGCGGGGACGTGAGGCGCTGGCCGAGGCCTATGCCCGGACCGGGCGCTTTCAGGACGCCTTCGAGGCGCAGCAGGAGGTGACGCGCCGGGTCGAGGACCTTTTCCGGGCCTACCACCAGCAGCGCGCCCTGGTCCACCAGATCGAGCAGCAGGCCCGCGAGGCGGAGGTCCGCGCAGCGGCCCTGGCCGAGGCGGCCCTGAAAGACCCGCTCACGGGGGCGCCCAACCGCACGCACGCCATGCGGGTGCTTGAGGGGCTGCGGGTGCGGCCCGGCCAGGGGAGCGCCGTCGCCCTGATGGACCTCGACCACTTCAAGCGGGTGAACGACACCTACGGGCACGGCGTGGGCGACACTGTGCTGAGGCGGGTGACCCGGGACCTGACGGCCGCGCTCCGTCAGGTGGACTGCCTGGCGCGCTTCGGCGGGGAGGAATTCGTGGTCATCCTGTCCGGCGTTAGCCTGAGCGAGGCCCTGGCCTGCTGCGAGCGCCTGCGGTCCGTCCTGGCCGACCTCGACTGGGCGGACGTGGCGCCCGGACTGCGGACCACCGCCAGCTTCGGGGTGGCGCCGCTCGATCCCGACACCGGGCTGGACCTGACGTTGCAGGCCGCCGACGAGGCGCTGTATGCTGCCAAGGCCACGGGGCGCAACGCCGTGCGGGTGGCCGAGCACCGGTCGCCGGGCCGTCGCCCCCGGACCGTGCCCCAGCCCCCGCGGGGCGGCGAGGGGCCAGGCTCCCCCGGGCAGGGGTGAACCTCGGCGGTCCGGAGGCTGGGACGCAGAACGCCTGTCTCAGGAATCAGGGTCACCTGGAGCAGTCCTCCTCCTTCCCGGTTTCAGCCCCGGTCCTCCGCCACGTCCGTGAGGTCCATCGCGCGCAGCTCGGGCGCCAGGTACGCCGTCACGCCCACCACCAGCAGCGTGACCAGGCCGCCGAGCCACACGCTGCGGGCGGTGCCCAGCAGGCTGGCGGCGACCCCGCTCTCGAAGGCGCCCAGCTCGTTGCTCGCGCCGATGAACATGGAGCTGACCGCGCTCACCCGCCCGCGCAGGTGGTCGGGAGCCTTGAGGCGCAGGGTGGCGCGGCGCACGACCATGCTGATCCCGTCGAAGAGGCCCGCCAGCACGAGCGCCGCCACGCTGAGGGCGAGGTTCCGCGACAGCCCGAAGACGACCATGCACACGCCGAAGCCCGCCACGGCCCCCAGCAGGGTGCGACCGGCGTTCTTCCCCGGCGGTCGGGTGGTCGCGTACAGCATCACCGCGAGCGCCCCGACGCTGGGCGCGGCCACCAGCAGCCCCAAGCCGGTCGGCCCCACCCGCAGGATGTCCGAGGCAAACACCGGCAGCAGCGCCACCGCGCCCCCGAACAGCACGCTGAACAGGTCGAGCGCCATGCTGCCCACCAGGACCTGCCGCCGCAGGACGAAGGCCAGCCCCTCCTTGATGCTCTGCCACACGGGCTCGCCGGGCACGAAGTGGGGCCGCGGCTTGGGCCGGATAAAGGCCACGCATCCCAGCGCCACCCCGAAGAGCGCGGCAGCGAAGAGGTACGCGCCCCGCGCCCCCAGCGCCGCGTACAACACGCCCCCCACCGCCGGACCCGCGATGGCCGCCGCCTGCCACACGCTCGCCTGCCAGGCCGACGCCCGCAGCAGGAGTTCGCGCGGCACGACCTGCGCCTCGAAGGCCGGGAGGGCCGGGTCGGAAAAGCCGCGCGCCAGCCCCAGGCAGAACACCAGCGCCAGGATGGGCCCCACCCCCGCGCCCGCCCCCAGCAGGGCGTACCCGGCAAACAGCAGCGCGCACCCCACCTCGATGGTGGTCGTCGTGAGCAGGATGCGGCGGCGATCGTTGCGGTCGGCCACCACCCCGCCGAAGAGGGCCAGGCTGAGCGCTGGGATCGCCTCCACCAGCCCGAGAATGCCCAACGTAAGCGGGTTTTTCGTGAGCTGATAGAGCTGGTAGGCGACGGTGAGGGCCACGGCGCGGCCCGCGAGGGTGCTGCACAGCGTGGCGAGGAGCATGGCGCGAAATTCGGGGAGTTGCAGGACGGCCCGGCTGGAGGGGTCCCTGGCGGAAACCAACATGGGCGCACTCTAGCGGCTTCCTCCTGACCGTGGGCGTGCCGCTGGGCCGTCTCCCCCCCTTTGTCTTCGCCAGCGTCCCCCAGGCGCTAGACTGTCCGTCTCCAGAGACCGGGTGCCGCACCGTGCCGGGGCTCCGGCCACGACTGGGGTCACCGGAAAGGAAGTGGAGGATGACCCAATCCCCAGCCCGCTGCGTCCGCCTGGGCGGCCTGGGCCTCGCGCTCACCCTCGGCGTTGCCCTGGCACAACCCGCCGTGCAGCGGCAGACCGTCCGCGCCGGTTCGGCCAATGTCGCGGTCACGTCCGTCCGCTTTCCAGCCGGACGTTACGACCTGAGCGTCGCCCTCGCTGGGCCCCGAGTGGCCTCGAATGCCCCGCTCGCGCAGATCGCGGCGCGGTCCGGGGCCACCTGCGCGATCAACGGCACCTTTCTCGCGGCGTATGCCGGGCAGAGCGGCGAGCCATACGGGACGCTCGTGGTGGGGGGGCGGGTGCTCCACCTGGGCACGGTGGGCACCCGGCTGGACGTGCTGCAGGACGGCCGGGTGCGCTTCGCGCGCGACGGGCTGCGGATTCGCGGCACGCTGGACGGCTCCGGCGCCTCCCCCAACAACTGGTACGCCTACAACGTCAACCAGACGCCCTCGAACGCCAACTACGCCTACCTCTACACGCCCGACTACGGCCCGCGCCTGCGCTTCGTGCCTGACGTGGCCGTGATCGTGCGGAACGGGGTGGTGGAGCGCGCGGTTCGGGGCGAGGCGGCCCAGATTCCGGCGGACGGCTTCGTGCTCGCCCTCGCCGGAAGCGAGGTCCGGCAACTCGCGGGGCGGTTCACCCCTGGGCGCCGCGCCGACTACCGGGTCGAGGAGGCAGATGGCACGCCTCTGGGGGCCCGCTTCAGTCTGGGTGCGGGACCCCTGCTCGTTCGCGACGGGAGCGTCGTCGCCGATCCCTCAGCGGAGGGCTTCCGGCAGGACAAGATCCTCACGGCCCGCGGGGCGCGGTCGGCGGTGGGCTTTACCGCGGCGGGCGACCTCCTGCTCGTCACGTTTCCGGGCGCCACGATCCGGGAGGAAGCCCAGGCGATGCGGGCGCTCGGGGCCGTGAACGCCATGAATCTGGATGGGGGTGCGTCGAGCGGGCTGGTCTGCGGGGGCCGGGCGGTCGTGCCAGGCGGGCGCCAGATCGCCAACGCCCTCGTCGTGCGCTCCCGCCGCTGAGGCCCCGGGTGAGACCGGCCTGCCCGGACGCCAGAACACCCGGGCAAGTGCCGGGGGTTCGAGTGGCCCCTCGCCCCTGTGGTGAAGAGCGGCGTGGACCGACTCGCTCACCGCCAGTTCGGAGGGGTCACGGCCCGACCCGGATGCCCCGCACGGCCGCGTCCAGCTTGCCGAGCGATGGGGAGAAGTCCGCTGGCCCGGTCGCACCCAACATCTGTGCCGTGCGGGACAGGTACGCCGGGTACCCCACCCCGCGCGCGAGGGCGTCCCGCTGGCCAGGGGGCACCGCATCGTAGTTCGCCGGAAGCCGCCGGGTCGAGACCGGGTAGGTCAGCACCAGGATGTACTTCCCGTCCTCCGTCAGGCCCTGGAAGGTGTAGAAGAGGCGATCACTCGTCACCGGGGACACGTCGCTCGAATACATCGTCAGGTAGCGCACGCCGCTGCCGCCCGGGAAATCGAGGTAGCGCACCGCCGTGGCGAACACCTGATCCGCGGGGGGACCCAGCAGGTAGGGGAGTTCGCCCGAAGGCCGGGCGGGCCAGCTCTTCAGCAGGGTCCGCAGCCGCCCGAGCTGGGTCTGGACCTCGCGGCCGAGGTCCCCGGGGTTCGCCGCGACGAGTCCGGCCACGGGGTAGACCGAGAGCGCCGCCTCCTGACGGGCGGGGTCCTGGGGACCCAGGGCGAGGTGGACGGCGGCGGCGTGCCCCCAGTCGAGCGGGTCTTCCGGGTTGACCCGGTGGGCGGGCAGGACGGTCTTGTGTACGGCCACGCCGAGCGGGCGGGTGTCCAGGGTGACGGCGGGGGGAGTGGGGGCGGCCCAGGCTAAGTGCGCCCCCAGGCCTAGCCCCAGGACCGCTCCCAGGATCAACAGTGGTGTTCGCATCGTCTGTCCTCCAGGGGCGGGTCACCCCGCTCGGCCCCAGTTCACCCCCCCGGGCATGTCTGGCCGATGATGCGGCCGGGGGGTCATCCCCGGGGCGCACCTTCCTGGCTGGGTTTGGGCGCGGGATTCTGATTGAGGTAGAGGATGTCGTCCGCCCGCAGGTAACGCCGACCGCCCAGCACCTTCACCGTCCCGGTGTCGCCGCTGTCGTACTGGAGCGAGACGGTGTCCCCCTCCAGCGCCCCTCCCGGCTTCACGCTGTAGCGGCCCCAGGTCGTCGTCATCTCGTATCTCGGCTGGAAGGTCGCGTCTAGCCCCCCCGGCAGCGTGACCGAGTGGACGAAGCGCCCGTTCGGGTAGAAGAAGAACTCGGCCGCCTGGAAGGTCTGGTACTGGTCGGACTGGTTGACATTGTTCGGGTCGACGTAGGCGCGGTCGAGGATTGTCATGTCCATGAAGCGCACGAAGGGCGGGGCGTAGACGGTCGCGCCGGGATTCACGCGCTCGGGATGCGGGTCCTTGTCCCGGTTGCCGGGCCGGGCCTTACCCACCGGATACTTCTTCTGCCAGCCCTGGGCGTTCGCTGCGGCGGCCGCGTACTGCCGGGCGTACTCGTTCGCGGCGTCCCCCGCGTCCCCGACCCGCCGCAGTTCGATCCAGCCCGCCAGGGTCATCCCGTCCCCCGTCACGCCGTAGTCGAGGGGCTCGGGCCCGCTCACCAGCCAGTTGAAGGCGAGCTTGTGGTTCTGAATCTGCCAGGTGCCCGGCTGGGCCGCCACCTTGCTGCTGGACTGCGTGTTGAGCACGAACACGCGCCCGTCGGGCAGGAAAGACAGTTCGAGGGTATCCCCGTAGTTCTGCCAGACGCCGACCACGTCGGGGTCGAGGGTGGGGGCGGCGTGGACTTGGGAGAGCAGGGCGGTCAGGGCGAGGGCGGCACACTTGTTCATCGGTTCTCCTGTGGGGAATCACGGTGTGGAGCAGGGGAGGAGCCGCAGGGCCCGGGAGGCGCCGCGCAGGTCGAAGGTTTCCGGGGGACGTGTTCCCACGCGCAGGGTGAGGGTCCTGGCCTGTCCCAAACCCGACAGCAGCGTGGCGGCGGTGCGTCCAGGAATGGCGAGGGCCGCCCGCGTCTGCACCATGCCCCAGCGTTCCGGGGCCGAGGGCGGACGCGCGTCCAGGCGCCAGCTCACAGGCAGGGCCTCGTCCTCGGCGGGGGCTGTGCCGTCGTCCCCCAGGAAGGGCGCCTGGACCTCATAGAACGCCGCTGGCCTGCCGCCCGGGCAGGAGAAGCCCAGCCGGTCCCCGTTCCGCGCGGAAACCCAGATCGAGACGGTGGGCGGCTGAGTGCTGGTGTAGGTCCGCACCGTCCACGCCCCTACCCTGGTGGCCGAATCGGCCAGAGCCGGGCCGGGCGCGAGCAGGGCGGCGAGGCAGAGCGCCATGAAGGGGGTGGGTGAGCGCATGGGTCCTCCTGTGCCGTCCCTACTGGAACTGCCGCTCCTCCCCCGCGTTCGGCTTGGGATTCTGGTTGAAATACAGAACGTTCGGCGACTTCAGGAAACGCCGCCCGCCCAGCACCTTCACCGTCTGCGTGTCGCCGCCGTCGAACTTGAGGGTCACGGCGTCACCGTCCACGGGTCCGCCCGGTTTCACGCTGTAGCTGCCCCACACCCTCGTCAATTCGTGGATGGGCTGGAAGTTGGCGTCGAGCCCCTTGGGAATCCAGCTCTGGTGCCAGAAGCGCCCGTTCGGAAAGAGGAAGAACTCGACCGCCTGGCCGACCTGGTACTCGTGGACCTGCTGGTAGGGGTCCTTGTACGAGCCCGTCAGGATGGTCAGGTCCTCGAAGTCGAGCCCGGCCCCCGTGTAGACGGTGACGTTCCTGGGCGCCCGCTCGGGATGGGGGTCGTCTTTGGCGTTGGTGGCCCTGGCGGGGCCCACCGGATACTGCCCCGCCCACTTCCGGGCAATCGCGGCGAATTGCCCCATACGCTTCGTGTACTCGTTCGCGGCGTCCCCCGCGTCCCCGACCCGCCCCAGGTTCAGCCAGCCGCCGAGGGTCAGGCTGTCCCCCGTGACGCCGTAGTCCTCACGCTCCACGCCGGAAATCAGCCAGTCGATGACGAGCTTGTGGTTCTTGATCTGCCAGGTGCCGGGCTCGCCCTCGACCTTGTTGCCCGCCATCGTGTTCAGGCTGAAGGTGCGGCCGTCGGGCAGGAACACCATTTCGAGGTCCTCCCCGGCGTTCTCCCACACGCCGACCAGATCGGGGTCGAGGGCGGGGGCGGCCTGGGAACGGCTGGCCGGGGCGAGCAGGACGATGAGGGCGGCGGTGAGGACATGGCGGAAGGTCGGTCGCATGGCGGCTCCTGGGATGTGGCCCGGCGGCTCAGAAACGCTCACTGCCTCCCCTGCGGGGCAGCCTCGTGGACCTCGGGCCGGGGCGTGAGGGTCACCCCCATGGGGTCGAAGGCGGCGGGTTCGGCCACGCGCCAGCCCTTGTCGATGAGCACGCGGTCCAGGCCCTGCGACTTGCCGTTCGGCAGGAACACCTCGGCCACCTCCGCCCCGCTCAGGGTTCCTCGGGCGTCAAGGTGCAGGGCGCCGCGGATTGTCAGCCGGTCGAAGGGCGCGGCGCCCCAGTTCGTCTTCGGATCGTCGCTGCTGAGCATCACGGCGCTGAAGTAGGCGGTGCCCCCCCGCGCGGTCCAGCGGCCGACCATGAGCGGGCTGTCGGACCAGGAGGTGTTGTAGGCGGTCAGCGTGCCGTCCGGCGCCAGGTTGAGCACCCCGGGATTCGGACCGTGGCGGACGTGCACGTTGGGGTAGTTGCTGTGGTCGTGGTCCTCCCAGATGAACCACAGGCCCGTGAACGGGGCGGTCGGCGTACTGCGCGTTTGGGCCTGGGCCCGGAGGAGTTCGGGGGCGGCGAGCGTGGCGGCGCAGAGGGTCAGGACACCCGCCGCGGCGGCCCGGGTGGAGGGAGAAAAGGGCATACGTTTTGGCTCCTTTCGGCCCCTGGCGCGTGCCTGGCGACCTGGCCGTACCGTAGGGGGAAAGGGCCGGGCGGCGCATCGTTCGTTTCAACCGCAGCCCGCCCGATCCCGAGCGGTGGGGGCAGGTTCAAACGAACGATGGAATCGGGTTCGGCCGAACGCCGCCAGGTGGGGCTCCTGCCGGGACAGGCGGGGCCCCATGGTTGGAAAAGCTTCCGGGCAGCCGCGGCTTATCATGGCGCTACCAGGACACAAGGAGTGCGAACCGTCGCGGGCATCGTCGACAAGTCTTGGACAGTTCACAGACCAACTACGGCGAGGAGCGGCGAATGGAACGAGTGGTGGTAACGGGTGTGGGTGTATGCAGCCCCCTGGGCTCGGGGGTCGAGGAGTTCTGGCGCCGACTGCTCGCGGGGCACACGGGGGTCCGAGGGCTGGCGGATCCGGAGAGGGAGACCCTGGGCCTGCGCGTGGCCGCCACGGTGCCGGGCGGGGACATTGAGCCCTACCTGGACCCCAAGGCGGCGCGCCGGATGAGCCGCTCCTCGCACCTCGCGCTCGTGGCCGCCCGGGAGGCGGTGCGTCGGGCGGGCCTGGAAGGGGCAGGCGTGGACCGGGAGGAGGTCGCCGTGATCGTGGGCAGCTCCATCGGTGGTTACAGCGCCAGCGAGGCCTCGTTCAAGGCCTTTTACCGGCAGGAGTCAGTCAGCCCCTTCACCATCCCGCTGTCCATGAACGTCGCGCCCGCCGCGAACATCTCCATCCACCACGGTTTTCAGGGCCCGCTGCTCTCGGTGGACGCCGCCTGCGCGTCGGCCGCCCACTCCATCGGGCACGCCTTTGGCCTGGTCGCCAGCGGCGCGGTGCCCGTCGCCGTCACGGGTGGTGCCGACAGCCCCTTTTCCCCCGCCGTCGTGCGCGCGTGGCGGGCCCTGCGGGTGCTCTCCGACTGGGTGGGCCCCCCGGAGGAGGCCTGCCGTCCCTTCAGCGCGGACCGCAGCGGCCTGGTGCTGGGTGAGGGCGCCGGAATCCTGGTGCTGGAAGCCGAACGCTCAGCACGGGCGCGCGGGGCCACCATTCTGGCCGAAGTGGTGGGCTACGGGGCCAGCTCGGACGCCCACCACCTCACCCAGACCGAGTCCGCCGGTCCGGTTCTCGCCATGCGGCGGGCCCTGCGTCAGGCCGGGGTGGACCCCGAGCGGGTGGACTACGTCAACGCCCACGCCACGGCCACGCCCCTCAACGACAAGACGGAGACCCGGGCGATCAGAAAGGTGCTGGGGGAGCGTGCCCCCCGCGTCCCGGTGGTCGGGAACAAGGCGGCGCTGGGGCACGCGATGGGTGCGAGCGGCGCCCTGGAACTCATCAGCACCGTGCTCTCGCTGCGCGACCAGGTGGTGCCGCCCACCCTCAACTGCCGGGTGCCCGACCCGGAGTGCGACCTGGACTACGTGACGGAGGGCTGCCGCCCGTGCCGAGTGGAGTACGCCCTCAGCAACTCCTTCGCGTTCGGCGGAAGCAACGCCGCCCTGCTGGTGAGGGCGTACAGCGGGGCTTAAGGCCGCGCCGGGCGGGGAAAGGGGGAGATGGGCCGATTCCCCGAGGCGAGGAGCTTTGGTGGTTCTGCCCGCGAGGCTGACGGCAAGACGACGGTCACCGTGGACCCTAGGCTGGAGGAGCCGCCCTGGTACCGGTTCAAAACCTCTGGGGAAGCACCGCAGGGTCTTTCGGTGTCGCCAGCCGGTCTCCTGTGAAGCTGCCTGTCCGCGCGCCCCTTGCCTGCGCCTCACTGCGAGTTCGGGTGTGTCCCCTCCGTGCAGCGCGGCTGCGCCCCGCTCTGCCACACTTTTCCCGGAGGTCCACCCGTGAACGACTCGCCCATCCCCACCCTGACCACGCCGCGCCTCGTGCTGCGCGCCTTTGAGCTTGGTGACGCGCCCCAGGTCGAGACGCTGGCTGGGGACCCCGCCGTCGCCCGCTTCACCTTCGTGCCGCACCCCTACCCGCCCGGGGGTGCAGTGGGCTGGATCGCGGGCCATGCGCAGGAGGCGCGGGTGGGGCGGCAACTGTCGTGGGCGATCACGCGCGGGGGCGAACTCGTCGGGTGCGTCGAACTCGCCCTCAACCCCTTTCACGGCTGGGCTGAGATCGGCTTCTGGCTCGGCACGCCGTTCTGGCACCGCGGTTACGGGACCGAGGCGGCGGAGAGAGTGCTGACGTACGCCTTCGAGGACCCCGGCCGCCGCCGGGTGCAGGCCGCCGTGTTCGTCGAGAACGCCGCCTCGGCCCGGTTGCTGGAGCGGCTGGGCCTGCGCCGCGAGGGCACGCTGCGGGGCTCCGGCCGCCCGGGGCCGGGACGGTCCGGCGATATGCACATGTACGCCATCCTCCGCGAGGACCTCGGGCGGGCGTGACGGCGCCTCCCCGGTCCGGTCTCTTCCAAGAGGCCGGATCGTTCGTTTCAACCTGCGCGCCCCGGGTTCAACCGAACGATGTGCGATGTTCCGGCCCTCCGTACCGTGGGCCTCACCGGAGCACCTGACACGCTCACCGCTCCGCCGGAGGTCCCCATGAAGACGCGCCCCGACACCCGCACGCTGCTCCTGACCCTGGCCCTCGCCGGACCCGCCCTCCTCGCGGGCTGCGGGGGAGGAACGGCCCCCACGCCCGGGAAGGAAGGCCTGGTCACCCTCACCCTGAAAGCCCCGCTGCCCGCCCCGGTCCAGGCCGCCGGTCTGCGCTCCCAGGCCGTGCCCATGGGCAGTGACGGGAACACTCCGGTGGGGGGGGTCCGCGTTCGGGTGTTCACCGGGGACGGCACCCCCGTCAAGTTCAACGCCCAGCACCAGGCCGATCCGCAGGGCGGCGTGGACCACCTGGACCTGACGCCAAGTGCATCCAGCACCTCGGTGAGCCTGACGCCCGGGACGTACACCTTCCAGTCGTCGGGACTGAGCGAGGCGGAGAACGGTACCCTGCTCGCCTTCGGGCGGCTGGAACACCAGGACGTCGCGGCGGGAACCACGGTCAACCTCAAGGTGCAGACCCTCACGGACGACGTGACGCTCACGAGCGCCCTTCCCATGAATGCCGCCGTGCCCGGGCAGACCTTCGACGTGCTGCTCACCGTCCGCACGCCGGGCGTGAATGGAACCCGGTTTGCGGTGCCGCTCTCGGACTTCAAGGCGACGTACACGCTGGATGCCGCTGCGGGTAGTGTCCAGGCATCGAGCAACCTGGGGGCCCGGGTGGGGGTGGCGGCCTCACCTTCAGCCGCGAACTTCACCCTGAAGGCCGCCTTGGACGGCCTTACGGCCAGGGATGCGGAGACGGCGCAGCCCAAGACCTTCGGGCCCACCTTCACCCTGCCGTTCCTGTCGGGGACGGGCATAGGGGTGGACCTCCGCGCCCCCGACCTCGCGGTGGACACCCCGCAGGTCACGGCGGGCCAGCCTATCCTCCTGACGGGCACGGGTGGAGACAACGTGGGTCTGAAAAAACTGGAGGTGTTCGACGGCCCGGTCCTGATCGGCAGCACGGAGGACAGCGCCGGAGTCCCGAAGGTCACCTTCGACCTGGACGGCGACGGGAAGGTCACGAACCGGTGGCGCCTCTCGTGGGCGAACGCGGCGGTGGGCCCCCACGCGGTCACGGTGATCGCCACCGACACGAGCGGCAACGAGACCCGGCGCGAGATCAGCGTGACCGTGGGCGGTGGTGACGGGGGCGGAGGTGGAAACGGCGGCAACGTGATCCCCACCCCGGACTACAGCGCCTCAACGGGGGACATGATCTCGGCCAAGGACGGGGGCACCCTCACCACCACGGGGGCGGACGGCACCCTGTACCGCCTGACCTTTCCGCCGGATGCCCTGGCCGAGGACACCCAGATCACCATGACACCCCTCTCAGGGGTCGGGGGGCTCCCCCTCTCGGGGCCCCTCGCCGGGGCGGTGAAGCTCGAACCCGACGGCCTGAAGCTTTATCAGCCCGCCACGCTGACGATCACGCCCGCCCACCCGCTCGCGGCGGGGGCCGTCTCGCCCTTCTCCTTCGAGGGGTCCGGGACCAGTCCCGGCATTCCCGCGCTGGGGCCGGACAGTACCCCGAGCAGCTACGCCCTGAAGCTGCTGCACTTCAGCGGCTACGGGGTGGCGGGCGGCTCGGACGCCGAGCGGGCCGACCTCGCCGCGCGGGCCGTGAGGTACGGGACCGAGGCCGTGACCTCGCAGATCAACGACCTGCTCAACGCGCAGCGGCGGCGGATTCTGGACGGCCAGCCGGGCGACCCGCAACTCTGGGACAAGCTCTCGGCCCTGATGGAGCAGATGTACGACGAGGACGTGGCGCCCTACCTCGGCGAGGTAGCGGGGAACTGCACCGTGGGCGAGGCGCTGATCCCCTCGCTGCTGGTGTGGGTGCGTCAGGTGGAGCTCGTCGGCCTGGGCGGCTTCGAGGCCCAGAAGGGCGCCGTGATGGACGCGGTTCGCGGCTCGGTGGGGTCCTGCCTGCGGGAGGAGACCGTGCCGTGCGTGCTGCCCGACCTCCCGTCGCTGCGGAAACTGTTCGGCACCATTCGCAAGGCGCAGTTGCTGGGGGTGGACGACAACCACGCCTCCCTCGCCCCGACCTGCGGTTGGCAGGGCACCCTGAAGCGTTCGGTGCACAAGAACGCGCAGACCACGCCCGTGCCCAATGTGACCGACACGGTCCAGAAGGACGCGGAACTCAGCATCGACCTCACCACGCCCCCGGCGGCGGAGATGGTGGACATCCTCGCCGGGCGGGGCGCGCACAACAACCTCACCTCCGCCTCGTACGACCTGCGGCACGAATGGGTGCGGCTCGTCACCGGGCCGGACGAGGCGCGCGACTGGAAGGGGGACATCCTCTGCCAGGGGAGCTACAGCATCCGCCAGACCGACAAGAGCACGGAGGCGGGGGAGTCCCACGAGAGCGCGGGGGGCGGCGTCAGCTTCCAGGACGGCAAGTGGGTCATCAACTACGGCGGCCCGACCATCTTCACCCAGTACACCCGTACCCTGACCAACGTCTCGAACTACGATTGCGAGCCGCAGCAGAACGTCGACACCGTGACCACCGAGGGCCCCACCTGGCAGTCCGAGGGGCTGGGCCTCTACGCGGAGGTGCCGGGGAGCGCGGACCTGGACTCCCTCTCGGGCACGGCCAAGGGTCCCGAGGACGGCAGCGACACCCAGGACCTCATTACCTACAACCTGATGCTCCTGCACCGGTGAAGCGGCATGGACGATCAATCCTTCACCCTGCCCGCCCGCGTCACCCGCGCCGGGGAGCGGCGGGTGCTGACCCTGGGCGGCCTGCGCCTCGCCTACTTGGAGGGCACCGACGGCGAGGGCAATACCCTGGAACTGCTGCTCCCCCCTCGCTTCCACGAGTGGGCACCCACGGCCTTTCACCTTACCCACCTGACGTACTTCGTGGTCTTGGGCGAGGTGACGTTCACCTGTGGGGAACGCGTCACCTTGGCCGGACCGGAAACGTCGGTCGCCGTGCCACCCGGACTTGCCCACTCGCTGGAGAATTCGTCGGGTGCGGAGGCGCATGTCCTGCTCCTCGCCCGGCCCGGCGGGCTGCACCGCTACTTCGAGGCCCTGGCGGGGCTGCGCTCGCGCTCGCGGGGCTGGCCGCCCGAGCCGCCCGGCCTGCTGGAGGCGCTGGAGCGGGCCTACGGGGTGACCCACGAAACCGCCTGAGCCCCACGCCGCCGTATCATGAGGGGCAGCCATGCGACCTGCCAGCGGGGAGTCACACCGTCCATGAGGGGGGAAGAAGCGGGGGAAGCCGCGCGAGCTCCGAGGCTGGACCCTTCACCCGGCGAGCTGCTGGGCCGGGAGCGTGAACTCGCCGCCTGCGCCGAGCTGCTGCGCCGCGGCGACGTCAGCCTGGTGACGATCACCGGAATGGGCGGGATCGGCAAGACCCGCCTGGCGACCCGCCTCGCGCAGGACCTCGGGGGAGCCTTTCCCGACGGGGTGCGGCTGGTGTCGCTGGCCGCCGTCACCGACGCCGAGCTGGTGCCCCAGGCCGTCGCCACCGCCCTGGGCGTGAGTGGGGAACAGGCCGCTGCCGAGGCCGTCTTCGCGGCGTTGCGGGGCGCCCGGCTGCTGCTCGTGCTGGACAACCTGGAACACGTGCTCGACGCGGCGAGCTTCGTGGCCGAACTGCTCGTGGAGGCCCCCGGCGTCCGGGTCCTGACCACCAGCCGCGCGCCGCTGCAACTCACCGGCGAGTACGAGGTGCCGCTCGGCCCGCTCGCGCTGCCCGGGCCCCCCGACCGCCTCTCCCCGCAGGCCCTCCTCGCCGTGCCCTCGGTGGCCCTCTTCGTGGCGCGCGCCTCGGAGGTGCAGCCGGGCCGGGTCTGGGACGCGGAGGCGCTGGGGGTGGTCGCCGACATCGTGACCCGGCTGGGAGGCTGGCCGCTGAGCATCGAACTCGCCGCCGCCCGCACCCGGCTGTTTCCACTCCCCGCCCTCAGGAGCGCCCTGGACGCGCCGCTGGGGGTGCTGACCCGGGGGGCGCGCGATCTCCCGGCCCGGCAGCAGACCCTGCGCGCCACCCTGGATTGGAGTTACGCCCTGCTGAACGGGGGCGAACGGGCGCTGCTCGCGCGGCTGGCGGTGTTTCCCGGGACCTTCACCCCGGATGAGGTGGAGGGCGCGTTGGGGGAGGTGGGTCGCCTCGACGCGCTCGCAGCCCTGGTCGAGCACAGTTGGGTGGTGCGCCCCGAGCCCGAGGGCGGCGGGCTGGCCCTGCTCGAACCCGTGCGCGAGTACGCGCTGGAGAAGCTGACGACAGAAGGGGCGCTGGACGCCGCGCGGGAAGCGCACGCCCAGTACTACCTCGCCCGGCTGGAGGACCTGTTCGCGTCTGGCGAAGCGACCCGGGCGTATTTCGCCTGGGTGCAGGTCGCCTACCCGCACCTGCGTTCGGCGATGAACTGGGCGCTCTCCGCGGGGGCGCTGGACCTGGCCCTCCGGCTCGAACAGGGCCTGCTCACCTTCTGGACGATGGGCGGCAGCGGCCTGGTTACCGAGGGGCGGTTATGGGCCGAGTCGCTGCTGGCGCGGGTGCCCGAGAAGGACGAGCGCGCGGTGGCCCAGTTGTGCATCGCTGTCGGCCTCTTCGCCGCACGCCAGAGCGAGTTCGTGGCCGCCCGGCACCTGTACGAGCGGGCCCTGACGCTCGCCCGGCGTGCGGCGGACCCCGTGGCGGAAGCCGATGGCCTCTTCAGGATTGCCGAGGTGGCGCGAATGGGCGGCGGAACGCCCGACGAGGCCGAGGCGCTGATGCGCGACGCCCTCGCCCGGTTCCGGGCGTTGGGTGAGGTGGGCCGCTGGCTGTCCGGTACCGTTCAACTCGCGGCGCACCTCGACACCCTGGGCCGTTACGCCGAGGCCCTGACCTTGCTGAAGGGCATTCAGGCAGAGGCCTGGAATCACCCCGACCCCCGCGCCTCCGTGAGAGCGCTGGTGTACTCGGCTTGGCTGCTCATCCGTCTGGGCCGGCCGGAGGAGGCTCGTGCCCCCCTGGAGGAAGCCCAGGGCCGCCTCGCGGGGCTGGCGCTCCCCTCGCTGTGGCAGTCGGTGCAGCACGCGCTGGCAGAGTGGGCGCTGGCGACCGGGCGGGAGGCCGAGGCCGAGGCGTACCTCGCGCGGGCGCAGACCCACATCCTCGACCTCCAGTCCCCTCACCTGCTGGCCGGACTGTTCGAGACCCAGGCCCGCCTCGCCGAGCGCCGGGGCGAAACGGCCCGGGCCGCCGCCCTCTACTGCCGGATGCTCGACGAGCTGGGCCCGGGCGGCGCCCCCTACATGCTGGCGGAAGCCCGCCAGGGCCTCGCCCGCCTGGAGGGGAGGGCCGTGACCGTTTCCGCTCCCAAAGCCCCCCGCTCCGAGCCGGGCCTCACCGACCTGACCCCCCGCGAGACGGAGGTGCTGGCGCGGGTCGCGCTGGGGGACACCAACGCGGGGATCGCCCGGGCGCTGGGGATCAGCCTGCCGACCGTGAACGCCCACCTCCGCACCATCTTCTCCAAGCTGGGCGTGGGCAGCCGGGTCCTGGCCGCCCGCGTTGCCGTCGAGCGCGGGCTGGTTGGACCGGGCTGACCCGCCGGGAGTAGGCTGGAGCCGGAGCCCCCCACATGACCCACCCGCCGCGTCACGCCGCAAGTCTGCCGCAGCCGCCCACTCCGCTGATCGGCCGGGGTGCTCAGGTTGCCGACCTTCTGACTCTGCTCGCCCGGCCCGAAGTCCCGCTCGTCACCCTGACCGGGCCGGGCGGTGTGGGCAAGACCCGCCTGAGCTTGGAAGTTGCGCGGCACCTCGCCGCTGTCGGGGAGGAGGCGGTCTTCGTGCCCCTGGCCGCGCTGCCGAGTGCCGACCTCCTCCTGCCCGCCACGCTGCGCGCCCTGGGCCTCGACCCTGGCGAAAGCGCGCCGCTGGACGCCCTGCGACAGGCCCTGGTCGCCCGTCCCCCCCTGCTGATCCTCGACAACCTCGAACATCTGCCCGGTGCCGCGCCCGTCGTGGCTGAGCTGCTGTCCAGCGTGCCCGGGCTGCGGGTGCTGGCGACCAGCCGCGCGCCCCTGCGCCTCTCGGGCGAGCAGGAGTACCCGGTGCCGCCGCTCGCCCTGCCCGAACCTCGGCGGCCCCCGGAGGAGCAGGCCGCCTCGCCCGCCGTGGAGCTGTTTCTCGCCCGGGCGCGGGCGCGCGGGGCGGCGCTCACCCCGTCAGGCGAGACCGTGGGGAGCGTCGCGCAGATCGTGCGGCGCCTGGATGGTCTCCCCCTCGCCATCGAACTCGCCGCCACGCGGGCGAGGGTGCTGCCCCCCGCCGCCATGCTCGCCCACCTGGACCGGGCGCTGCCCCTCCTGCAGGGCGGCCCGCGCGACCTGCCTGCCCGCCAGCGCACCCTGCGGGCCACCCTCGACTGGAGCTACGGGCTGCTGGGGGGGGAGGAGCAGGCGGTCCTCGCCCATCTCGGCGTGTTCGCGGGCGGCTTCACGCTGGAGGCGGCGGGGGCGGTCACGGGCCGATCCGACCTGCTCGACCCCCTCTCCGTCCTCGTCGAGCAGCACCTCGCCCTGGCGGTGCCCGGAACGGCTTTCACCCCGCGCTTCACCCTGCTGGAGACGGTGCGCGAGTACGCGCTGGAGCGGCTGGAGGAGCGCGGGGAACGGGAGGAAGCCGAGGCGCGGCACACCGCCTTTTTCCTCGCGCTCGCCGAGAGCGCCGAGGCGCCCCTGCGCGGTGGGGACCAGCGGCTGTGGGCCGAGCGGCTCGAACAGGACGCGGACAACCTGCGCTCCGCCGTGCGCCGCGCCCTCGCTTCCGGCCAGCCGGACCTCGTGGCGCGGATCGCCTGGGGCGTGTGGTACTTCTGGTGGCAGAACGGGCACCACGCCGAGGGCCGCCGGGCCGTCGAGGAGGCGCTGCGCTTGGGGCTGGCGGACGGCACCCTGCGGGCGCGGGCCCTCTTCGCGCTGGGCGGCATGGCCTACCTGCAGGGCGACTTCGAGCTCGCCGCCCGCTGCGCGGGGGAGGGCTTCCCACTGATGCAGGCCGAGGGGGACCGGCTGGGCCTGGCCCACTACCTCTCCGCGCAGGCCACGATGGCGATGTACGCGGGCAACCTGGAGGAGGCCGCGCCGAGCTTCGGGGAGGCCGAGCGGGCCTACGCGAGCGTCGGGGACCGCTGGGGTGTGGGCTACGTGCGGCTCGGGCAGGGGCGGCTGGCGGCGCTGCGGGGCCGCTGGGAGGAGGCCCGGGCCTTTCTGTTGCAGGCCGTCTCCCTCTTCCGTGAGCACCGGGACCGCAGCTACCTCGTGTTCGCCCTGCACAGCCTCGCGCTCGCCGAGCTGCGGCTGGGCGACGAGGACGCGGCCCGGCGCGGACTGGAGGAGGCCTGGGCCCTCGCCCGGGAGGGCCGTGACCCGGGCAGCGTGGCCTACGTGTTGGAGGGCTTCGCGGCGCTGGAAGCAGTCCGGGAGCAGCCCGAGCGTGCCGCCTCCCTCTGGGGCACCGCCGAGCACTGGCGGGAGGCCCAGGAGGTCGCCCTCACGCCCACCGAGCGCACCCTGTACGTCCCCTTCCAGGAGGAGGCGCGGCGGGGGGCCGGGGCACGATTCGATCCCGCCTGGCAGGCTGGTCGGGGTCTGACGCCCGAGGCGGCCCTCTCCCCGGAGCCTGCTCACCAGGAGCCCTGGCCAGCCGCCGCCCCCCACCCCGACCTCACCCCCCGCGAGGCCGAGGTGCTCGACCTGATCGCCGACGGTCTGACGAACGCGGGGATCGCCCGCCACCTGGAGGTGAGCGTGCCCACCGTGAACGCCCACGTGCGGACCCTCTTCTCCAAGCTCGGGGTGACGACCCGGGTCATGGCGGCCCGGCTGGCCCTGGAACGGCGCGAAACGGGGGGTGGGTCCGGGACGTGAGGTGGGCGGCCCATCTCCCGGCCGCCCACCCCAAATGCCGCCTGGACGCTTCAGGGTTGCGTGGCCGGGCGAACCCGCGGGTCATCCGCACCGTTTCCCCGGGCCTCCCACCCGAGAACCGCCAGAAAGGCCAGACCACCCAGCAGGGCCAGCCCGCCGCCCGTCACCCCCCAACTGCCCGCTCGCTCGACGGTGGCAAAGGCGCAGACGCCGAGATACACGAGCGAGAGGCCGACCAGCGTGCCGACTACCCGGGCTCCGGGCGCCCGAGTCGCGCTCAGCAGCCCGCCCAGGGTCAGGAGCAGCGCGAGCGTCACGGCGCTGGCGTGCGTGTGGTGCTGCGCGAGGTAGTCGTGGGTGGTGGCCTGGAGATGCGCCTCGTGCAGGCTCACCGGGAGCAGGGCCAGCGCCAGCCAGACACTGGCGACCACGAGGGGGAGGCTGACGTTCGTGAGAGCAGGTGGGCGCAGCAGCGCGCGGCGGGCGGGGTAGGTGCCCAGGACGAGCGCCAGCGGGAGGCCCCCGGCAACCAGCAACTCCAGCCCGGAGCCGGGATTGCCCCCGGGTTGGGCACGACCACGAAGGTGAGGCTGACCAGCCCCATCACCAGGGCGAAGAACTGGACGAGCAGGGGCCGCCCCGCCGGGCGCCGCAGCGAGGCGAGGAGCGCGCCGCAGGGCAGGATGGCCGACAGCACCGCCCACTGTCCCTGATACCAGGCGTCGATGAAGTGGGGCACGTCCGGCTCGAACGGCCCGAGCTTGACGCCGAACGGTTCGAGCGCCACGGTGAACGAGCCCGTGAAAAGCTGCATGGCCGCGAAGGTGAGGAGCGCCGCGACCGTGTAGAGGACGGTGCGCCAGCGGGCGTGCGTGCGGGCCGGGGTGCCTGGCGAACGGTCGGTCAATAGAGTCATCTTTTTCCTCCTGCGGCCCCTAGGACCGCTGGGAGCAGCGTAGGCGGGACCATTTTCCCGGCACATCGTTCGGTTCAACCGCGCGGGCCGGGAGAGGGCAGGTTGAACCTGACGATGTGCGGGCTGCGGAGGGCCAGGTAGGCTCGGAGCGTACCGGACGGCCATTCCCGCCCCGAGAGGAGCCCCCCATGCCCAACTCCCGCCACCGAACCACCGCCATCCTCGCCACGCTCACCCTGCTTCTGGCCCTGCCCGGGCACGCGCTCGCCGCAGATGACCTCGCGCCGCTCAGTGACGAGTTCTCGGATGCGGGCACCCTGCGCTCGTGGCAGCGCGCGGACGAGGTGGAGGGCTGGCCGGGCAAGTGGCGGGCGCTGGACGTGAACGCGGCTTTTCCCGGGGAGCTGCACATTGAGCCGCAGACGAGCGAGTGGTACGGGGACTGGCAGGCGCCCTACCTGTTCAAGACGGTCTCCGGGGACTTCGTGGTGACGGCGCGGGTGAGGGTGACGGGGCGCGGGGGTGCCGTGCCGCAGCGGGCCTTCTCCCTGCTTGGCCTGATGGCCCGTGCCCCCCGAATGGATACGGCGGCCACCTGGACGGCCGGGCGCGAGAACTGGGTCTTCCTGACCGTGGGCACCGGGAACGGCGGCGTGCCCCAGTTCGAGGCCAAGACGACGGTGAACAGCGCCTCCACCCTGGAACTCACCCCGGCGCGCACGGGCTGGGTGGAACTGCGGCTCGCGCGCGTCGGCGCGTCGTTCGTCCTGCTGCACCGCCTGGATGGAGGGCGCTGGACCCTGCACAAGGCCTACTTCCGCCCGGACCTGCCCGCCACCCTCCAGGTCGGCCTCAACGCCTACACCGACTACGACACGATCCAGCGGTACCTGCGCCGGGGAGAGTACGACCCCAGGCAGGCGAACGGCAGCCTGGTCCCGGACGGCCAGCCGGACCTGATCGGGCGGGTGGACTTCGTGCGCTTCGGGCGCCCCAACGTGCCCGATGCCTGGCGCGGGCAGGACCTGTCCGGAGTGACTCCCGCCGAGCTGGTCAGCCGCTTGGGCTTCCCTTCGGACCCTGTTCGCTGAGTGGCCTCAAGCCGACGAGAGTTGCGAGCAACAGCATGCTGTGGAGGATGGCGGTGGGCGTGGCTGACGAGTTCCACGAGCGCACCGTCGCCCGCACGCTCTCCAGAGCGAGCAGCGAAGCCGGGCTCTTGACAGCGATTTCTCTACCATCTGATTGCAGAAAGCTACTTTTAACGTTCCATTCCGCCCCCGCGAACCCCTCCTCAGAAAAGTAATTGACAGCGGTTTCAAAACCTGCGTATGCTCTTCGCAAGCACATATGGAACCTACTGTGACGCTCGCGGAAGTGGCGCGTGCGGCCGGAGTGTCGGCCAGCACGGTCTCCCGGATTCTCAATGGCACGGCGAACGTGAGTGCCGAGAAGCGGGAGGCCGTCGAGCGCACCCTGACGCGGCTGAACTACCGTCCCAATGTGCTGGCCCGCGGCCTGGCGAGTGGCCGGACCATGAGCGTCGGCGTCCTGACGCAGGACATCTCCAGCCCCTTCTACGGTGACACGTTGCGGGGGCTGGAACAGGGGCTCGCCCGCAGCGGCTACCACCCGGTCGTGATCAGCGGCCACTGGCGGGCGCAGGAGGAGATGGAGGCCATCGACTTCCTCGTCTCGCGCCGGGTGGACGGCATGGTCGTGCTGGGCGGCGTCACGCCCGACGAGCGGCTGCGCGAGGTGGCGGGACAGGTGCCGCTCGTTGCCCTGGGGCGTTGCGTTCCCGGCCTCGACGCGCAGTGCCTGCGGCTGGACAACCACAGCGGGGCATACGCCGCCACCCGGCACCTGATCGACCTCGGTCACCGCGCCATCGCCCACATCGCCGGGGTGAACTCGCACCGCGACGCGCAGGACCGCCTCGCAGGATACCGCGCGGCCCTGCAGGACGCGGGGCTCCCCTTCGACCCCGAACTCGTGCTGGAGGGAGACTTCCTGGAGCAGTCGGGCTTTCTGGCGGCGACCCGCCTGATTGAGGGGCGGCGGATGTTCACGGCGATTTTCGCGGCGAACGACCAGATGGCCTACGGGGTGCGCCTCGCGCTGTACCGCCGGGGGCTGCGCGTGCCCGAGGACGTGTCCCTGGTGGGCTTCGACGACCTGCCGGGTTCGATCTACACCACCCCCCCGCTCACCACCGTCCGGCAGCCCACCTACGAGATGGGCGTGGCGGCCGCCGCCTGCGTCCTGCGCCTGCTCCGGGACGAGCCCCCTGAACTGCCCCCCCTCGACGTCACCTTGATCGTCCGCGAGTCCACCGCCCGCCGCCGCACGTAGAAAACCTCACCCGGGCCGGAAGGAGCTCCGCCGCAGGAATGAAAGCGTTTTCAAAGTAAAGCCACCCCTCGTCCCCGGAGGACTGTATGAAGAAGACCTTGACTGCCCTGACCCTCGCCCTCGTCGCCAGCGTCGCCGGAGCCCAGACCAAGAAGACGATCACCGTCGGCGTGTTCCCCGACCTCGACAGCGTGGTGAAGGCCGCCCTACCCGGCTTTTACAAGACGCACCCGAACATCGAGGTCAAGATCAACTCGCTCGCGTACGCCGATCATCACAACGCGCTGACCACGGCGCTCTCCACCGGCTCGGGCGCGAACGACGTGGAGGCCATTGACTTCGGCTACATCGCCAAGTTCGCTGAGGGGGGGGGCCTGGTCGACCTCAGCAAGGCGCCATACAACGCGGGCAGCCTGCGGTCCCGTTTCGTCGCCTACACCATGCCGCAGGCCACCACCCAGGACAGGCGGATCGTCGCCATCCCGACCGACATCGGCCCGGGCAGCATGTACTACCGCACCGACTTCCTGAAGAAGGCCGGGGTGCGCCCCGTTGACCTCACCAAGAGCTGGGACTCGTACATCGCGGCGGGGAAAAAACTCGTGGCGGCCAATCCCGGCACCTTCCTGATCCCCGACGCCTCGGAGGTCGCCACCATCATCATCCGCACGGGCCTCCAGCCCGGCGAGGGGCTGTACTTCGACAAGGACAACAAGGTGCTCGTCGGGCCGAACAACCCCCGCTTCGTGCGCGCCTTCACCGTCGCCAAGCAGATCCGCGACGCGAAACTCGACGCTAAGGTCGGAGCGTCTTTCAGCGCCGACTGGACGACCGGTTTCCAGAAGGGCAACTTCGCCACCGAGGTCAGCGGCGCGTGGCTCGTGGGCCACATGCAAAATTGGCTCGCCAAGGATTTCGCGGGCAAGTGGAACGCCACCCAGCTTCCCGGCAACACCTTCACCTCGTACGGCGGCTCCTTCTACGGCATTCCCAACCAGAGCAAGAACAAGGCCGAGGCCTGGGAACTCATCAAGTACCTCACCACCAACCCCGACCAGCAGGTGCTGGCGTTCAAGACGACGGGCGCTTTCCCCGCGCTGCTCGCCGCGCAGAACGCCCCGCTCTTCAACGAGGGAGTGCCCTACCTCGCCAACCAGAAGGCTCGCGTCCTGTGGCGTCAGGCCGCCCTGAAGATCAAGCCCATCGACGTGAACCGACTCGACCCGGTCGCCGAGCAGATCGTGAACGATTCTCTCAGCGCCGTGCTCGACGGCTCCAAGAGCGTGCAGCAGGCGCTCACCGACGCGCAGGGACTCATCCAGCGCCGAGCCCGCTAAAGGCCGCACCGGGGGTCGCCAGGCGCGGCCCCCTTTCGTGAAGAAGGAGACCGGCCTTGCAAGCCCCGCTGTCCACCCGAACGCACCCCCGCCTGACCCCGCGCGCCCGCTGGGACAACTTCCAGCGGCGGTACGCGCCGTACATCTTCATCAGCCCCTTTTTCGTCCTGTTCGCCGTCTTCGGCCTGTTTCCCATCGTGTTCTCGCTGTACCTGTCCTTCCACTCGTGGCAGCCCGCGGCGGGCCTGGGCGACATGGACTTCGTGGGCTGGCGCAACTTCACCGACAACCTCACCGACCCGACCTTCTGGCAGTCGCTGAGGAACACCATCGTCATCGGGCTGGAATCCGGCATCCCGCAGCACCTGATCGCCATCCCGCTCGCCTTCGCCATCCACATGGGGCTCAGGCGGATGCAGGGCATCCTCACCGCCCTGTATTTCGCCCCCTACATCACGTCCGTGGTGGCGATCACGGTCATCTTCTTCACCCTGTTCAGTTGGCAGTACGGGGTCGTGAACGCCGTCCTGTCCAGCCTGCATGACCTCCCCGTGATCGGCGGCCTCTTCCCGGAGGAAAAGGTCAACTGGCTGGGCAACCGCAGCTTCGTGCAGCCCGCCGTGGCGACCGTCGTCGTGTGGCGGTACGTCGGGTGGAACGTCGTGCTGTATCTCTCGGGTCTCCAGAGCATCCCCAGGGACCTGTACGAGGCCGCCAGTGTGGACGGCGCGACGACCTGGCAGCAGTTCCGCTTCATCACGCTGCCGCTGCTGCGCCCGATCATGTTCGTGGCGATCACGCTCACCCTGATCGGAAACCTGCAACTGTTCGAGGAGCCGTACATCCTGACGGGCGACTCGGGCGGCATCGGGAACATGGGCCTGACAACCGTCATGTATATGTACCGCACCTACAACTTCTACAGCGATGCGGGGCTGGCGGCGGCGATGTCGTGGTTGCTCTTCCTGGTGATCGGCGTGCTGACCCTGGTGAACAACCGCCTCTTCGGCCGCAGCGGCCTGGCGAGGGCCGACTGATGCGCGTCCCGGAAAGGAACTGACGTGGCGATTGCCACCCCCACCGTAAAGTCCCCGGTCCGCCCGCGCGGCACGGTCCGACCACTCAGCCGCTGGGCCGCGGTCGCCCTGCTCTTCCTGGGCGCCCTGCTGACCGTCGCGCCCTTCTACTTCATGTTCGTGTTCGCCACGCACACCCGCGCCGAGATCTTCCAGATCCCGCCGCCCACCTGGTTCGGCGAGGCGGCGGGCCGCAACTACGACAGCCTGCTCGAACGCCTGCCCTTCTGGCGCAATCTCTGGAACAGCCTATACCTCGCGCTCATGAGTACGGTCACCACGCTGTTCTTCTGCTCGCTGGCGGGCTTCGCCTTCGCCATGTACAACTTCCGCTTCCGGGAAGGGCTCTTCGGGGTGGTGCTCGCCACGCTGCTGATCCCCAGCGCGCTGAACATCGTGCCCTTCGCCCTGATTATGCAGGCGCTGGGCTGGATCAACACGCCCCGCGCCCTGTGGGTGCCCGGCATGGCGAGTGCGTTCGGCATCTTCCTGATGCGGCAGTACATCGGCAGCGCGATTCCAAAAGAACTCGTGGAGGCCGCGCGCATCGACGGGGCCAGCGAGTTCGGCATCTACCGGCGCATCATCCTGCCGCTATGCGGACCCGCCCTTGCCACCCTCGGCCTGGTGACGTTCGTGAACTCGTGGAACTCCTTCGTGGGGCCGCTCATCATCTTCCGCACCGCCGAGACGTATACGGCGCCGCTCGCGCTGCGGAGCCTGCAGGGGATCGCCAATACCGACTGGGGCGCCCTGATGTGCGGCGTGGCGCTGACCGTGCTGCCCCTGCTGATCGTGTTCGTGTTCTTCTCGCGGCAGCTCATCGAGGGGCTGACCTCGGGCTCGCTCAAGGGGTGAGGGTGCGGCGTTTCCTGCTCCCCCTCCTCCTGAGCGCCACCGCGTCCGCCGCCCCCGCCACGTTGACTGTTACCGGTCCGGGCACTCCCATCGCCCCCCTCGCGGTGAACGGCTTCAACACGAGCTGGCAGATGTCGGTCGCGGAGGCCGTGGAGCCGGTGCGCTCCGTCGCCCCCACCTCCCTGCGCTTCCCGGGCGGGAACGTGGGGGACGAGAACGACCTGACCGACAAGGCGCTGGTGTACTTCAAGGGGAACCTGGGCCTGACGGGAGGGAACACCGCCGCCATCGTCCAGACCAGGGTTTTCGCCACCCGCCCGGAGGCCCGCAACCGCCCCGAGGATGCCGCGCAGGCGGCACATGACGCGAAAGCCCTCGGCCTGAAGGTCACCTACTGGGAGATCGGCAACGAGCCCGACCTGTACTCCAAAAATCGCGGGGATCAGAGCTGGACGCCGGAGAGGTACTGCCAGGTCTTCCGCGCCCAACGCGGGGCCATCCTGAAGGTGGACCCGGCGGCGAAGTTTGCCGGTCCCGCGATCTCCAACCTCACCCTGCCCTTCCTGGAGGGCTTCGTCAAGGGCTGCGGCGACGTGGTGGACCTGTTGACCTGGCACGAGTACCCGACGGACGGCACGGCCACGGACGAGGCGGCGCTGGCGACCGCGCCGACGGTGACGCAGCACGTCAGCATCGTGCGTGACCTGCTGCGCGACCCGGAGCGCAACCCCCTGGGCCACACCCGGGACGTGCCGCTCGGCGTCACCGAATACGGCCTGTCCTGGCGCAGCGACCGGCCCCGCCACCTCGCCGATCAGGTGGGGGCGCTGTGGGCCGCCGAGGCCGACCTGCGGCTGGCCGAGGCGGGCGTGAACGTGACGAACTACTTCGCCCTCATCGCGGCGGGGAATCACGGGCTGGTGGACCTTGCGGGCATTCCACGCCCCACGCTGTACGCCTTCCAGCAACTGCGGCACTTCCGGGGGACAGCGCTGCCCGTGCAGTCGAGTGACCCCGCCCTGTGGCCGCACCTCGCCGAAGATGGCCGCCTCCGCACCCTGCTCGTCACGAACACAGCGACTGACACCCACCAGATCACCACCGCCATGCCCGGGTACACCCTGATCGGCGCCAAGACCTTCACTGAACAGACCGTGCAGGACGAGGCGGACTTCATTCGGCTGAAGCTTGGCTCCACCCTCGACTTGCCTGGACGCTCCCTTACCCGGCTCGTCTACAAGCGCCTCCCGTAATTCCCTCCCCAGTTCAGAGGACCTGCTCCATGACCATCACCCGCAAGGATTTCCCCGAGAATTTCGTGTTCGGCGTTGCCACGTCCTCCTACCAGATCGAGGGGGCGACCCGGGAAGACGGGCGCGGCCCCTCCATCTGGGATACCTTCTGCCGCGAGCCGGGCCGGATTCTCGACGGCACGAACGGTGACGTGGCGTGCGACCACTACCACCGCTGGGCCGAGGATCTCGACCTGATGAAGAGCCTCGGCGCCGACGCTTACCGCTTCTCCATCGCCTGGCCGCGCATTCAGCCGGAGGGGAGGGGAGCCGTCAACCCCAGGGGGCTCGACTTCTACGACCGCCTGGTGGACGGGATGCTGGAGCGCGGCCTGAAGCCCTACGCCACGCTCTACCACTGGGACCTGCCGCAGACGTTGCAAGATGCCGGGGGCTGGGCCAACCGCGACACCGCGCACCGCTTCGCCGAGTACGCCCGCCTCGTGGCCGAGCGGCTGGGGGACCGGGTGACGAGCTACGCCACCCTCAACGAGCCGTGGTGCTCCTCCATCCTCAGCTACCAGATCGGGGAACACGCGCCCGGCCTGCGAAACCGCAGGCTCGCCCTGGCCGCCGCCCACCACCTGCTTCTCGGGCACGGGGAAGCCGTGTCGGCGATGCGGGAGGTTGTGGGTAACGCCGAACTCGGCATTGTCCTCAACCTCCAGCCCACATACCCCGCCTCCGACCGGGCCGAGGATGTGGCCGCCGCCCATCACGCCGACGGGACCTTTAACCGCTGGTTCCTCGATCCCCTGCTGAAGGGCGAGTACCCCGACGACATCTGGGCGGCGTACGGCGCGGACGTGCCCGAGGTGCGTGGGGGCGACCTCGCCTGCGTCGCGCGGCCCCTCGACTTCATGGGCGTGAACTACTACAGCCGGGGCGTGAACAGCGCGAATGGGAGCGTGCGGCCCGCCGACTCGGCTTACACCCACATGGGCTGGGAGGTGTACCCCCAGGGCCTGACGGACCTGCTCGTGCGGCTGAAGGAGGACTACGCCGTGCCGCCGCTTTTCATCACCGAGAACGGGGCCGCGTACCCGGATGAACCGAACGGGGACCGCGTCCACGACCCGGAGCGGGTGCGCTACTTCGAGTCGCACCTGGAGGCTGTCGCCCGTGCGGCCCAACACGGTGTGGACGTTCGCGGCTACTTCGCCTGGAGCCTGATGGATAACTTCGAATGGGCCTGGGGGTACAGCCGCCGCTTCGGGCTGGTGTACGTGGACTACGCCTCGCAGCGCCGGGTCCTCAAGGACAGCGCGCTGTGGTATCAGGGGCTTCTCACCGGGCAGTCCGAAGGTGTACTCCTGTCCGCCACCGACTGACTCCGCTGTGCCGGGCCGGGTTGGAAGGGTCCCTGTCCAGCCCGGTCGCCCCTGAAGGAGCCCCGCATGACCCATCCCCTCAGCGAAGAGAACCGTGCCCTGATCGAGCGCCTGCTCGGCGAGATGACGCTGGGCGAGAAGATCGGGCAGATGACCCAGGCCGAGAAGAACAGCGTGCGCCGCGGCGACGTGGCCCGCCTGGGCCTGGGTTCGGTGCTCAGCGGGGGTGGGGGGAGCCCGAAGCCCAACACGCCGGAAGCGTGGCGCGAGATGGTCACGGGCTTCATCCGCGAGTCGCTCGCCTCGCCGGTGGGCATTCCGCTGCTGTACGGGGTGGACGCGGTCCACGGCCACAACAACGTCGTGGGGGCGACCATCTTCCCGCACAACATCGGGCTGGGGGCGACCCGTGACCCCGACCTCGTGCGCCGCATCGGCCGGGCGACGGCGCTGGAGGTCGCGGCGACGAACGTCCGCTGGGACTTCGCCCCGGCGGTCAGCCTTCCGCAGGACCTGCGCTGGGGCCGGACCTACGAGGGCTACAGCCAGGACCCGGCGCTCGTGTCCGACCTCGCCGTCGCCTACATCGAGGGGCTGCGCGGCGAGGGCTGGGACAGCCCGACCTCGGTGCTCCCCAGCGTGAAGCATTACGTGGCGGACGGGGCGACCGCCTTCGGCACCTCCACCCGGGTGAACCGCTTGGGGGTCACCCTCGACCACACACTCGCCCTGGCACGGACGGGGGAGGGGATGAGGAGCCTGCTGAACCAGGGCGCCTGGCAGATCGACCAGGGGGACAGCCCCATCGACGAGGCGACGCTGCGCTCGGTCCACCTCCCGCCGTACCGGGCGGCCATCGAGGCGGGGGTGCTCAACGTCATGGCGTCCTACAGCTCGTGGCAGGGGCTCAAGATGCACGCGCACCGCTCCCTGCTGACCGACGTGCTCAAGGGCGAGCTGGGCTTCCAGGGCTTCGTGGTGTCCGACTGGGAGGCCATCGACCAGCTTCATCCCGGCGACTACGCCAGCTGTGTGGCGGACGCGGTCAACGCGGGCGTGGACATGGTGATGGTGCCCTTCGACTACGAACGCTTTATCCACACCCTGCGCGCGGAGGTGGAGGCCGGGCGCGTGAGCGGGGCGCGCATCGACGACGCCGTGCGCCGCATCCTGACCGCCAAAGTTGCGCTGGGCCTCTTCGAGCGGCCCTCCACCGACGAGGCGCTGCTGTCCCTGGTCGGCTGCCCCGAACACCGCGCCGTCGCCCGCGAGGCCGTCCGCAAGTCGTTGGTCCTCCTCAAGAACGAGGGGAACGTCCTGCCCCTGTCCCCGGACCTGCCCGCCCTGCTCGTCGCGGGGGAGGCGGCGGACGACCTCGGCGCCCAGTGCGGCGGCTGGACGATCACCTGGATGGGCGGGCACGGCCCGACCACGCCCGGCACGACCATCCTGGAGGGCCTGCGCCGCCAGTTCGGACACCCCGCCCGCGTCCACTACGTCCCCAATGGAGAAACGAGCAGCCGCTACCCGGTCGGCCTGGCCGTCCTCGCCGAGGAGCCGTATGCCGAGGGCATGGGGGACCGCCGGGAGCTGCGCCTGTCGCCCAAACACCTCGCGCTTCTCGCCCGCGTCCGGCAGCAGTGCGACCGGCTGGTGGTCGTGCTCCTCTCCGGTCGCCCCCTGGTGATCACCGAGCAGGTGCCGGACTGGGACGCCTTCGTCGCCGCCTGGCTCCCGGGCACCGAGGGAGACGGTGTGGCCGAGGTGCTGTGCGGGGCCGCCCCCTTCACGGGCCGCCTGGGCTTCGACTGGCCGCTCTCGCAGGCCGATGTGGCCCGGACGGCGACCAGCCAGAACCTCTGGAAGATCGGGGCGGGGCTCACCCCGGTGTCCGGGGAGATCCCCCCCCTCTCTCCAACCCCATAGGAGCCCGATGCACCAAACCCTCCTGACCGCCCTGCTCCTCGCGGCCCCTGCTGCCGCCCAGACCGCGCCCTACCTCGACCCCAGCCTGCCCACCGAGCGCCGCGTAGAGGACCTTTTAGGCCGCATGACGCTGGAGGAGAAGGTCGGCCAGCTCGCGCAGATCGACGTGCTGCGCCTGATGGGCCAGGGCGAGTGGGACCGCGGCCCGCTGAACCCCGAATGGCTGGAGAACATCCTGGCCCAGCGGCACGTGGGGTCCCTCCTGAGCAGCGGCGGCGCCGCCCCCGTGCCCAACACCCCGGAGGCGTGGGCGCGCATGACGAACGACCTCCAGCGCTACGCCATAGAGCATTCCCGCCTGAAAATTCCCATCCTGTACGGCATCGACGCCGTCCACGGGCACAACACGGTCATCGGCGCGACGATCTTCCCGCACAATCTGGGCCTGGGCGCGACTTTCGATCCGCCACTCGCCCGCCAAATCGGCACGGTGACGGCGCGGGCATTGCGGGCCACCGGGATCACCTGGAACTTCGCCCCAGATGCCGACATGGGCCGCGATCCCCGCTGGGGCCGCTTCTACGAGACCTGGGGCGAGGACCCCCTCCTCGCCTCCACGATGGTCGCCGAGAACGTGCGCGGGCAGCAGGGGGACACGCTCGGCCCGAACTCGGTCGCCGCGACCTTGAAGCACTTCACGGGGTACGGGTCACCCCTCGGGGGCAAGGACCGGGCGGACGCACGCATCACCGACACGGAATTGCGCGCCGTCCACCTGCCGCCCTTCCAGGCGGGCCTGGCGGCGGGGGCGGCGTCGGTCATGGTGAACAGCGGCTCGGTGAACGGGGTGCCCGCCCACGCCTCGGGGAAGCTCCTCACCGACGTGCTGCGCAAGGAACTGGGCTTCACGGGCGTCACGATCTCCGACTGGGAGGACGTGACCAAGCTCAAGACCGTCTACAAGGTCGCGCCGACGGACCGGGAAGCGGTGCGGCTGGCCCTGATGGCGGGCGTGGACGTGTCGATGGTTCCCCACGACGCGCAGGGCTTCACCGAGGCGGTCCTCGACCTGGTAAGGACGGGTGAGGTGCCGGTGCCGCGCATCGACGAGGCCGCCGGGCACGTTCTGGACCTCAAGTTTCGCCTGGGCCTGTTCGAGCGGCCATACGTGGACCCGGCCGGGGCGCAGGCCGCCGTGACCGCTGGACAGGACCTCGCGCTGCGGGCCGCACGTGAGTCGGTCACCCTGCTCGCCACGGATGGCCGGACATTGCCCCTCGGGAAGACGGTGAAAAACGTCCTCGTGGTGGGGGAGCGGGCCGCCGACCCCCGCGCCCAGCTCGGCGGCTGGACCATCGGCTGGCAGGGGCTCCCGGAAGGGGAGAGCACGCGGGCGGTCACCGTGCTGAACGGGATGAAGGCCGTCGTGCCCCCCGGGACCAAACTCGCCTACAGCACCTCCGTGCCCGCCAGACCCTCCGCCGACGCCCTCGTGGTCGTCGTGGGCGAGCCGCCTCACGCGGAGGGCGAGGCGGACAATCCACCGCTCACGCTCCCAGACACGGACCTCGCCCTGCTGCGGGACGCGGTGGCGACTGGAAAGCCCGTCGTGGCCGTCCTCCTCGCCGGGCGGCCCCTCATCCTGCCTGAAAACATACGCACCCGCCTCGCCGCCCTCGTGATGGCCTACCTGCCCGGCAGCGAGGGGGGGCGGGCGGTAGCCGACGTGCTGTACGGCAACATCAACCCGAGCGGGCGCCTGCCTTTCACCTGGCCGAAAACGCTCGCGCAGGTGCCCGGCCCATACGACGCGCCCTCCTCACCGGGCACGCCGCTCTACCCCTTCGGCCACGGCCTGAGCTACACGACCTTCACCTACAGCGGGCTTCAGGCGGCGGGTGACAGGATCACGGTGAACGTGACGAACAGCGGGAAGGTCGCGGGGGCGCATACCGTCCTCGCCTTCGCCCGGCCACGGGGCGCTGGCGCCCCCCCAAAACTCGCCACGTTCGGGCGGATCATCCTTCAACCCGGCGAGACACGCAACGTCGCTCTGCCCCTGCCCCGGGGGCTGCTCCCGGCGGGCGGGGCGGAGATCCGCGTCGGGGACCTCCATACGAATACGGACCTGCCGTGAGGAGGGGGCTGTACGCTGGCCCCGTCCCGCCTCTTTCCCCCATTCCCCAGGGAGCGTGATCCTATGAAACTGCGTGTCGGTGTCGTCGGTGCCGGAAATATCAGCCCGATCTACCTGAAGGCCCCCTCGAAGTTCTCCGTGCTGGAGGTCACCGCGATCAGCGACCTCGACCCCGACCGGGCGAGGTCCCGGGCGGAGGAGTTCGGCGTCCCCCGCGCCCTGCTGCTGGACGAACTCCTCGCCGCCAAGGACGTGGACGTGGTGCTCAACCTCACCGTGCCCGCCGCTCACGCGGACGTGTCGCTCGCCGCGTTGGAGGCGGGCAAGCACGTGTACTCGGAAAAACCCCTCGGCACGGACCTTGCGGCCGGGCGGCGGGTCATCGACCTTGCCGCCGAGCGGGGCCTGCGGGTGGGCTGCGCGCCCGACACGTTCCTGGGGGCGGGGCTCCAGACCGCCCGCAAGGCGCTGGACGACGGCCTGATCGGTGAGCCTGTCGCCGCGACCGCCTTCATGCTGAGCCACGGGCCGGAACGCTGGCATCCCAACCCGGACTTCTTCTACCAGCCGGGTGCGGGGCCGATGTTCGACATGGGGCCGTACTACCTCACCGCCCTGGTGAACATGCTCGGTTCGGTGCGCCGCGTCACGTCCTCGGCCCGCGCCTCCCTCCCCGAGCGGGTCGTGGGGACGGACCCGTCTGGGCGGCGGATTCCGGTGAACACGCCGACCCACGTGGCGAGCGTCCTCGACTTCGAGGCCGGTCCCGTCGCCACCCTCGTCACCAGTTTCGATGTCTGGGCCGCCGACGTGCCCCGCATCGAGATCTACGGGACGGAGGGCACCCTCAGCCTCCCCGACCCCAACACCTTCGGCGGGCCGGTGAGGGTTCGGCGCATGTTGGAAGAGGAGTGGGAGACCCTCCCCCTGACCCACCCCTTCGCGGAGAACAGCCGGGGCATCGGGCTGGCCGACATGGGAACGGCCCTGGGGAGGGGGCGGCCCCACCGGGCCAGCGGCGACCTCGCCCTGCATGTGTTGGAGGTCATGCACGCGAGCCTGCACGCCTCCGAGGCGGGCCGCCACATTGAGATCGAGTCCCGGCCCGGGAGGCCGGAGGCGCTGCCCGTGGCCGCGGGCGAGGAGGTGTTGAGGTGACCGGTGCCCTGCTGGACCGGGTGGCGCTGCAACTGTACACGGTGCGGGACGCCGTCCAGGGGGACATCCTGGGCGTGCTGCGCCAGGTCGCCGCGATGGGCTACCGCGGGGTGGAGTTCGCGGGCTTCGGCGGCCTGCCCGCCCGCCAGGTGCGCGAGGTGCTGGACGGCGAGGGCCTGAGCGCCGCGGCCTGCCACGTGGGCGCCGCGGACCTGGAGAGGGACTTCGAGGGCACACTCACCGGGGTGCGGGAGGTCGGGGCGGACTACGCCGTCTGCCCCTGGATCGATCCGGCGGTCGCGCAGGACGCCGGGCGCTGGGACGAGTTCGCCGCCCGGCTGGAGAACTGGGCGCGCGGGGCGGAGGCGCAGGGCCTGAGGTTCGCCTACCACAACCACGTCTTCGAGTTCGAGGCCCGCCACGGGGACGAATACGCGCTCGACCGCCTCTTCGCCCGGGCCCCGACGGTCCTGATGGAACTCGACGCGGCTTGGGCGCACGCGGGCGGGGTGGACCCGGCAGCCTACCTCCGCCGGTATGCGGGCCGGGTGCCCCTCCTGCACGTCAAGGACGTGACCGGGGCGCGCGAGACGGTCGAACTCGGCCAGGGGGAGGTGGACCTGCCTGGCCTGCTCGCCGCCGCCCCCGAGGCGGGGGTGCAGTGGCTCATCGTGGAGCAGGACCACTGCCAGCGTGACCCGGTGGTGAGCGCGGCGGCCAATGCCCTCTGGCTGCAACGGACCCTGGGCGCCGCGGCCCCTGCCTAGGTGGCCTCCACGGCCGCCGCCCTCCTCCCGCCGCGCCGGCTGGCCGCCGCGGGCCTCGGCAACTTCCTGCTGCTGGGGCTGCTCTATCCCATCCTGGGTCCCGCGCTGCCCACCCTCAGCGAGCACTTCCACCTCAGCGGCAAGGGGGCCTCGCTGCTGCTGAGCCTCAACTCGGCGGGGGCCTTTGCGGGCGTGCTGCTCGCGGGCGGGCTCTCCCGGTCCTGGCCGCCGCCCCGGCGCGCGGCGCTGGCCCTGGGGCTGCTCGCCGCCGGGTGCCTGGGGCTGATCCTCGCCCCCACCTTCGGGCTCGCGCTCGCCTCGTCGGGGCTGCTCGGGCTGGGCTTCGGGGTGCTGGACCTTACCACCAACGTGTGGCTCTCCACGGCCTACGGGGAGCGCAGTGCCTCCATGCTCAACCTGCTCAGCGCGAGCTTCGGCGTCGGGGCCGTCCTCGCGCCGCTGGCGGTGGGCCTCGCGGGCGGCGACTTCCACCGACCCCTGCTGGGCTGCGCGGCCCTCGCGGCCGGGCTGCTGCCCCTGATGTTCACCCTGCGTGGGGCTGCGGGGGGCGTGGTCACCCCGGCTGCCAGGGCCACTGGGCGGTCGCGCGCCCTGCTGCTCGGCTTCGTGGGGCTGTTCCTCACCTACGTCGCCGTGGAGGGCGGCGTCGGCGCCTGGGAGGTCACGCACCTGCAGGGCGTTCTGGACCTCACGACCGCGAGTGCGGCGTCCCTCACCGCGCTGTTCTGGGTGAGTTTCACGGTGGGGCGCCTGGTCTCGGCGGCGCTGGCCCTGCGGCTGGAGCCCGCACGGCTGGTGACCGTCTCGCTGGTGCTGGCCGCCGCCAGCCTCGCCCTCGCCTGCGTGCCCGTCGCCGCGCCGACGGCCTACACCCTGACCGGGCTCTTCCTCGCGCCCGTGTTCACGACCGGTCTGGTGTGGCTGGCCCGCACCCTGCCCGGAAGTGGGGTCACCACCCTCGTCTTCGCCAGCGCGTTTCTCGGCCCCGTGCTGTTCTCCCCGGTCGTCGGCGCCTTCAAGGACGTGTACGGCGCCCCCGCCATCCCCGTCACGCTGCTCGGCGTCACCCTGCTGTGCCTCGCCACCGCCCTCGGGCTGCGGCGGGCGCTGCGCTCGTGATCCCTCAGGCGGGCTGGTAAGCCGCCGCCCCGGCGCCGTCCCCCTGCCGGACCTTCACTGCAGGGTCGGCGGGCAGGCGCATCCGCATCAGGCCGGGCTCCATCTCCAGACTGCCGCCGTGCTGGTGCAGGATGCGCCGGGCGCTGGCGAGGCCGATGCGCTCCCCGGCGCGCAGGGGGGAGGGAACTGCGCCGTCCGCCCCGTCCGCCGGGCAGGTGTGCCGGACAGACACCACAACCTCGCCCTCCTGCCGCTCGGCCCACACCTCGATTCGGGGCTGGGGCACGTTCCCGGCGGCGTCGAGCGTCGCCGCGAACACCTCCGTGAGAGCCAGCCTCAGCAACATGATGTCCCCGCGCACCCGGGGCAGTTCGTCCATGTTCCACTGCACCCGCCGTCCCCGCAGCAGGGGTTCGAGGTCGCTGCGGACCTGCCGGACCAGGACTCCCAGCGAGACCTCCTCGAACCGGGCGGGCGTGCCTTGAAAGAAGGGGAGCTGCCGGAGCTGCGCCACATGGGTGCCCATGCTGTCCACCTCCTGCCGCAGCAGGGCCAGGTAACGCTGCACCCGGGGGTCCGCCGTGTTGCCCAGGGTCCGCTCCAGGAGCTGCGTGACCCCGGCTGCCCGGCGGGTGGGTTCGGCGAGTTCGTGGGACAGCGCGACGGCATAGGCCAGCAGTTCGGCGTGGGCGTGTTCCAGTGCCTCGGTGCGCTCGGCCACCCGGCGCTCCAGCTCGCCGTTGAGCCGCTGCAGCTCGGCCGAGCGGGCGACGTGCGAGGTGATCCGCTCGTTCATCAGCAGGGCCCACACCGCCATGCCCAGCAGGGTGACGGCGACCAGGGCCACGCTCCGCGCCAGCCCCACGCTCGACAAGACGCCAGTCGTATCCCCGGCGGCCATGCCGTCCAGATGGAAGTGCGCCGCGTGCATCCCCGTGTAGTGCATGCTGGCAATGGCGAGGCCCAGCACCATCGCGCCGCCCAACCGCCAGCGCTCCTGATGCGTGGGAGCCGTGACCCGCACCCGCAGCCCCAGCCACAGCGCGGCGGTCGCCGCCCCCACGGCGACGAGCACCGAGAGCGCCACCCCCCACGGGTCGTACTCCACGTGCCCGCCGAAGCGCAGGGCGTGCATCCCCAGGTAGTGCATGCTGGTGATGCTCAGCCCCAGCAGGACGCCCCCGCTCATCAGTTCCCGGGGGCCCACCTCCCGGCGGTGGACAAAATGCAGCGCCAGCGCAGCGGCCAGCACGGCGGCCAGCCACGAGAGCAGCGTGGTGGGCAGCGCGTAGGCCATCGGGACCGGAGCCTTCAGGGCCAGCATCCCGATGAAGTGCATGGCCCAGATGCCGAACCCCAGGATCAGGGCGCTCCCGCCCAGCCAGACCCAGGACGCCCGCCGCGCCGCCCCGGCACCCGCCGCCAGGCTCAGTGTGGCGTACCCCGCCAGGCAGGCGATCAGAAAGGACAGCGCCACAAGCTCGGGCTGGTAGGTGGGCGTCAGGGAAGGCATGAAGTCGAACTTAAGCTAAACCTCCAGGCCCGCTCACAATGGGAATTTTCCGTCAATCAGGGCTTCATCAAACCGGAGGTGGGGCGCCGAACGGGGCCGAACCAGGTCAGTGGGGCGCCACTCAGTCCCGCTGCAGAACCCCCACGCGAGGACGAGCAGCACGCCGCCGACCAGCACCAGCCGCCCCTGGGCGCTGTGGTGCCAGGGGACGGCGCGGGAAGGGCCGGGGCGGCCTCCCTCTGCTCCTCCCGCGGGGTCAACGTGTGCGTCGTGTACCCCAGGGCGGGCAGCTCCTCCAGCGCTGCCCGCGTCGTCCGGCTCTCGTTCAGGCGCAGCGTCTGGATGGTGAAGTTCGGCTGCACTTCGTGGGCGCCGGGCAGGCGCGACACCGCCCGCTCGACCTTCTGCACGCACGGGGCGCAGTCCATCCCGTCCACGAGGGAACGCAGGTCCGGCCAGGAAGTGGGGGAGGGGACAGGTGCGGCGGGGCGTGACCCGCGGTCGTTATACCTGAGCAGACGCTCAGGTATTTGCCCTGCCGTTTGGAACCATTCATCCCGGGCCGCAACCGCGCGAAAGGAGCGGCTGAAGAGGCTCTCCGGCACGGCTGTTCCGCTCGCGTCCGCCACTCACGGCCATTTGGGCGCCCGCACCTCGATCAGCAGGTCGTCCGGCCCCCGGCACATGAAGTAGACGTTGGGGCCGCCCTCGCGCGGCGCCGACAGCGTCTCCACCCCCGCGCTCCTGAGCCTCTGGTAGACGGCCTCGACCTGCGAGGCCTCCTCCAGGATGAACCCGATGTGGAAGTCCGGCGGGTAGCTGGGACGGCCGGACTGCCCATTCAGGTTGCTCACCCCGAACGAGAACCCGGTGTCGTCCCCAAAAAAGGCGAGCTGCGAGCCCCTGGCATACACGCATTGGAGGTCAAAATGGGTCTCGAAAAAGACCCGTGCCGCCTGAACGTCGGACACCTGAAGGTCGAGATGGTTGAGCCGCATGCCTGCTCCTTTCGGGGAAGAGGTCCCCGCGAAGAGGAAGGGCGAGGTCTGTTCCGCCGTTAGCGCAGCACGGCCCCACCAGCCACGTCCAGGATGACGCCCGTGACCCACCCGGCCGCGTCCGAGGCCAGGTAGAGCGCGGCGTCGGCCACGTCCTGCGGGGTGCCCAGCCGCCTTAAGGGATGGGCGTCCGTCCACCTTCCCCGCAACTCCTCCGGAATACGGGCCTCGTTGCGCTCCGTAAGGATCGTTCCCGGCGCGATGCCGTTGACGCGGATGCCGCAGGGCCCCACCTGCGCGGCGAGGTCCTGGGTGAGGAGTTGCACTCCGGCCTTGGCAGCGCCGTACGGCATGGGCGCCCCCGGGTGCGGCTGCCTGCCCGCCGACGACGAGAGGGTGATGATGCTGCCCGACCCGCGCGCCTTCATCCCCGGCAGGAAACTCTTGAGGGTCAGGAAGGTGGCCGTGAGGTTGCCGTTCACCGCGGCGTGCCAGCCCTCCTCGCTGATGTCCTCCAGGGGTGCGGGCGGCGTGAAGCTCCCGCCCGCGTTGGCGACCAGGATGTCCACCGGCCCCAGGTCCGCCTCGGCCCGGCGGCGCATCGCCTCGATCTCGGCAAAGCGGGTCACGTCGGCGACCACGCAGATCGCCCGGCCGCCCGCCGCCGCGATGTCCGCCCGCACGCGCTCCAGCGCCGCCTCGTCCCGCCCGTGCAGGACCACCCCGGCGCCGTGCCGAGCGAACTCCCGCGCGATGGCCGCGCCGATGCCGCGCGAGCTGCCCGTCACCAGGGCCACCTTGCCGTTCAGCGACCTGTTGTCCATCTTGCCTCCACCGTTGCGGCGTGATCGTGCGCGGTTCGTCTCCCGGACCCGTGGGGTGGCGGGGCGATGGGGCTCAGGTGCATCCCCGCCAGGGCCCAGCGCTCGTCCTGACGAACAAAGGCCTGTGCGCCGCGAAACGGCCCATTGCTCGGGCGGCCATGACGGGTGGGCTCCTGCACCTGCCGCCCGATCAGGGCCACTCAATCCCCGCAGAGGCGCCTCTCCGCGTCCTCCCAGGACAGCGACTGACACCTGAAGTGGCCCGGGCGGGAGCGGTGGGGCCACTGCGGCTTCGTGAGGAGGAAGCCCGGCGGACCGACCCCCCGGAAGTCCCCGGTAGGGAGCCCGTCGAGAAACCCGGTGTCGCCGCGCCACTCGGCCCTCTCCCACGCCCGCCCCAGGCTCAGAACGTCCTGCGTCATCGTGCTCCCCCCGTGCCTGACGTCGCCGGAACGCCCGGCTCCCCAGGTACGTTTACCTTACACCTCTAAGCGTTAGATATCAATACATTAGACCTCTACCTCTTTGATAAGGTGAGGCATGGCGGGGCCACCGAGAGAGACTCCCCTGGGCATCGTCCTCGCGGGCGTGGGGCGCGAGGTCAGCCGGGCGTTCGACGACGCGCTGAGTGCCGCCGGGGGCTCGCTGCCCACCTGGCTGGTGCTGCTGGCCCTGAGGCGCCACCCGGGGGCCAGCCAGCGGGAACTGGCGGCGGGCGTGGGCATCCAGGGCGCCACCCTGACCCATCACCTCAACGCGATGGAGGAGGGCGGGCTCGTCACGCGCCGCCGCGATCCCGCCAACCGTCGCGTGCATATCGTCGAACTCACCCCGCAGGGCGAGGCGGCCTTTCACCGGCTGCGGGAGGCCGCCGCCACCTTCGACCGGGGGCTGCGCGCGGGGCTGGGCGAGGCCGAAGTCCACACGCTGCGCCTGCTGCTGGCGAAACTGCAGGCCAACGTCCGCGACCCGGGCACGGCTGAAGTGGGGTCAGGCACCGCTTCCCCCGCGGCCACGGCCGCTCCCCACCTCCCCGCGGGTGCGGAAGATGCCGGGTCCTGCCCCTGAACGTTCGGCCCGCCTCCACCTGGCCCCCGGGGTGTGCCGCGCGCTGCTGGTGCTGCACCTCGTCGCCGGGGTGGGCTGGATGGGCGTGGACATCGCGCTGCTCGTGCTGCTGCACCACGCCCGCACCACGAGCGACCCGGTCGCGGCGCTGGGCGGCTACGCCAGCGTGGGCCTGATCGTGCCCGCCGCCGTGCCGCCCCTCGGCCTCGGCGTGCTCGTGACCGGCCTGGGGCTGGGGTGGGGCACCCCGTGGGGCCTGACCCGCCACTGGTGGGTGCTCGTCAAGCTGGTGCTGGCCCTGGTCATGACCGCCCTGGTGTTCTTCCTGCTGCTGCCGCTGGTCGGGCGCCTACCCCCCCTCACGTCCGCCGAGGCCCAGCCCGCCCGTGACGGGCTGGGCAGGCTGCCGGTCCTGCTGATGTTCCCCCCGGCGGTGTCGTTCCTGCTGCTCGCCCTCGCCGCCGTCCTTTCGGTGTTCCGGCCGTGGGGGCGCACACCCTGGGCGCGGTGAGGGGAGGCGGCCGATCAGTGGCCCCTTCTGTTCCTTTCCTGCCCGGGAGGTCGTCGCCCGGGGCGTCAGGCCCCTCCTCCGGCCCGGCTGACCTTCCCCGCCTGGCGTTCGAGCAGGGCCACATACGCCGCGAGCAGGGCGTGCCCGGGTGTCCTGCCCCGCCGGGTCTGGCCCTCGCCCGTCCCCTGGGTCGACACGCGCGCCAGGTACGGCGGCGCGTCCTCCTCGACCGGGGCGAACAGCATCACCCAGCGCCATCCCCGCGCCTCGACCACATCCCACAGGGCGTGCAGCAGCCTCCCCTGGCCCCCCGGCTCGTCCGCCTCCCCCGGGGATACCGGGACCGGCGCCCCCTTCAGTCCCCCGCCAGTTCGCCGCCCACCCGCCGGTTCCCCCAACGCCCCGGGTTCCAGTTCCGCCCACCGCCGCAGCAACTCGTCCATGCCCTGACGATAAGGGTTTCGCGTCTGAGGAACCTCCGGGTCGGCACATAGGTCCGCGCCGCCGGGGAACACGGGACCTTCACGCTCAACGTCCCGCCACCGGACGCCGTCCCATCTGTGGAGCGGGTGACCCATGCCCGCGCGGGAACAGCCCCACCTTCAGCCCGGCCCCGGCGGCAGCCTCACGCTCCCCAGCAGCTCCTCCAGCCTCCCCCCCAGCCAGAGCGCCAGGCCGTCCTGCCCGGGCGGCGTCACGATCTGGAGGCCGACCGGCAGCCCCCCTGCGCCGAAGCCGCCATTCACGCTCAGGGCCGGGAACCCGGTGAGGTTGTGCGGCCCCGTGCGCCGGGCCTCCGCCGCGCCCTCGTCGCCCGCCACCGCCGGGTCCTCGTGCGGCGCGACCCAGGGGGCCGTGGGCGTGAGGATGGCCTCGACCTCCCCGAAGACCCGCGCGAACTGGCGGCTGAGGTGGCGGCGGTACTGCCCGGCGCGCACGTGCGTCACGGCGGGCACCGCGAAGCCGAGTTCGAGTTGCGTCCGGGTGGCGGGGGCGTAATCCCCGGGACGTTCCGAGAGCCAGCGGGCGTGAACCGCGCTCGCCTCGGGAAGCAGGACGTTCAGCAGCGCGGCGTCCGCGAGGTCGAGGTCAGGCACCTCCACGTCGGCAAGGACGGCCCCTGCCTCATGCAACGCCGCACAGGCCCGCTCGAACACCTCGTGTACCCCGGCTTCCACCTCCTCCCCCCCGGCATGCGCCCGCAACACCCCCACCCGCAGCCCGCGCACCTCCCGCTCCAGCACGAAGGAGCGCCCCGTCAGCGCCTCCAGCAACAACCGCGCGTCGTCGCTCGTGCGCGCGAGCGGCCCCGCGTGATCCAGCGACCACGACAGGGGAAAGACACCCTCCAGGTCCACCAGCCCGTACGTCGGCTTGAGCCCCGCCACCCCGCAGTAACTCGCGGGGATGCGGATAGAGCCCCCGGTATCCGTCCCCACCGCCGCGAAGCACAGCCCCGCCGCGACCGCCGCCGCCGAGCCCCCGCTCGACCCACCCGCTGTGCGCGACCTGTCCCAGGGGTTGTTCGTCTGCCCGTAGTCCGGGTGAACGATCCCGTACGCGAACTCCAGCATGTTTGTCTTGCCGACGAGAACGGCGCCCACGGCCTCCAGCCGCGCGGTGATGGCCGCGTCCCGTTCGGGCAGATGGTCCGCCAGAATCCGCGAGCCGCAGGTCATGGGCACACCCGCCATGTCCACGAGGTCCTTGAGCGCGATGGGAACGCCGTGCAGCGGTCCCCGGTCCAGGCCGCCGCGCAACTCCTCTTCAGCCCGAGCTGCCCCCGCGAGCGCCCGCTCCGCCGTGACGGTGATGAAGGCGTTCAGGGTCGGGTCGAGGCGTTCGATGCGCTCCAGCGTCAGGCGCGTGACCGTAGTGGGGGAGAGGGAGCCGTCCCGGTACCGCCTGCCTAGTTCCGCGATGGGCAGGAACAGCACGTCGTCTGTTGCTGACATTCATCCTCCTTGCCCCAAAACGGGCCTGAAGCTCACGATACGCACGTCCGAGTTGCCCACCACCATCTCCACCTCCAGAAGATCCAGCACCTCAGCCAGCTCCTCGTTGGTGCTCAGCCGCACGGCCGCCGCCAGCTCGTGCTGGGGCGGCATGCTCGCCGGGGCGGGAGTTGGCGGGGCCGCCAGCGAGGACAGGCGGGCCGTCAGGGTTGCCCGCCGTTGATCATAGGTCGCCCGGTCGATCACCTGCTGGTGCGCTTCCTTGACGGGTACACGGCGGTCGTGCCGAGCGGCGTGCTGAAGAGGATCACGTGAACCCATTCCCGACGCGCCAGGCGGCCGAGGCGTACCTCTCACGCATCCCCGACCAGGTCGTGCGTGAAGTCACCCGGGCACGGCTGGGGCTGGACACCGCAGCGAACACTCCCGCCCCCGCCCAGCGCACCGCAGGTGCCGGACATTGCCCCCGCCACTCTGCCCGGCGCCCTCCTCTTCGCCCTGCCCTGGCCGCCCTCCCTCAACAGCATCTGGCGCGCGACCGTGGTCCCCTGCAAACCCAAGAAGCCGGGCGCACCCCCCTACACCGCCCGCGTGCTGCTCAGCCAGGAGGGGAGAGCGTACCGGAGGGCCGTGCGTGAGGCCATGAACGCCTACCGCTCCCACGCGCCCTACACCACGCCGCCGGGCGCCCGCCTCGCGCTGACCCTCACCGCCTGCCCGCCCGACAAGCGCGCCCGCGATCTCAGCAACCTCCCGAAAGCGCTGGAGGACGCCCTGACTCACGCTCAGGTCTGGGCGGACGACAGCCTGATCGACGAGCTGATCGTGCGGCGGGGCGAGCCAACCCCGGGCGGCCGGATGGTCGTGCAGATCGTCCCCATCGGCAACGTGCTGTTTGGAGAACCATGACGACGAATGACGACACCCAGATGACCGCAAATCCCTGGGCGACCACGCTGCCCGGGCGTCTACTCGCCCTGGCTGCCCGCGCAGGGGGTGAGGAATGAGTCCTCTACCGAGAGAGCACAGTGCTCACCGCGTCGGCCGTCACCCCGACTGTGCGGAACAGCCAGTAGAGCCTCAGCAGGACCAGGGGGAACGCCCAACCCTTCCGGTTTGCCCGCCAGGTCTGACGAGCCTGGTAGAACAAGAGGAACGACACGAGCAGCCCTACCAGCCCGATCAGAACTGCCCCAGCCCACAACGTCCTGGCCTCGCTCGGGTCACCGCGAAACAGCAGGAAGCTGACGACCAGAGCAACGGCGTAGAGAATGCCAACCACCTGGAGAGGTTTGAGGCGGCGCATAAGACCCTTGTATCACTCTGCCGGGTCCAGTGGAGGGCCGCATGACCGCTCCCACCAAGAAGCGCGTCAACTCCCGCGAGGAGGGCCAGTGCGGCGAGAGGGCGCGGGCCAGCTCCCTCGCCTCCCAGCCCACCCCGACGCTCAGGTGGAGATAAACGGCCCCGTGGAGCGGGTCATGACTGCCCGCTCAGCTCCCCTGCACGCTGGCCTGCACCCAGGAGGGCTCCTGGTCGAGCAGAAGGATCTGATAACCCTCCCGCTCGATGACGGCACCCAGCAGCAGAACCAGCGGGACAGCGAGCAGGGCCGCCCAACCTCTGAGGCCAGCCTGGCGCTGGCGGGAGTGATGCACGTACAGCAGCAACACCAGGCTGGTGGTGAGCAAGAGACCGGCGGCCATCCACAAGATCGTGCGGTCCGTGATCAGGGCGTACAGCCCGCCCGCCAGGCCAACAACGATCAGCGTGTCGCTCACGTCTACCAGACGCTGCCATTCATCCTTGCGTGGATGCCGCTGCGTGTTCATGTGCCCTTCATACCAGCTCCCCCCGGCGTGGTCATGGGCGGTTGTGCCTACCAGCGATACGCCAACCGCACGGTCCTGGGGGGACTCATCACCCAGGCCGTGAGCCGCTCCAACGGCTGCATCAGCCAAGCGGTGGGGGGCGGCCACAGGTTTGGGATTCTCCGCTGTTGGGAGCAGCCGTCAGAGAACGGGTGAAAGGTGCTGCGCTACGAACTCCGTGTGGACGGCAAGCGCCACGGTGAGCGGCAGAGCGGCCCGCAGGCCAGCCAGACCCTCACCACCCGGGACCTCAGGGGGAAGGCGTGACGGGGGGCAAGAAGCGCCCCACCTACTCCACCCAGGAGCTGAAGGAACGCGGTTGGACGCCCGCGATGATCCGGGACCTCCTGGGCCAGCACGACGCCGAGCGTCCCAACGAGATGCGCGTGGGGCGCCGGGATCGCCGCCTCGACGCCCCCATGAAGCTCTACTTCCGTGACCGCGTGGAACACGCCGAGATGTCCGAGGTGTTTGCCCGTGCCCAGGAGCGTGCCCGGGTGGCGCAGGACCGGGCAGGAAAGGCGCAGGAGACGCGGCAGGCTAGGGTGGAGAAGCAGGTTGCCGAGTACGTCGAGGCGTACAACCTGACCCTCACGCCCCACCCGGACGCGGCGGGCATGACCGACCACGACCCGTGGCGGCATCACCTGAGCGACCTCTACCAGTGGGAACTGGACCACAGCCACCTGCTGAACGGGGTGCGTGGAAAGCAGCGGCGGGACGCGGAGAACGCGGCCTTCGAGAAGCACCAGGCAGTGGTGCATGCCCTGTACGAGAGGACCCCCATCACTGCCCTTGCCGCGGCTGCGAGCCAAGGGGGTGAGGGGCGGTGACGGGCTACCCCACCTTCCGGGTGATCTGGACCAGCACCTCCACCGCTTCTCCCTTTACGGGAAGGAGCTCGACGACCACCCAGGCGCCCAGCGAGTCGAAGACGAGGCGGTCACCGAGGCTCGGCGGGCGCACGCTGGGATGGAGCCGGATACACACACCGCCCTCCGCGAGCCGCATGTCCAGGATGTGGCCGTCAGGGAGACGCATGGTCTGCATGTACTTCAGTACCACATCCGCTCTGACCGTTGGTCAGCTCTGCCTAGGGGCCGCGTGACCACCCTTCCGGATGATTCGCGACAGATGCGAAGCAGGCGTGGGACCGGCGTTGTGGGTTCAGAGCAAAAGGAAGCGGCCGCGCATCACGCGTTCCAGGTCGTTGTAGTTCCCGGCCACCCGGCCCACAGCCGTGCGGCCCATCGCCGTCACGACGTGGTGCCGAATGGTGGTAGCCAGGTGTCGGGCGCCACGCTCGCGCATGGCGGTGACGATCTCCTGGGCGGTAAAGGTCGGGTAGTCCGCTCTCGACTCCATGTTCGAGCGACAGCAGGAAGCTTGTCACGCCAGGCCATGACGAGATTCCGCCGAAGATCATCGCGTGACGGGCGGCGGCCCGCCTCGCGCCTGAAGGGGCAGAGCGGGCCGCTGAGGCTGTTGGAGGTGTCGTGACGTCAGTACGGCAGTTTCACCGCGAGAAAGGGACCAACCACGGCGCCCAGAGCGGTCCCCATCGGCGTCATCGTATTGGCATCGCCGAACAGGACGCCTACCACCAGCCCCAACAGCAGCCCGACCCCCATCGAAACTGCCACCACTTCCCCTTTAGTCTCCATGAGTAAGAGTTTAGTTTCTCTTAATCCCTCAGGCTGTGAAGATTTCCACGCCGCCTCGGCTGGCCAGAAGCCCACGAACGCCTGCCGCAAGGAGACGAGTGGCGAGCGCGAGCTGGCGAAAGCCCTCACCGCCCTGGACTACCCCGCCAAGCACGGGCAGCAGCGCACGGGGGGAGAGGAACGCCCGGACGTCCTGTGCTCCTCCCTGGCCGGGTTCCATATCGAGTGCGGGGCGACGGCCACTTCGCAGCTGAATGGCTCAGCCGGGCATGAGCAGGCACGACTGGACGCGGGCCCAGACGAACTTCTGGTGAATGCACATAAGGGGACGGGTTCTCCCAGGGGGGCGTCAACCTGGATGGAGGCCCGTCTGGCTGACCCTGCCGAACGGCGTCGCGGAGTGGGGAAGGTAGTCGAGTTGAGCGCCAGCCGACAAGTGCTGGACGGCTTCAATGAACGCCATAGCGGCGGCCTTCCGGAGATGGGCGTCACGCCCTTGCCCGATGACTGCCCCGTAGTGAGCGATGGTAATGCACTCCAGAACCTGACCCACAGGTCCCCGTTCCTGAGTCAGAATCAGCTCGCACTTCGCCTCTCTCAGCAGCGCCCATACCTCGCCCAAGATGCCCGCAGTCAGGGAATTCATGCCGCTCAGGGTAGGCAGATGCCAAGCCGCTTACCTGCGGGATGCCTTCAAAAGGTTTCAGGCGCTGGGGGCCCCCCGCTGACCGAAGGAACTCTTATGACCCTGACCCTTCCACTTCCCCCCTCCCAAAGTGCCGCGTCACCTACCCGAACCGTCCCTCATGGCCAGCTCCCCGGCGGGCGCGACCGGGCAACCCGTGTTGAGAGGCCCTGAGTTCATCGGGTGGCCGTCGAGGTCAAGCTCATGGCGCCGTGCCGGACCCGTCGCCCGGCCACGGTTGCCCAAAGGGAGGTTCTACCCGCACGAGCTGAGGCTGACGCGCGAGTGCTGGCAGACATGCCCGCCCCCAGGGGAGCCCGTGCCGGTGATCAGGACGGGAAGGAGAGCATAATCTCGTCCCTCAAACGCACAGCTTCCTCATGGGACATGCCGCAGTTGACCAAATAGCTTTCAACTGCGGCACCTGCTGACGTAACTGCCTCTTCTTTCACTTCCATGCCAGAGAACATCATCACGTAGAGCCTGAAAAGGTGTTCGGCTGTTGCGAAAGCGACCCTGTTCGCGTCCATTCCCCACCCTACCCCCGGGGAGGTGGCCGTACCCACGCAAACCGACGGCCCCAACCTCCTATCAGCAACCTGGAGCAGGTGCATAGGCATGGGGGCACACGTGCGTGCGAATGCTCTATCACCCGCTGGGCTGGGAGGAAGCTGGTGATCCCAAACGCGACAACCACTGCGGGTTCGGTAAGCCTCTACTCCTCGTGCAGAAATTCGCCACGCAAGCTTGACCACCCCGCTAAGCTGAGCGCCGCATGAAAATATTCTGTGCTTCCAAAGTAGTTCTGCGTCTCCTCGCCCTCGCCGTGGTGGGCATGGTAGTGGGATGCGCCCCGGCTGCTACCACGCCCCCCATCAATGATCCGATCTTTGCCCAGGGACAAATTTGGGTCATGACGCTCCAAGGCGCCAACGTGGGCACTCCCAGGACGATGACGGTGGGTACCCGCAGCAGCGTGAAGCGGGACGGGGTGTTTTATGAACCGACCATCACCCGGGAGGGTGGGAAGGTCGTCGGCGACAGCTTTGTCTTCGACCCGCTGGACTCCGATCCCGAATTCATCTTCGCGCTGCGGCTGGTCAGGGACGGGACCACGGATGTCAGCGAGGTGTGCGTGGTGAGGACGCCGGGCGCCGTGGCGATTGGGCAGCCGCTGGCTGGCGTGTACGCCAGGACCGTGGACAAGGAAAAGACGCCTGAATATTTCAACACCTACATCGAAGACGGGAAGACGGAGGGGTTGCCCACCTGCACCCTAACCCGGACCCGGTAAGACGCTGCTCGACACAGCTCCCGTCTCCGGACGGGGTTTTTGGTTGCACACCGACAACCCCCGTCCATGCCCCTGCTTGGAGCGGTGATTTGCGGGAGTAGGGGCTGCTCAGGGATGATGGGCTGGATGACCTCCATGCCCCTCCTCGTAACTCTGCACCTGAACAACGGAGTCACCATCACCCAGGAGATGACGCTCCAGCAGAAGCAGCGCATCTCCCGCACGTTAAATCAGGCCGTCCTGCCCGTCACGCCCTACGAGACGACCGTGGATGACGCCCACTACGAGATTCCCTGGCGCAGCATCAGCCACATCAGCTTCCACAGTTGGGAGACCCTGCCATGAGGAGGTGAGAGACCGTGACCCAGCTCGACGCTCCACACGCCAAGACCGCCGAGGAACTGGGCACGAGCCCCACCGAGCGGCGCCCCAAGAGGCACGCCATCCCACAGCGGATGGGCAGAATCCAGGGCAGAACTGGAAGGACGCACTTGCACGAGCTCCTCATGAGGACCTCGTACTTTGGGCATAACCCACAACTCAGAGCCGCTCGGGTGAAGGCGGCGGGCAGCCCCACTCGGCGTGGGGCTTTTGCGGTAGGGAGGCGGTAGGCACGAGTCCGAGGACACACCGGTCGCCCTCACCAGATCTCGCGGCGATCCAACATCCCCCGCACCACGTCCAGCAAGTCCTCGTCCGGCAGGCGATCCGCGTCCGGCACGAAGACGATCTGCCGGTCCACCCGGACCGTGGTGCTCCGCCACACTCCATAGATGCCCGGATGGTTTGTCCGCTCGATCGTAATGGCTCGCCCCCGATGCCTGGCGTGCATGCCCCACCGTACTTCCACCCTTGAGGAGGTGACCGTACGCTGTAGCCCGAAACGAAACAACCCACCGCCCCACTCCAGCGGTGGGGCTTTTTGCTGCCGCCCTCGCACCCCACATTGCACCTCGCGCCACATCAAGGAGCATCCCGCGTCGGCGAGGTTTTTTACGCCGACGGGCCCGACGAGTCCAGAGTCCTTGGTTCTTCCCGCGTAAGGACCCTGACGAGGCGCCCCATACCTGTCAAGAAAGGTGCCCCATCCCCTCCCAGGATGCCGACCTCCTTGGGCGGGCGTTTACTCATGCAACGCCCCTCCCGCTTCCCCCGTATCAAAATTCACCATGAGCAAGGTCATCCACCTCCCGCTCCTCGCCGCGCTCCCCGCTCTACTGGCCGCCTGCGGAAACGACCAGGACCTGAGCCGGTACAGCCGCACGTCCTACAACTCCTACGCCCAGTGTCAGGCCGCCTACCGCGAGCAGATCCGCCAGGGCCTGCAAAACCCCTGCCAGAAGACCACCCGGACAGGCGGCGGCTTCTTCTACTTCGGGCCGTACATCTACAACGCGGGCGGCACGACTCGCTACGTGGGCTACACCCCCACCGGCGGCGTGGCGACCACCGGCCTGACCTCCAGCAAGAGCGGGTATTCCACCTTCAAGGCCCCCTCAATCAGCCGCGGCGGCTTCACCACCAGCAGCCGGGCGAGCGGGAGCGTCGGCGGCTGATGCGGCGCCTCACGTTTCCACCCCGGCCGAACTGGGAAGGGCGTCTCGAAGACGTTGGTTTCACCTGGTACGCCCCGACCCCCGAGCACCCCGTCCCCTACTGGGGTGAGGAGGCCTGCTATGCCTTCACGCCGGGGGAGATCGAGACCATTCGGGCCGACGCGCAGGAGCTCACGCGGTTGGTGCTGGACGCCACCGGGTCCGCCATCGCCTGGGGACGGCTGGAGGAGCTGGGTATCCCCACCTACCTCCACCAGGCGGTGCGCGAGTCCTGGGACCGGGACGACCCCACCCTGTACATGCGGCTCGACCTCGCCTACGACCCTGCGGGCCGCGTCCGGCTGCTGGAGGTGAACGCCCAGACGCCCACCTCGCTGATCGAGGCCGCGGTCAGCCAATGGCACTGGCTGGAGGACCGCCTCGCCGCGGGCCAGCTTCCTCCAGGCACGTCCCAATGGAACACCATCCACGAGGGGCTGGGGGAGCAGTGGGCGCACCTCGCCCGAGAGCGCGGCGTCACCAGCGCGCACTTCTCCTCCGCACCGGTGGACGAGGACATCGCCACGGTGACCTACCTGCGTGACCTCGCCCAGCAGGCCGGGGTGAGCGGGTCCTATCTCACCGCCGACGAGGTGGGGACGAGCCCCGAGGTGAATCACTTGGTGGACCTGCTGGGGCTGCGCATCCGGAACCTGATGTGGCTGTGGCCATTTGAGTTTGCCTGGGAAAGCCGGGACGCGGCCTTCCTTGCCTCCACCGAGACCCGCTTCATCGAGCCGCTGTGGAAGGTGGTGACCGGCAGCAAGGGCCTGCTGGCGTGGCTGCACCAGCGTGAACCGGACCATCCCCTGCTGCTGCCCGCCGCGCTCGCGCCCGGCGCCCTGGGGGGGAACGTGGTCCGCAAGCCGTTGTACTCCCGCGAGGGGCAGAACGTCACCCTGCCCGGGGAAGAGCCGACGCCCGGTGCCTATGGGGACCTGCTCTTCGTCGAGCAGGCGTACACGCCTCTGCCCGAGTTCGGGGGAGAGGACGGCACGCCGCGTTATCCCGTGCTCGGTGTGTGGGTGGCGGGGGACGAGGTATGCGGGCTGGGCATCCGTGAGGGGCGGGGCCGGGTGACCGACAACCGGGCGACCTTCGTGCCCCACGTCGTGATGCCGTAACTGTGCTGCCCCGAGACCAGAGGCTCAGCACCATCCGGCACAACTGGGCCAGGGGCGAGCACGGCGTCCTGCCCATGGTGACTATCATGCGCCGCCTGATCGACGAGGAGGGCCTAACGGTCGAACGGGTGATGGCCCGATGCGGCATGGAGAAAGAAGAAGTCACCCGCCTCAACGACCAGGGCGAGATGACCGAGCGTGGGGCTTTTTTCGTGGCGACAAACATCCAGGGGAAGACTTGAAATAGAGCTATGGCTTCAAGTTGCCCTTCTCGGGGAGATGCCTGCAGGTGGCTCGTGGTTCCTCTTCGAGTGTCGCCAACTCACTCTGGTACTTCTCAGTCCAGGGATCTGCGTGGTTGAACACGTCAACCGCTCGTCCCAAACCCATTTGCACAACCCAATTCAGGGCATTACCTTTCTCGGCGTACTCGGCTGCGGACTTGCGCCCTTCCTCCAGGGCTTCTGCAACGATGACTGATTCATCCATCCTTAAAACGTTCCAAGGAAGTGAGCCGCGACATGCCTCATCTACCCCATGACAGGGACACGTCGCGGGCTACCCCATGACCGGGACACCCCGCCGCAAGCCCGGCCAGAAACCCACCACCCGCGCCGAGGGCGCCAAGCTCCCGACCTGCGGCGCCGAGAACCGCAGCGGCAAACCCTGCAACCGCCCGGCAGGTTGGGGCAACAATCACCCCGGGGAGGGCCGCTGCAAGCTCCACGGCGGCGTCGGCCAGAAGCCCAGCGCCCGCTACGCGGCCGTCAACGCTTCCCCCACCCTGAAGCAAGCCATCGCGCAGCAGCAGGCGGACCCGGACCCCTGAACCTGCTCCACGACCTCGCCCTGATGCGCGCCCTCCTGCAGGACTACGTGGAGCGCCACAGCCACCTCACCGACGCCATCATTGCCTGGCACGCCAGCCACACCCGCAGCTACCAGGAGGAGGTCAAGCTCTGACGTGAGCGGCTGGCGACCTACCTGGAAGCGGTCCAGCAGGGCCACAGCGAGCCGGAGAGGGGCCGCCCCCGCCCCCCACCCCATCCCCGAGGCTTTCGAGAACAAGCCGCGCCAGCTCCCCGACCTCGCCAGCGCCGTCGGCCTGCTCGACAAGATCGGCGGGATGGTCGAGCGCATCCAGAAGCGGGAGGGCGAGCGCAGCATCAGCCTCGCGGACATGGACCGCGTGCTGAGCGAGCTCGGCTTCAAGGCCGAGCTCGCCCTGAAGGAGGTGATCCCCGACGACGCAGTCCTCCAGACCTTCGAGCCAGCGGCCCTGCGTCGTGAACTTGGACGCGCTCTTACAAGACACTGGGCCACCGTTCGCTACTGAGCCCATTCTGGCGTCCCCGCTCCTCCGGGGCCTGGAGCGCGGCCTGACCGAGACCGCCCCCAAGCCCTCGCCCCGGGCCGACGAGAACCCCTTCGCCCGGTACCGGGATGACCCAGTCGGCTTCGCCCGGGACGTGCTCGGCCTGACGGTCTGGGCCGCGATGGAGCACATCCTCCTGGCCGTCCGGGACAAGCGCAAGGTCGCCGTCCGCTCGGGTCACAAGGTCTCAAAGTCCACCACGGCGGCTGTGATCGCCCTGTGGCGCTGCCTGTGCCAGGAGGGCAGCCGCACCGTCCTGAGCGCGCCCACCGCCCGCCAGGTAAAGATCATCATCTGGAAGGAACTCACGGCCCGCCGCCGCGCCGCCTGGCTTCCCGGCGACCTCTTAGTGGACCCCGGCACCGGCTTCCACTACCGGGACAGCGAGGTCCTCGGGTTCGCCACGAACGAACCGGAAAAGATCGCCGGGGTGTCCGGCGTGGACCTGCTGTTCATCATTGACGAGGCGTCCGGCGTGGATGAAGCGCTGTTCGAAGCCATCGAGGGGAACATGGCGAGCGGCGCCAGTCTCTTCCTCATCAGCAACCCCACCCAGGTCAGCGGCACCTTCTACGACGCGTTCACCACCAAGCGCCACCTCCGGGAGACCATCCACATCTCCTCCGAGGACACGCCGAACGTCATCTCCGGCGAGATCCTGATTCCCGGCCTCGCCACGCGGGACTGGGTGATGGAGAAACGCCAGGAGTGGGGGGAGGACTCCCCGCTCTATCAGGTGCGTGTCCGGGGCAACTTCCCGACGCAGTCCGAGAACACCGTCATCGGTCTCACCCTGGTGGAGGCTGCCCGGCTGCGGTACGACGCGGACGACGCGCCCATCACCGGGGCCTTCGACCTGGGTGTGGACGTCGCCCGTTTCGGGGATGACAGCACGGTCTTGCAGCCCATCCTCCGGGCACGCAAGCGGGCGCTGCCGCCCCGCGTTCACGCGAAGCAGGACAACGTCGAGGTGGCCGGACACGTCATGGACCTCGTGCAGGAACTACGGGAAACGCTCGACTACCCCGTCTCCGAGGGCCCTGTCCACGTCAAGATCGATGACACTGGCAACGGTGGCGGCGTCACCGACCACCTCCGGCACAGCGAGCGCGCGGCGGCCCTGGGCATCGTCGTCATTCCCGTCACCGTCGGCGTGCCCGCCACCACCGAGGGGTACAGCAACCTCCGCGCGCAGATCTGGTTCGCCTCCCGCGACTGGCTCAAGGAGGGCGGGCAGCTCCCCCCGGACGGGAAGATGGAAGGCGAGGCCGTCGCCGTGAAGTACTCCTTCGACACGCAGGGCCGCGCGAAGGTCGAGCGCAAGGAAGACATCAAGAAGCATCTCGGGAGGTCCAGCGACCGCTGGGACGCCCTCGGCTGGGCATTTATGACCCGCCCGTCCAGGACCGCCAGGACCGTGCAGCGGAGGCTGCGGCCAGCCTCACGGTGCAGTCCGGCCCGAACGCGGAAGGGGATGAGTACAACGACCTATATTCTTGGCCCTGACGGGCAACCGGTCAGCAGTCCCCGCGAGGACAGTACCCCCGCCACCGCCCAGCTCCGCGGCGCCTCCCTCCCCGCCAACCCCACCATTCTCGACGCCACCGGGAGCACCGCCCCCGGCCTGCGCGGCGGCTGGACGTACGCTGACGGGGCCGGGCGACCCCTCCGCACCGGGCGCTACGGGATGAACCGGGACGCCGAACGGCTGCGCTGCCCCAGCATGTACTTCCTCAACCCGCTCTTTCAGGCCGCCCTCCGCATCGCCACCTCCTTCCTGATCGGGGACGCCTTCACGTACGGCGAGGTGCAGGACAAGACTGCCCGCCTCGGCCTGGAGGAGTTCTGGCAGGCGAACAACCTCGGCACGCTGATGAGCGAGCGCTGGCTTACCGAGGTCTTCCTCGACGGCGAGAACGCCACGGTGTTCCCGCAGGGTGACGCCAACCCCGGCCCGGACGCCCCCGCCCGCATCGCCTTCCTCGACCTGGAATCCGGAGTGCGCGTGGAGTCCGACACCGCCCTGGGCACCACGGCCGCCGACATGGTGACCGCCCTCTACCTGCGCCAGGGCGTGCGGGAACGCACCTGGGAGCGCGGGCAGTTCGTGTGGACGGCCGAGGGCGCCCTCTGGAACGACCCCCGGGGGTTGCCTTTCGCATCCGGCGCGGTGGACGCGGCGATGGCGTACATTCAGCTCGCCAACCACCGCCTGAACATCCACGAGGTGCAGCAGCGCATCATCGGCATCTACACCGCGATGCTCAACCCCAGTGAGCCGGACGGCGGGGAGGCGAAGTGGCGCGCGAAGGCCGCCGCCTTCCGGTTCATCCCCTCCAAGGGCGCGGTCATCCCCCTCATCACGAAGCCCGGCCACGTGGACAAGGAGGGCAACCGCTACGACGGGGTGACCGAGAAGCTGGAGTTCCCGAAGCCCGCGAGCGGCGCGTCCGACGCGAAGGAGGACATGGGCGTGTTCCTGCGCCTCGTCGGCCTGTGTCTGGGCGGTCTGCCCGAACACTGGCTGGGGGAGGGCGGCGAGGTCACCCGCACGGCCGCCGACAACATGAGCCTCCCCGCCGTGCGCCTCGGGCAACTGCGACAGGCCACCGTCCGCAGCTACCTCGACCGCCTGGGACGGACTGAACTCGCCCGCCGCTGGCCCGGGCGGCTGTACACCGTGTACATCACCCGCATCTGAGATCCGGCCCACCGACCCCTTGCGGTTCGTGCGGCGCCACCAAGAAGGCTATGAGGCCTCCTCCGGCCGCTGGGGTCTGGTGCCGAGCGGCATGAGTCTGAAGCAGGCCAGGCGGTACGCCACATTCAACGCCCGCATCGAGAGCGTCGAGGACAAGCCCATGTTTCGAGACGCGTTCAGAACCCGGCGCTGCGTCATCCCCCTCGCCGGGTTCTGGGAATGGCCGATGCGGGATGGCGTGAAGACGCGCGTGCGGATCGCCCGACGGGACGGGCTGCCGTTGCTCGTCGCTGGGCTGTGGAATCAGCTCGAAACATTGCAGGGGGCGCTGGAGTCCTGCACCATCGTGACCCGCCCCCCGACACCGGACCTGGCCGAGGTGCATGACCGCATGCCCGCCCTGCTGCTGAACCGGGATCTCGACGCCCGGCTGGGAGGCCATCCGGGTGCGGCCCGCACCGCGGCGCTGGAGAGCTGTCCACCACGCATCCTCAGCGTTTCGGTATCCTCGCCGCCCGGATCAGCGCGCTCCTGAGCAGGGCCCTGGTGTCCCACGGACGGTCAATACGCGTCCAGTAAGGCGAGCAGGGCATGTTACAGTCGACCATGACAGCAGCCCATGTCCGTCCGCTGCCCCTCCTGTGGGTGGCCGGGCTCCTGGTTCCCGTCCTGTACTTCGGCTCACAGGTGCTCGCCGCCCCCTCCTTCCCAGGCTTTGATTTCCTTCGAACGACCGCGAGTGACCTGGGCTCAGACCACTCCAACGTGCCCGGCATCGCCAACACGGGAGCCCTGCTCGGCGCCCTGGTGACCATCGTGACCGCCGCCTGGTTCGCGCTGCAGTTGTCCCGCCGGGTCCCGGTGGTGCTGGTGGCGTTGGTCACGCTCGCCCTGGCCTTGACAGGCGCGATGAACTTCTGGGCCTGGCTGCACCCTCTGCCGGACCCCCTGCATGGCCGCAATCCATTCACCGTCGCCTCGCTCATCCTCCCGGTGCTGCTCCCCCTCGCCACGTGGAGGCTGCTCTCACGTGGGGTTCGGGTGTACCTGCTGATCAACCTCGCGGGCTACCTGGTGCTCTTCGCAATGTTCACCGGGTTGTACCCCGGCCCAACGCAGACGTATCCCGGGTTGATGCAGCGGCTGCTGGCTGTCACCACCTTCGTCCCGGTGGCCGTCCTTGCCGTCGCGCTGCGTCGCTTCCCAGTCCGGTCACATGGTCGGCACAGCAAGCCGGGCGGTGAACACGCGACCTGAGGGTGCTGCTGCCCAGGAGGTCAACGCCTGATGGTCAGCGGAGGGCACGCTACCCTCCCCCCATGCGCCCCGCCGATCTCACTCCCGCCGAACTCGTGGACCTGCTCGACGACGCCTATCAGGAAGACCGGGGCGGCCCTTCCTCCGGGCTTGCGCCCGCCGAACGCAATGTCTTGGCCGACTACCTGGGCTGCCACGGGGAGGCGCGCGCCGAGGCCCTGCACCTGTGGCAGGAGCGGCTGGCATGGCAGGGCGGCGACGGGGAGGACGCGGCCTACTGGCTCGACGGGGAGTTCGTGGGGACAGGATAGGACCATTCCTCAGGGGCACCATCCATCCTCTGAAGCCTTTTGCGCTGAACCTTTCTTGCTACGGTGGGGCGTGATCAAAGACGACATGGCGATTCATGCCGGTATTCCCGAAAAGGCCATCAAGGCGGCGCTCCGACAATTCGACGAAGTGCCTTCGGAAGTCACCTGGAACCTGGCCCGCAGCCGCCCGGGTCGTCCCACCAAGGTGTACTTCGAGGCGCCCACCACGGCGGAGATGCAATTGGCCAAGCAGCGCCTCGAGCAGCTGCTCAACGCCAGTGGGTTCGATCTGTACCCCTAAGGTGGGCCAGGGGAGGCGCTTCATCGTCAGGAAGGGGGCCACTTTCGTTTACCTTCTGTCCTCGTGACTGACTTCCGACCCTGATGACGCGGCGTACTGGCTTCAACGTGGCGTTCATGGGGGCGAGCCAGTAGGAACTCCACATGCTGAGGCGCCAGGCCCCTTGAGTGTGCTCACCAGGTCACGACGTCATGTTGGGTGACACGATTTTGATCAACCCAGACGTGAAAAGTTGAAGAAAGTAGTTCTTCCCGTTCCACACGAGAAAACGTGCGAAAGCACGGGGAAGTCAAGCTCAGCCTTCAACGCTGAGAAAAAATAGGCAGGTGCCCGATATACCTGCAGGTCACCAGGTCATGGCTCTCCAGAAACGCCAGAACCTCAATCAGATCACTTCTTGGACAATTCACGGCGCTACCGATGTCACCCAGCGTAACCTTACGACCCACGACGTACGCCATGACCTTCTGCTGTAAGGGGGACAGAACGGGCGGGAGAGCGGGAGCCGCCAGGGAAGTGTTCAGACTGTAGGTTGCCCCGGTAGCCACAGCCCTGGATGGATCGATAAAACGTTGACGAAGGGTGCCGTCACCCAGAAGGTCGGAGAGCAGTTCTTGGAGGACTGGTTCCTCAAGCTCGGAGGCGGCGCGCAGGTCATCCGCATGCCAAGTGGGCCGCGTGGCAAGGAGCTCGAGCAGGTGAGGACGAGCGGCTCGAACACGACCGGCATACCTGGTCGTTGTCATGAACCTCCTGCCTTCATGCCGCGGGCAGGGCCCGCGCATTTTAAGTTGTGTGGCATGTCCGCACTATAGACACTCCGGAGGGTAACGAAGCAGAGAACGCGTTCCTCCAGAACTTAAGCTGCCAGGAGGCCGCAGTGACATGGCGTGAGTCCACCCCAGCCCTCCCCGCTGTTCAATACGTCCGCCAGTCCAGCAGCGCCGCCCGCGTCAGCTCCCGTGCATCCAGCGCCGAGCCGTCCGCAGCCCGCACCAAAGGCAAGCCCGCCCGCATCTGCCACAGGATCACCAGGCGGTGGCCCAACGCCTCCGCCACGTCGTGAAACTCGGTATGCCGACCCCACTGGACCGAGACGGGGAAGAGGTCGGCTGGGGAGGATGAATTGCAGTGTCCTCACTCACGTGACCCCTCCGTCCAGGGTGGACCCAGGGCGCTCAGTGGACCGAGGTCGAGTCTGGCGATCCGCGCGTCCCCCTCCAGCACGGACTGAAGGAGCGGTACGAGGTCCGCCGCACGCTCAGGGGCCAAGTCCAACCCAGCCAGGCGCGTGACTTGCCGCACGAGGTCCGGTGTCAGGTCTTCCCCCCTCATCGCGCCAGGTACGTGTTCACGAAGACGTTGTTGCCGAGCGGTGTCTGAACGAAGCCGCGCACATTCTTCGCCAGCGCCACCGGGAAGGGCTGCTCGTACAGGAAGACCATTGGGGCGGCGTTCACGTAGAGGCTCTGAATCCGCTTGTAGAGGGCGGCACGCTTGGCCGGGTCTATCTCGCGCTGACTCTGGGCAAAGAGGCTGTCCACCTCCTTGCTCTGAAAGCCGGTGTGAAAGGACTCGGCGGAGCTGTACACCGCCGCGTAGGCCGTGAGTTCATTCGGGTCGGCGATGTCGTCGTTCCAGTAGTTCATCTGCATCTGGAAGTCGTTCGCCTGGTACCGCCCGTTGGCGGTCGCGCTCTCCAACTGCTCGATCCTGAGCTGAACTCCGATCTGTCCCCACATCTGCTGAAGGGCCGTCGCCAGCGCGAGCTGGTCGGCGTTCCCCGCCACGACCTGGAGGGTGAGCGCCAACCCCGCCTTCACCCCCGAGGCCGCGAAGAGCTGTTTGGCTTTGTTCAGGTCGAAGGAATACGTGTTCTGCGGCGAGAAGAGCGGCGTGGCGCTCGACAGATACGACTGCATGGGCTTGCCGTTCCCGAAGGTGACGAGCGAGATCAGCGCCTTCTTGTCCGTCGCGTAGTTCAGCGCCTGCCGCAGCCTCAGGTTGGCGAGCGGATTGGCCGACCCGTCCTTGAGCTTGGGCCGCGTGTTCAGCACCACGAAGCTCACGCGAGTCGAGGGGAACAGCTGCATGTTGATCTTGGGATTCGCCTTGAGTTCCGCCACCCGCGAGAAGGGGATGAACTCGGCGCCCTGCAGCTCGCCCGCCTGCAATTTGAGGATGCGGGTGTTGTCGTCGGGGATGATCTCAAACCGGACAGCGTCGAGATAGGGGAGGGGCTTGCCGTCCGCCCCCTTCTGCCAGTAACGCGGATTGCGCTTGAGGACCATGGACGAGCCGCGTTTCCACTCACTGAGCACAAAGGGGCCCGAGCCGAGGGGCTTTTCCCCCACCGCCTTCGCCTTGTCGGCGTCCGTCTTGCCCGGAGCATTGGCGAACAGCTTGCGCGGCACGATGGCCGAGTTGAAGGTCGCCAGCGCCGCCGTCAGGCTGGGGTCGGGGTTCTTGAGGTTCAGGATGACCTGATTGCCCTTCGTGGTGACGCTGGCGATGGAGCCCAGCAGGAAGTTCCACGCCCCGTTGTCCGGCTTACGCGCCCGGTCGAGCGAGAATTTCACGTCCTGGACGGTCACGGGCGAGCCGTCCGAGAAGGTCACGCCCGAGCGCAGGGTCAGGGTGAAGGTCTTCCCGTCCTTCGAGAACCCGTAGCTCGACGCGAGGCCGGGCCGCAGCCCCTTGCCCCCCGGCCCCGTCTGGATCAACGTGTCGTAGATATTCGTCAGAATCCAGATATCGAGGTTGGCGTCCGTGAACACCGGGTCGAGCAGCAGCGAATCCGCGTAGCGCCCGTACACCAGGGTCCCGCCGCGCTGTGGGGCGGGATTTTGCGCGCTCAGACTGGCGGACGCAAGCACGCAGGTGGCGAGCAGGACGAGGGCGCGGCCTTTGGGGTTTCGCATGGACTGCCTCCGGGGAAGGGCGCGAAGTGTTATGCCGGGCGGGGGAGGTGTACTGAAGGCGGGGCAAGTCCATCGTGGTGTTTCGGCACGCGGTCAGCGGGAACTCGTCCAGACAGGGGACGGAGTGCTTGACCACTGCCGGACTGACCGTTACAGTTCACCATAACACTTTGAATTCGTTGTGCAGTCCGCTGCCGCCTGTGTTCGTCCCCCCTTGTTCCCCGTGGCTTTTCTGTGGAGGTTGGCATGAACCGATTCACCCGTCTGACGCTCGCCCTCGGTGCCGCCCTGACGCTCGGCTCCTCGCTCGCCGTAACGCGCGGCGGCACGATGGTCTATGGCCGCTACGCCGATTCGCTGTTTCTCGACCCGGTCCTGAACGACGCGAACCTCGACATCTGGATTCTGACCAACCTTTACGACACCCTGCTGCAACCCAGCCCGGACGGCAAGAGCGTCAAGCCGGGCCTCGCCAGCCGCTACGTGGTGAGCCCCAACGGCCGGGCGATGACCCTCACCCTGCGGCCCGGCATCAAATTCGCCAACGGCTCGCCCATCACCGCGCAGGACGTGAAGTGGTCCCTCGACCGGGCGCGCAACCCCAACAACGGCGCCTGGAACGGCTCGCTCGCCTCCATCACCTCCATCACCGCGCAGGGCAACACGGTCGTGCTGAACCTTAAGAGTCCCGACCCCACCCTGCCCGCCGCGCTGGCGACCTTCAACGCGGCGATCATGCCCCAGAAACTCTTCAACGCCGCCCCCGGCAAGAACGACGCCGAAAAGGCCAAGGCGTTCGCGGAGAAGCCCATCGGCTCGGGGCCGTTCGTCCTGAGCGAGTGGAAGCGCGGCTCCTCCATGGTCCTCAAGCGCAACCCCTACTACTGGCAGAAGGGCGAGGACGGCAAGGCCCTGCCGTACCTCGACGCCGTGCGCTTCGAGATCATCCCCGACGACAACACCCGCATCCTCAAGTTGCAGGCGGGCGAGTTGCAGGGCGCCGAGTTCATCCCGCTCTCGCGCGTGTCGGAACTCAAGGCGAATCCCAAGATCAACATGCAGCTCTTCCCATCCACGCAGGTCAACTTCATCACGATGAACAACCGGCCGAAGCTCAAGAACGGCTCGGCCAACCCCCTGTCCGACGTGCGGGTGCGGCAGGCGCTGAACTACGCGACGAACAAGGACGCGCTCATCCAGGTCGTGACCTACGGCACGGGCAAGCCCATGCGCTCCTTCATGTCGTCCACCACGCCGCTCTTCACCGCGCAGCAGGGCTACCCGTACGACGTGAACAAGGCGCGGCAGCTCCTCCAGGCGGCGGGCTTCGGCAATGGCTTTGAGGTGAGCTGCCTCGCCACCTCGGGGAGCGCCAACGACCTCGCGCTCCTCACGGCCCTCCAGCAGATGTGGGGGCAGGTGGGCGTGAGACTCAAGATCGAGCAGGTCGACGCGGCCACCAAGACCGCCCGCTACCGCGAGAACGACTTCCAGATGCGGACTGCGGGCTGGACAAACGACATCAACGATCCCAGCCAGATCACCAGCTACTTCGCCATCTACGAGAACGTGGAGAGCCTGCACACCGGCTTCAAGAACGCCGAGGTGGAAAAGCTCTTCGCGCAGAGCCAGTCGGAGACCAGCCGCGTCAAGCGCGCCGGGCAGTACCGCCGTATTCAGGACATCTACATGAAGGCTTCCCCCATCGTCTTCCTGTACGAGACGCCGTACCCAGTGGCGCTCGCCAAGAACGTGCGGGGCTTCGTGCAGATTCCGCTGGGCAACAACATCTTCACGGCCACGTCCCTGGAGAAGTGAAGACGAGGATTTGACGAACCGTTTTTCTTGAACGTCAGGCCCGTTCACCCCCACCCGGCCTCCCCCCTCTGCCTCGCAGCTTTGCAAGTCAAGGGGGAGGAGTAAAACCTCGCCTCTACCACTTCGGTGAAGAGGGGCTCACTTCTGAACCAAAGCTCCAAGAGGTTCCTATGCGATGGACCTACGTCCTCACGCGCCTGCTGCAAATCATTCCCACCCTGATCCTCGCGGCGGTGCTGGTGTTCACCCTCGTGCGGCTGCTGCCCGGCGACCCCGCGAGCGCCATCCTGGGAGACCGCGCCACCCCCGAGATCGTCGAGCGCACCCGGCGGGAACTCGGCCTCGATCAGCCGCTGCCCGTGCAGTTCGCGCGCTTCGTGGGGCGGCTGCTCCAGGGGGACTTCGGGATCAGCACCAGCCTCAAGGTGCCGGTGCTGCGGCTGATCGCCGAGCGGCTGCCCGTCACGCTGTTTCTGACGCTGTACGCCGCCGTCCTGGGCGCGCTCCTCGCCGTGCCGCTCGCGGTGCTCGCCGCGGTGCGGCGCAACACCTGGGTGGACGCCGTGATTCGCGCCGTCTTCCAGGTCGGCCTCTCGCTGCCAGTGTTCTACATCGCCCTGCAACTGCTCACCCTGCTGGGCGCGCGGCTGGGGTGGTTTCCCATCGGCGGGTACGGCGATACCTTCGCCGAGCACCTCTATTACCTCTTCCTGCCCGCCCTGACGCTGGGCTTCAACCTCGCGGCGGTCCTGATGCGGACCCTGCGCGCCTCGATCATCGAGGTGCTGACGGCGGAATACGTGGACTTCGCGCGGGCGAAGGGCCTGAGAAGCCGGGTGATCATGACGCGGCACGTCCTGCGGAACGCGATGATCTCCACCGTCACGCTGCTCGGCCTGAACATCGGGGCGCTCATCGGCGGCGCGGTGATCACTGAAACCGTCTTTGCCATCCCCGGTGTCGGCCGCCTGATGGTGGACGCGATCTTCGGGCGCGACTACCCGGTGATCCAGGGGCTGACGCTGATGTTCGCCGTCATCGTCTCCCTGGTGTTCCTGCTGACCGACCTCATCCACGCCCGCCTCGACCCGAGGGCGCAGCATGCTTAGGGGCGCGGACGCGGCGGCCACGGCGCCCCTTCCCAGCCGTACCCGGCGGCGCTCGCGGCCCAAGCCCACCCTGCTCGCGGGGCTGGTCATCCTCGGCGTGCTGCTGTTCGCGGCGCTGTTCCCGGCGCTCGTCGCCACCCACAGCCCCACCGACTTCGACTACAACGCGATCCTCAAGGGGCCGAGCGCCGGGCACGTGTTTGGCACCGACAACTTCGGGCGCGACGTGTACTCGCGGGTGGTGTACGGGGCACGCATCGACCTCCAGATCGCCCTCTTCACCACCCTCTTCCCCTTCGTGTTCGGCAGCCTGATGGGCGCGCTGACCGCCTTCACGGGCGGGTGGCTCGACGCGGTGTTCGGGCGGCTGGCGGACCTGGTGGTCGTGTTCCCCTTCCTGGTGCTGGTGATCGCCATCGTGGCCGTGCTCGGGCCGGGGCTCCTCAACCTCTACCTCGCGGTGAGCGCGGTGGGGTGGGTGACGTACTGGCGGCTGGTGCGCGGGGAAGTACTGGCGCAGAAGAGGGCCGAGTACGCCCAGGCCGCCCAGGTGATGGGCTACAGCCCGGCGCGCAGGTTGCTGCGCCACCTGCTGCCGAACGCGGTCACGCCGAGCATCGTGTACCTGATGACCGACATGAGCCTGGGCATCCTGCTCGGCGCGTCGCTGGGCTACCTGGGCCTGGGCGCGCAGCCCCCCACCCCCGAGTGGGGCGTGATGGTCGCGGACGGCAAGAACTTCATGGCGAGCGCGTGGTGGGTCTCGACCTTCCCCGGCCTCGCGCTGACGCTGGCGGGTGTGGGCTTCAGCCTGATCGGCGACGGCCTGGCGGACGCCCTGAGGCCCCGCTCATGACGGTCGCGGTCGATACCACCCTTTCCGTGCGCGACCTGCGCGTGCGCTTCGCCACCCCGCGCGGTCCCCTCGACGCCGTGCGCGGCGTGAGTTTCGACCTGCGGCCCGGCGAGGTGCTGGGCCTGGTCGGCGAGTCCGGGTCGGGCAAGAGCGTGACCCTGCGCGCCCTGCTGCGGCTGCACCGCCCGCCCACGCAGGTCAGCGGGGAGGTGCGCTGGAACGGGCAGAATCTGCTCTCCCTGCCGGACACCCGATTGCGCTCGGTGCGCGGCGGCCAGATCGGCATGATCTTTCAGGAACCGATGACCGCCCTCAACCCCGTCCTGACGGTAGGAGAGCAGATCGGCGAGAACCTGCGCGAGCACGCCCGATTGACGGGTCGGGCGGCGCGGGACCGGGCGACCGAACTCCTGGGCCTCGTCGGCATTCCCTCGCCCGCTGCCCGGCTGCGCGACTACCCCCACCAGTTCTCGGGCGGGATGCGCCAGCGGGCCATGATCGCCATCGCGCTCGCCTCCCAGCCGAAGGTGCTCCTCGCGGACGAGCCCACGACCGCGCTCGACGTGACCATTCAGGACCAGATTCTGCGGCTGCTCCTGCGGCTGCGCGAGGAACTGGGCATGGGCCTGATCCTCGTCACCCACGACCTCGGGGTGGTCGCCCAGACCTGTGACCGGGTCGCCGTGATGTACGCGGGCACGCTGGTGGAGACGGCGCCCGTCCTCGATCTCTTCCGTGCCCCGAAGCACGCCTACACCCTGGGCCTGCTGCGCTCGCTGCCGGAGGGGGGAGACCGCCGGGTGCCCCTGCAACCCATCCCGGGCTCGCCGCCCAACCTGCTCGCCCTCGGCGACGCCTGCCCCTTCGTGCCCCGCTGCGCCTACGCGACCCTGAAGTGCCAGGTCGGGGAGCCGCCCCTGGAGGAGGTCGCCCCCGGACGCTTCAGCGCCTGTGTCCACCATGCCGAACTGCCCAGACCGGAGGTGCGGGGATGACGGCCTACGAGAACGTGGTCGCCGCCGAGCAGAATGCCCCCGGCGAGGTCATCCTCACCGTGCAGGGGCTGAACAAGTTCTTCCCGGCGCCCTCCTCGCCGCTCGACCGCCTGCGCGGTGTCCCCCGGCGGGTCGTGCGCGCCCTCAACGACGTGAACCTCGACGTGCGGCGCGGCGAGACGCTGGGGCTGGTGGGCGAGTCGGGCTGCGGCAAGTCCACCCTCGCGCGCTGCCTGGTGCGGCTGCATACCGCCGACGCGGGCAGCATCACCTTCGAGGGACGCGACGTGCTGGGGCTGCGCGGGTCCGAGCTGCGCGCCTACAACCGCCGCGTGCAGATGATCTTCCAGGATCCCTTCTCGTCCCTCAACCCGCGCATGACGGTGGGACAGACGCTGCGCGAGGCGCTGAGCGTGCATAGGATGCGCCCTCCCGCCGAGATTCCCGCCCGGGTCCGCGAACTCCTCGACCTCGTCGGCCTGCCCGCGGAGGCAGAAAGCCGGTTACCCCACGAGTTCTCGGGTGGGCAGCGGCAACGCATCGGCATCGCCCGGGCGCTGGCCGTGGAGCCCCAGTGCCTCGTGGCGGACGAACTCGTCTCCGCCCTCGACGTGAGCGTGCAGGCGCAGGTCGTGAACCTGCTGCTGGAGTTGCAGGAGCGGCTGGGCCTGACGGTGCTGTTCGTCGCGCACGACCTGCGGCTGGTGCGCCACCTCTCGCACCGGGTCGCGGTGATGTACCTCGGCTCGGTGGTGGAGGTGGCGGGCACCGACGACGTGTTCGAGCGTCCCAAGCACCCCTACACCCAGGCCCTGCTCGCCGCCGCGCCCAGGCTCGACCCCGCGCACCGGACGGACGCGCCCGCCGTGGAGGGGGAGATTCCCAGCCCGCTGAACGTGCCCAGCGGCTGCCCCTTCCGCACGCGCTGCCCGCACGCCTTCGACCGCTGCGTGACCCAAAAGCCCGCGCTGCTGGAGACCGACCCCGGACAATACGTCGCGTGTCACCTGTACGATCCACGTCCCGGGCAGGCCGCCCCATGAGCGAGCCCGCCCCCCCTCCCGACACGGCCCCGCCGCGCTTCGCCTTCCGCATCGACCGCTCGCTGGCGGTGCCGGTGGGGGTGCAACTGCGCGGGCAGATCGAGTACGGGGTCGCCTGCGGGGAGATTCCGCGCGGGGCGCAGATGCCGTCGGTGCGCGAACTCTCGCAGGACCTCGGGCTGGCGCACGTGACGGTGGCTGGGGTGTACAAGGAACTGGGGCAAAAGGGCCTGCTCACCACCCATCCGGGACGCGGCACCTTCGTCGCGGACGGGGTGGATGGGGCGCCAAAGCGCGACCTCGCGGCGCTGCACCGGGCGGTCGAGCGGCTGCTCGCCGAGGCGGAGCGGCTGGGCTTCACCCCCGAGGAGGTCTCGCAGGCGCTGGGCACCGGGCTGGGCCGTCTCCGCTCCCCGGAGCGCCCGTTGCGCCTCGCCTTCGTCGGCATCTTCCCCGAGGCGACCCGCTTTTACGTGGACGAGCTGAGAAAGCAGCTGCCCCCGGGGGACCGCATCGAGGCCCTCACGGTGCAGGACCTGCTGGACGACGCGGTGGCGGCGCGGGTCTCGGAGATGGACCTCGTCATTACCCTCGGCCACCGCGAGGCCCAGGTGCGCGACCTGCTGAGCGGCCCCCCGGTCGTGTCGGTGCAGTTCATCCCGGCCGATTTCACCCGCACGGCGCTCGCCGCCCTGAGTCCCCTCATGCGGCTGGGCCTGGTCGTCACCTTCGAGGACTTCCTGCCCACCATGCGGGCGGGGGTGGCGCGCTTCGCCCCGCACATCGACCACGTTCAGGCCGTCACCCTGGACAGCCCGGGGCTCCCCGAGCTGCTGCGCGGCAGCGACGTGATCGTGTACGCCACAGGCTCGGAGCGGGTCGTGGCCGAGCTCCCCAGCGGCACCCAGGCCTTTGAGTACCGCCACGTCCCCGACCCCCGCGCTGTGGAGGGCACCCTCCTCCCCCTGATCGAGGAGCGGCGGATGAGGCTGGCCTCCCAGGACCGTGCCCCTGAAGAAAGGACCCCCCATGCGAATTGAGGACATGAACTGGATGCAGGTCGAGGAGCACCTGACCCGCGACGACCGCTGCGTCCTGCCCCTGGGCAGCACCGAGCAGCACGCCTACCTCAGCCTGTGCGTGGACAACATCCTGCCCTCGAAGCTCGCGGAGGAGGCCGCCGAACCGCTCGGTGTGCCTGTCTTTCCAGTGCTGCCCTACGGGATCACCCCGTATTTCCGCGCGTACCCCGGAAGCGTGACATTGCGGGTCCAGACCTATCTCGCGGTCGTGCGGGACATCCTGGACGGCCTCTACGAGCAGGGCTTCCGCCGCATCCTGATCGTGAACGGGCACGGCGGCAACTCGCCCGCGCAGGGCTTTGTGGGCGAGTGGATGGCCGACCACCCGGAGGCGCGCGTGAAGTTCCACAACTGGTGGAACGCGCCGCGGGTGTGGGCCAAGGTGCAGGCCACCGACCCCAACGCCTCCCACGCCTCGTGGATGGAGAACTTCCCCTGGACGCGGCTGGAAGGTGTGGACCTGCCCGACGAGGAAAAGCCCATGACCGATCTCGACCGCCTGCGCCTGCTGCCCCCCCGGGAACTGCGCGACTTCCTGGGTGAAGGGAATTACGGCGGACGCTACCAGCGCCCCGACGAGGACATGCGGGCGATCTGGGACGTGGCGGTGGGGGAGACGCGCGAGTTGCTGGAGGGTGGCTGGGGCGAGGACCGGACGGCCGCTCCCGTCGGTTTCGGCCGGGGGCAACGATGAGGCTGCTGGTCTGGGGCGCGGGGGCCATCGGCGGCACCATCGGCGCGCACCTCGTGCGGGAGGGGCATGACGTGACCTTCGTGGACCGCGCGGCGGAGCACGTGGCGGCGATGAACAGGAGCGGCCTGCGGATCGAGGGACCCATTACTGAGTTCACCGTGCCCGCCACCGCCGCCACGCCCGAAAGCCTCAGCGGCCAGTGGGACCGGGTGCTGCTCTGCACCAAGGCGCAGGACACCGAGGGGGCTGCGCTCGCCCTCGCGCCGCATCTGGCGCCGGACGGTTGCGTGGTTTCCGTGCAGAACGGCCTCAATCCCCTCACGCTGGCGGAGCACTTCGGCCCGGGACGCGTCCTCGGCAGCTTCGTCAACTTCGGCGCCGACTACCTCTCGCCGGGCGTCATTCACTACGGGGGGCGGGGCGCGGTCGTGCTGGGGGAACTGGACGGCAGGGCGAGCGAGCGGGCACAGGAGTTGTACGCGGCCTTTCGCCAGTTCGAGCCCAACGCCGTCCTCACGCCCAATATCCTCGGCTACCTGTGGAGCAAGCTCGCCTACGGGGCGCAACTCTTCGCCACCGCCCTCACGAACGACGGCATCGCGGACGCCCTCGCGTGGCCCGAGTACCGCCCCCTCTACAGCGAGATCGCCCGCGAGGTGCTGCGGGTGGCGACCGCCGGGGGCATCAAGCTGGAGAGCTTCAACGGCTTCGACCCCACGGCCTTCCTGCCCGGCGCCTCCGAGGAAACCTCCCAGCGTTCCCTCGACGACATGGTCACCTTCAACCGGAAGAGTGCCAAGACCCACAGCGGCATCTGGCGCGACCTGGCCGTTCGCAAGCGCCGCACTGAAGCGGATGCGCAACTCGGCCCCATCGTCGCCTTCGGGGAGAAGTGGGGCGTGCCCACCCCCCTCACCGCGCGCCTGATCGAACTGGTGCATGACCTGGAGGAGGGGCGGCGGGACTTCGGCACCGCCAACCTGGATGAACTGCGCGCCGTGATGGCGGTGCGGGTGTGAACGTCCGCTTCGACGGGCAGCGGGTGATCGTCACCGGGGCGGCCCACGGCTTCGGGCGCGCGATCTCCCTCGCCTTCGCCGAGCGCGGCGCGACCGTCTGGGCCTGCGACCTGAACCGGGACGGGCTGGCGATGACGGAGCAGCAGGCGCTGGAACGCAGCGTGCCCCTCAACGTCCGCGTGGTGGACGTAAGCGACTGCGAAACCGTCCAAGCCTTCGTGCAGGAGGCGAGTGGGGGAGAGCGGGTGGACGTGCTCGTGAACAACGCGGGCGGCGTGCTGGGCCAGGTGGGGCGACCTCTGGAAGAAATTTCTGAGGACGACTGGCACGCCATCTTCCGGGTGAACGTGGACGGCGCCTTCTACTTCGCGCAGGCCGCCGCGCCGCTGATGAAGGCGCGGGGCTCCGGGCGCATCGTCAACATCTCCAGCGGGGCGGGGCTGGGCGTGAGCCTCACGGGCATTCAGGCCTACGCGAGCGCCAAGGCCGCGCAGATCGGCCTGACCCGGCAACTCGCGCACGAACTCGGCCCCTTCGGCATCACCGTGAACAACGTCGCGCCGGGCTTCGTGCGGAGCAACCCGACGACGGAAAGGCAGTGGGAGAGCTACGGCGAGGAGGGGCAGAGAAAGTTGGTGGAGGGGATCGCGCTGAAAAAACTGGGGACGCCCGACGACATCGCGCATGCCGTCCTCTTCTTCGCCTCCGAGTACGCGGGCTGGATCACCGGGCAGGTCCTCAGCGTGGACGGGGGGAAATGATGGAGGAGGTTCTGGCGTATCTGGACGGGAAGAAGGACGCGAACCTGGCAGACCTTCTGACCTTCGGCGCAATTCCCAGCGTGAGCACGGACCCGGAGAGCAGGGGAGAGGTGCGGCGTGCGGCCGATTGGCTCGCCGACCGTCTGCGCGCCACCGGTCCCCTGACGGTCGAAGTCCTCGACACGCCCGGCCATCCCGTCGTCTATGCCGAGTGGCTCGGTGCGCCGGACGCACCCACCGTCCTCGTCTACGGGCATTACGACGTGCAGCCGCCCGACCCCCTGGACCGCTGGGAGAGCCGGCCCTTCACGCCGACGGTGCGGGGGGAACGGGTCTACGGGCGCGGGGTGTCGGACGACAAGGGGCCGCTGCTGATCCCGGTTCAGGCGGCAGAGGCCTTCTTCCAAACACGGGGAAGGCTCCCCCTCAACGTCAAATTCCTCTTCGAGGGCGAGGAGGAGGTCGGCAGCCCCAACCTCGCGCCGTTCGTGCGGGAACACGCGGGGCGGCTGCGCGCGGACGTGGTGCTCTCCGCCGACGGGGGGATGTGGCGGGCGGACGTGCCCACGCTGACCGTGAGTTCGCGTGGTCTCACCGGACTCGAATTCACCCTGCGCGGCCCCAGCAAGGACCTGCACTCGGGGCGGCACGGGGGCGCGGTGCAAAACCCGCTGCATGCCCTGGCCTCACTCATCGCCGGATTGCATGACGAGCAGGGCAGAGTAGCGGTAGACGGTTTTTACGACGATGTCCAGGAGTTGGGCGAGGGCGAGCGGGCGAGCCTCCGAGCCCTGCCCTTCGACGAGGACGTTTACCGCGCGGAAGTCGGCGCCCCCGAACTGGTCGGCGAGGACGACTACTCCACACTTGAACGCCTATGGACCCGCCCGACACTGGAGGTCAACGGGATGTGGGGCGGCTACACCGGGGAGGGCACCAAGACGGTGTTGCCGAGCGAGGCGCACGCCAAGATCACCTGCCGTCTCGTGGCGAGTCAGGACCCGGAGCGGGTCGCTCAGGCCGTCGTCCGCCACCTGGAAACGCACCTCCCGCCCGGTGTGACGCTCGACGTTCGAGCCTCCGACCACGGGGCCCGGGCGTACCGGATTCCCAACAATCATCCCGCCCTGCTTGCCGCCCGCAAGGTTCTCACCCAGGTCTACGGCCAGCCGCCCCTCGAAGTCGGCATGGGCGGCTCCATCCCCATCTGCGAGGTGTTCCAGCGCGAACTCGGCCTGGAGACGATCTTCTTCTCCTTCGCGGTGGGCGACGAGGACATTCACGCGCCCAACGAGTTCTTCCGCGTTCCCCGCCTGTACGAGGGGCAGCGGGCCTGGGCGCTGCTGTGGCAGGCACTCGCGGTGAGGGAGGCAACACCGGCATGAACGAACTGAACACCCAACTCGCGCAGATCAACGATCTGCTGTGCGTCATCAACGTGCTGAACTGGGATGCCCGGACGCAGATGCCGCCCGGCGGAACCGAGACGCGGGGGCATCAACTCGCCACCGTCAGTGCCATCGCCCAGGAACGGTTGACCGCTCCGGCATTGTTGACGGCGTTGGAGAAGGCCGAGGCGAACCTCTCAACCCTCAATGACCGAGAGGCCCGCGCCGTGCGGCAGGCCCGTGAGGCGGTGGACCTCCTTTCCCGCGTCCCCGAGGGGCTCACGCGCGAGCTGGCCGAGGCGAAAAACCGGGCGCAGGCGGTGTGGGCGCGGGCCAAAGGAGAGAACGACTTCGCCGCCTTCGCCCCCGAACTCGAACGGATGGTGGCGCTGAACCGCCGCCTCGCGGACGCCATCGGGTTCGAGGAGCATCCCTACGACGCCCTCGTGCGCCAGTACGAGCCGGGGATGACGGCGGGAACGTTGCAGACGTTGTTCGCTGGGCTCCGGACCGGACTCCTCCCCCTCCTGAACGAGATTCGCGCCGCTCCCGAGCCGCGCGCCGACTTCCTGACCCGCGACTACCCGGAGGACCGGCAACGCGCCTTCGCCCTCGAAATCGCCCAGGCGTTCGGCTACGACCTGACGCGGGGACGGCTGGACGCCTCCGCCCACCCCTTCGAAATCTCCTTCACCCGCCAGGACGTGCGGATCACCACCCGCTACCGACGCGATTTTCTGCCCGGCGCCCTCTTCGGCACCCTGCACGAGACGGGGCACGCGTTGTACGAGCAAAATATCGATCCGGCGCTCACCCGCACGGTGCTGGCCTCGGACCTGCTGGGCCTGTACGCGGTCGGCGGCACGAGCTACGGCACCCACGAGAGCCAGTCGCGGCTGTGGGAGAACCGGGTGGGCCGCTCCCGCGCGTTCTGGGCACACCACTTCCCGCGTCTGCAAGAGGTCTTCCCGGAACAACTCGCGGACGTGACCGGCGAGGAGTTCTGGCGGGCCGTCAATCGGGTGCGCCCCTCCCTGATTCGCGTGGAGGCGGATGAAGTCACGTACGACCTTCATATCATGCTGCGCGTGGAGCTGGAGATGGCCTTGATGGACGGCAGCCTGAGGGTCGCCGACCTCCCCGAGGTCTGGAACGCGAAGGTGAACGACTACCTGGGCGTCACCCCGCCCGACTTCGCCTCCGGCGCCCTCCAGGACATTCACTGGTCGGCGGGCCTCTTCGGCTCCTTCCCGACGTACACGGTGGGGAACGTGATGGCCTCGCAGTTCTATGCGGCGGCGCGGAAGGGCGTGCCGGGGCTGGAGGAGAGCCTGGCGCGCGGCGAATATGCCCCCCTGCGCGAGTGGCTGACGGAGAACGTCTACCGGCACGGGCGAACCTACAGCCCGGCCGAGCTTCTGGAACGCGCGACGGGCCAGGGCCTCGACCCCGCCCCCTACCTCGCCTACCTGCGCGGCAAGTACGCGGAGCTTTACCACCTCACCCCTCAAGGAGAAACGGCATGAGCGCAGCGTCTACCAACGCAGGCATTCGGGGCAAGGTCGCCGTCGTCACCGGCGCGTCGTCCGGCATCGGCGAGGCGACGGCGCTGGCTTTGGCCGAGGCGGGCGCCAAGGTTGTTCTGAATGCCCGGCGCCAGGAACGGCTCGAAGCCCTCGCCGGTCGAATTCGGGACGCGGGCGGTGAGGCAACCGTCTTCGTCGGGGACGCAGCCGACGAGGGGCAGGCGCGGGGAATGATCCAGCACGCCACCCAGACCTTCGGCGGGGTGGACATCCTCGTGAACAACGCCGGACTGATGCTCCTCGGCCCCGTCGCCGACGCCGACACCGAGGACTGGCGGCGGATGATCAATCTCAACCTGCTCGGCCTGATGTACGCCACGCACGCGGCCATTCCCAGCATGAGGGCGCGGGGCGGCGGCCACATCGTCAACGTCTCCTCGGTGTCGGGGCGCGGCGCGAGTCCCACCTCGGCGGGATACAGCGCGACGAAGTGGGGGGTGGGCGGCTTCAGCGAGGGGCTGCGCCAGGAGGTGCGGCTGCACGGCATCCGCGTCACGGTGATCGAACCCGGCGTGGTCCGCACCGAACTCACCGACCACATCACCCACCAGGAGACGAAGACGACCTACGAGGGCCGCATCGCCCAGATGACGCCGCTGGAGCCGGAGGACATCGCCGCCGCCGTGGTGTATGCGGTCACGCAACCCGTGCGCGTCAACGTCAACGAGATCCTGATCCGGCCCCTCGACCAGGGATGAGCCTTTCCCGGAGGCCCATTTGAGGAGGCACAGTTGACCACCCTCCCCGCCGCGCCCTCCGTCCGTCCCCGCTCCGCCCGCTGGCGCCGCTTCAGCCGCGACCGCGCCGCCCTGCTGGGTCTCGCCCTGTGCCTCCTGATCGTCCTCGCCGCGCTCCTCGCCCCGTGGCTGGCCCCACACGACCCCAACTATCAGTTTGCGGAGGGCCTGAGCCTGGAGGGCGCCCCGCTGCCCCCCGGCGGCGCCTTCCCCCTGGGGACCGATCTGCTGGGCCGCGACCTGTTCTCCCGGCTGCTGTGGGGAGCCAGGGCGTCCCTGATTGTCGGGGTCGTCGCCAACGGGGTCGCCGTCCTGATCGGGGTGTTGATGGGGGCGCTCGGCGGGTTGTGGCGGGGGTGGGTCGGCACCCTCGTCATGCGTTTCACGGACGTGATGCTGGCCTTCCCGGTGCTGCTCCTCGCCATCGCGCTCACCGCCGTGCTGCGCCCCAGCCTGTGGATCGTGACGCTGGTGATCGCCCTGCTGAACTGGGTGCCCGTCGCCCGGGTGGTGTACGCCCAGGTCGTCTCGCTGCGCGAGCGTGAGTTCGTGGAGGCGGCCCAGGCGGTCGGCGCGTCCGGCACCCGCATCCTGTGGCGGCACGTCGCCCCGCACCTGCTGCCCACCGCCTTGGTGTGGGGCTCGCTCGGCATCAGCACGACGGTGCTGCTGGAGGCCACCCTCTCCTTCCTGGGCGTCGGCGTCCAGCCCCCCACCCCGAGCTGGGGCGGCATCATCAACGAGAGCCAAAGCTACCTCATGACTGCCCCGTGGCTGGTGATGTTCCCCGGCCTCGCCATCCTGCTCACGTCGCTGGGCTTCAACCTGCTCGGCGAGGGGCTGCGCGACGCCCTCGACCCGAATGGGGGAGGGTGAGTGCTCCGCTTCGCCGCGTCCCGCACCCTCCAGAGCCTCGGCGTGCTGCTCGTCGCGTCGGTGCTCACCTTCAGCCTGATCTTCCTGCTGCCCGCTGACCCCGCCCGGCTGGTGGCCGGGCCGAGCGCCAGCGTGGAGACGGTGAACAGCATCCGGCGCGAGCTGGGTCTGGACCGCCCCTTCGCCGTGCAGTACGCGGGCTACCTGGGCGGTCTGGTGCGCGGCGACCTGGGGAGGTCGTACAAGCAGCAGTCCACGGTGAGTTCGCTGATCGCCTCGCGGGTCGGGCCGACCTTTCAACTCATGCTGGGGGCCATCGCGCTCGAACTCCTGATCGGCATCCCGCTGGGGATCTGGGCGGCGCTGCGGCGGGGCCGCTGGCCCGACCGGATCGTGATGGGCTTCGCCTTCCTCGGCGCGTCGGCCCCGCAGTTCTGGCTGGGGCTGAGCCTGGTCTATCTGCTCGCCTACGCCCTGAACCTCTTCCCGCTCGGCGGCTACGGCGGCCTCTCGCACCTGTTCCTGCCCGCGCTCACCCTGGGGCTGGGCGGCGCGGGGTGGTACGCGCGGGTGCTGCGCTCCTCCATGCTCGACGTGCTTTCCCGCGACTTCGTCCGCACGGCGCGGGCCAAGGGGGTGGCGCCCCGCGGCGTCATCCTGCGCCACGCCCTCCGCAACGCCATCACGCCCGTCGTCACCATGATCGGCCTGGACATCGGGGCCTTCATGGGCGGCGTGGTCGTCGTGGAGAGCGTCTTCGGGTGGCCGGGCTTGGGCCGCCTGGTGTGGGACGCGATCCGCGTGGTGGACATCCCCGTCATCGTCGGCGTGGTGATCTTCAGCGCCCTGGTCATCACGCTCGCCAACCTGCTCGCCGACCTCGTTCAGCTCCTCATCGACCCGCGTACCCGCTACGCGTAAGGAGAGACCCATGCACAGAGCCCTCGGTCTGCCGCTCCTCCTCGGCCTCACGCTGGCCCTCGCCCAGGGGGCGCCCCAGCGCGGCGGGACGATCACCGTCTCCTACAAGGACGACGTGACGACGCTCGACCCCGCCATCGGCTACGACTACCAGAACTGGCCGATGGAGAAGATGGTCTTCGACGCCCTGCTCGACTACAAGCCCGGCAGCACGGCGCTGGAGCCCCGCCTCGCCGCGAGGATGCCCGAGGTGTCGAGGGACGGGAAGACCTACACCTTCACCCTCCGCAAGGGCGTCAAGTTCCACAACGGCCGCGTGATGACGGCGGACGACGTGCGCTACACCCTGGAGCGGGTGCTCGATCCCAAGACGAAGAGCCCCGGCCAGAGCTTCTACACCGGCATCCAGGGCGCCCAGGCCTTTGTGGACGGCAAGGCGAAGAGCGTGAAGGGGATTCAGGTCCTCGGCCCCGACCGGGTGCGGATCACCCTGGAGGCGCCGAACGCCGCCTTCCTGAACATCATGGCGATGAACTTCGCCTTCATCGTGCCGAGGGAAGCGGTCGCCGCCGCCGGGGGAGACTTCGGGCACAAGCCGGTCGGAACCGGGCCCTTCAAGCTGGCCTCGTGGGTCTCCGGCCAGCAGCTCCAGTTCACCCGCAACCCCAACTACTTCATGGCGGGGATGCCGTCCCTCGACGGGGTGACGGTCAAGGTCGGCCTCGATCCCTCCGTCGCCTTCCTCAGCCTCCAGCGCGGCGAGGTGGATCTCCTCGGGGACGGCATCCCGCCCGCCCAGTTCCTGCAGGTCACCCGCGACCCCAAGTTCAAGCCGAACATCGTCTCCAAGACGTCGGTGAACACGACCTACCTCAGCCTCAACACCAAGATGGGGCCGCTGAAGGACGTGCGGGTGCGGCAGGCGATCAACCACGCGGTCAACAAGACGAAGATTCTGCGGATCATCAACGGGCGCGGCGTGGTCGCGCAGAGCGTGCTGCCGCCCCTGATGCCCGGCTACAACAAGGGCGAGCAGGGGTACACCTACGACCCGGCGAAGGCAAAAACTCTCCTGACGGCGGCGGGCTTCCCGAACGGCTTCTCCACCACCCTCTACACCAACTCCACCGATCCCAACCCGCGCATCGCGCAGAGCATCCAGCAGGACCTCGCCCAGGTCGGCATCAGGGCGCAGATCAAGAGCCTGGCGCAGAGCAGCGTCATCGACGCGGCAGGCACGCCGAACACCGTGCCGATGGTCTGGTCGGGCGGGATGGCCTGGACCCAGGACTACCCCGACCCCAGCGACTTCTACTGGCCGATCCTGTCGTGCCGCAGCGCCGTGCAGGGCGGCTGGAACTGGCCGATGTACTGCGATAAGGCGCTCGACGCCCGCGCGGACAAGGCCGACCGTATGGTGTCGTCAAACCAGCAAGCCGCCCGCCTCGCCGAGTACGGCCGGATTTTCGCCGCGCTGAACAAGCAGGCCGTCTGGGTGCCCGTCTTCCACGAGGTCCGCTACATGATGAAATCCGACCGCCTGGTGGGCGACGTGAACAACCTCGTGGACCCCACCCACTTCATCAATTACGAGCGCCTTTCGGTGCGGAAGTGAGGCGGGGGAGATGACGACGCGCCCGAAATGCACCATCCACGACCACCACTTCGGCTGGGACAACATCCTGCCGCCCAAGTTGGAGGTCGAGCCCGGCGAGACCATCGAGTTCGAGGTGCTTGACTCCAGCGGCGGGCAGTTCACCCGCGCGTCCGGCCACTCGGACGTGAGTGTCCTCGACTTCGCCAAGGTGAACCCGGTGACCGGCCCCATCTTCGTGCGTGGCGCCGAGCCCGGGGACGCCCTGACGGTGGACATCCTCGAATTCCGGCCCTCGGGCTTCGGGTGGACGGCGGCGATTCCCGGCTTCGGCCTGCTGACGGAAGACTTTCCCGAGCCGTACCTCAAGCTGTGGCACTACGGACAGCACACGGCGGAGTTCCTGCCCGGCATCGAGGTCCCGGTGCGCCCCTTTCCCGGCACCATCGGCAACGCGCCCGCTGAACCCGGTCACCACTCGGTCGTGCCGCCGCGCGCCGTGGGCGGAAATATGGACATCCGCGACCTGACGGCGGGCACCACGCTGCACCTACCCGTCGCGGTGCCCGGCGCCCTCTTCTCGGTGGGCGACACCCACGCGGCCCAGGGCGACGGCGAGGTGTGCGGCACGGCCATCGAGTCCGCCATGCACGTCACGCTGCGCTTCGGCCTGGTCAAGGGGGCAGGGTTGAAGACGCCGCGCTTCTCCACACCGGGCGCGGTCACCGCCCACATCGACGGGAAGGGCTACCACGTCACCACCGGCATCGGCCCCGATCTCTACGCGGCGGCGCAGGACGCGACGCGGGGCATGATCGACCTGATGGGGAAGGAGTACAGCCTCGCCCCCATGGACGCCTACCTGCTGTGTTCCGTGGCGGCCGACCTGCGAATCAGCGAGATCGTGGACGCGCCCAACTGGCTGGTGAGCCTGTACCTGCCGAGAAGCATCTTTTCCTGATCCGCGCACCGGAAGGCCGGGGTCGGCACCTTCGACCCCGGCCGCCTTCGATCCCTTGCCGCGGGCACGCAGGCGAGGAGAGGGAGCCAAAGGGCGCCCTTTGGCTCTCAATACGTCACGGGCAGAAATATACCTGTTGTTTAGTTGATGTGCGAATTGAAGCGTAGCTTAACCGCGTCCTGGACGCGACTAAAATTGCAGCCTCATAGGAAGGCCAGGAAGGGGCCTCGAAACTGTTTTAAGGGGTAGAGGATGGGTGAAGGGCCCAGGCGCGAGCGGGTCTCCCCGGCCACTCGTGGTTGCATTTGAGTTGTAGGCCAGGCGAGCTGCGTGGGAAAAGAGACTTGGTCCAGCCGCGCCGCCAACGGACGGAGGCCGGACGCGCCGAGCCGTTCCAGGGAAGACGGGGCCACGCCCTCGCTGCCAGAAGAGGCCCAGCCGTGTGGGTTGGACGGCGACTGCCTTCATTTCTGTTCTCACACTAAGTCAGATTAGTGTGAATTACCCAGGACGGGTGTCGGCGGGCTGTCGCAAGACGGGTGACGGCCTTCGTCAGCGTCCCGCCCCGGGGTCCTGCTGCGCGACCAGGCGCTCCAGGCTGCCCCGCCAGTTCCGGCGCAGCAGGGCAGCGGCCCGGTCCCACTGGCGGGCGCGCAGGGCCTCGACCATCGCCGCGTGGTCGCCCAGGAGCGTTCCCCGCACGCCTCCTGGCCGAAGTACGCGAGTTCCACCCGCCGCGACTTGAGCTTGACCTGCCCCAGCACATCGGCCAGGGCCCGGTTGCCCGCCGCGTCGACCCGCACCTCGTGAAACGCGTCGTCCGCCGAGAGGGCGCGGGCGTCGTGGTCCTCCAGCGCCCACGCGAGGTCAGCGTTGGCCTCCTCCAACCGCCGCAGGTGGCCCTCGGTGATCTGTGATCTGGCCTGTTCCAGCGCGAGCACGTCGAGCGCCTCGATTGCGGGGCTGCTCGCCGCCCTGACCGGGCTGGACGCCGGGGTCCACCGGGACGCCCTCGGAATGGGTGGGGACAGCCGCGTGCTCCTGATCTCGACCGAGGGCGCGACCGACCTCCAGGGCTACGCCCGCATCGTCGGCACCCGGGTTCCCGGAATCTCCCCGTGAAGGCTCCCCGGATTCCGGTGGAAAGGTTCTGAACATACCCTGACCTCCATCCGAAGGGAACAGGAAAGAGGGCGGGCTCTGGGAGGTGGATGGGCCGGTAGGCCTGCACGGGCTGTGCGGACCTCGGACGTAGTTGATGCCCCGGTTGCCTCCCGGGCTCTCCCCTTCCCATCCCTGGGGGTTCAGGAACTGGAGTCACTTGGGCTCAGTCCGCGCTGAGCGCTCCCTCGCGCACCCCGGCCGCCTGCGCGACGAAGCGGGCGGTGCGACGGGCCAGCGCCATACAGGTGATCATGGGGTTGGCGCCCGAGGAGGTCGGAAAGGCGCTCGTGTCGCCGATCCAGACGCCGGGGGTGCGGTGCAACTCGCCCCGGGGGTTCGCGACACTGGTGTCGGGGTCGAGCCCCATCCGCGCCGTGCCCATCTGGTGCGCGCTGAAGACCGCGTGCCCGCCCGTGTCGATGGGCTGGGTCCGCAACCCGGCGATCCAGGCCTCCAGGTCCTCCCCGCGTTTCCAGGGTCGCGCGCGTCCGGACGACGCATGGATGGCTTCCGCGCCCGCCGCCTCCAGCAATCGCGCCACCGTCGCCTGGCCGTGCCAGTAGTTTTCCACGTCCAGCGGGTCGGTCACGGCGTAGGTCACCCGCGCCTGGCCCTGCCCGTCCAGGGTCACCCGGCCGTGGCCGTGGTCTCGGGTGAGGTGGATCAGGGTGACGCTGCGGCTGTGCCCGGCCATCAGGTCCTTGTGCGCCGCGCCACTTCTCCAGGTTGCGGCCGCCGCGTGCAGGCCGGTGGTGTACTGGATCGTCTCGACCAGGTAGCCGTAGCCGCCTACGCGCCCCGAGAACTCGTCGACGAGAGCGGCCTGGGCCGGGCCCCACCAGTTGCGCTGGTCCTCGGCGAACAGCCCGGTCAGCACGCCGCAGGGGTGCAGCCGCAGGTACTCGCCGACCGCCGGGCCGCCCAGCCCCGAGCGCAGCAGCAGCGCGGGTGTCTCCAGCGCCCCGCCTGCCACGACGACCTGGGGGGCGCGCACCGTCACCTGCCGGAACGTGCCGTCCTCCCCCCTCACCGTGGCCGCCACCCCGACCGCCCGGCCCCCCTCGGTGAGAATGCGCTCAGCGGCGGCGCGCGTCACGATCCGGGCGCCCCGCGCCACCGCGTCCCTCAGGTACGTCTTGAGGGTGCTCTGCTTGCTGCCGGTCGCGTCCCCGAAGCCGATGTGCCCGGCGTGCTGTGGGTCGTGCCGCGCGGGGTCGGCGTTGCGGAAGGCTTTCCTCGCCCGGTAGCCCAGCCGCTGCGCACCCTCCAGCATCCGCAGGTGGGTGCCGTTGTACTCGCTCGCCTGGTCGTTCGCCCCGAGGCGCGCCATGACGGCGTCGAGGTCGGCCTCGAACGCCGGGCCGTCCAGTCCCTCCAGGCCCAGCCCGGCCCACTCGCGGCGTACCTCATCCGGGGTGCGGACGCAGTTCATCCAGTTCACGGTGGTGCCGCCGCCCAGGGTTTTTCCGGCGATCAGCGACACGTTCCCATCGGCGGTCGGGGTAAAGCCGCCGCGCCAGTACAGGTTCCGGTACGCCCACAGCTCGGACTTGCCCAGCTCGGCGTCGGCGAACTGCGCGCCCGCCTCCAGCACGACCACCCGCAGGCCGCGCCCCGCGAGTTCCCCGGCGATCACGCCGCCCCCCGCCCCGGACCCCACGACCACCACGTCCGCCTCCAGCGTGGCACCGTCCCCGGGGCGCACGGTCGGGAGGTCAGGCTCGCTCGCCCCGCCCGTGAAGGTGGGTCCCGGGTAGCCGAACTGCCGCCAGAAGGGGTTGGGCGCCTCCGGGCCCGCCCCCGCGTAGGTCAGCATCAGGCACAGCCGCCGCAGCGCCGCGATCCCCTGGGCGGCCCGCGGGTCGAGACGGCTCACCCCACGCAGCACGGCCTCACGCCCGGCGAGCGGCATCCACCGCCGCATCCCGGCCCGGCCCAGGATGTCCAGCAGCCGCCCCAGGTCGGCCCGCTGGTCGCCGGAAAGCTCCGCGAGGAACGCCTCCGCGGCCAGGTGTGCGCCCGAGGCGCTGCCGGGGGTCGCGTAGAAGCCGTGGGGGTCGCCTGCCCGCCTGAGCGCGGGGGCGAAGGTGTCCACCAGGGCGAGCAGGGTCCGGCGCTGGCCTGGGCTGAGGGGCTGGGACATGGTCTTCCTCCGGGGGCAGGCAAGGGCGCGGCCGACCTCGTCGCCAAACTGGGTTGTGCTGCCCCCGTACTCTAGCCCAGCGGCGCCGGGGGAGTGGGCTCCTCCGGCGGGCAGGCGGGCAGGGTGAAGAGGAACGTGCTTCCCTCCCCCGGCGCGCTCTCCAGCCAGAGTTCCCCCCCGTGCTGCTCGACGATCTTCTTGCACACGGCCAGCCCGATGCCGGTGCCGTCGAACTCCTCGCGGCCGTGCAGGCGCTGGAAGATCACGAAGATGCGCTCGAAATACTGCGGCTCAATCCCGATGCCGTTGTCGCGCACGGAAAAGCGCCACAGCTCCCCCTCGCGCCGGGCGGAGACGTGCACTCGGGGCGGCGCCCCCTCGCGGCGGTATTTCAGCGCGTTGGACAGCAGGTTCTGAAGCAGTTGGTCCAGCCGCGCCGGGTCGGCGAGGACGCAGGGCAGGGGATCGCGGGTGAGCCGTCCCCCCGCCGCCTCCACCTCGTCCGCGATGCGCCGGGCGACCTGGTCGAACACCGCGGCGGCGTCGGCGGCCCGGGGGTGGCGGGGCCGGGTGTTCAGGCGCGAGAAGCCCAGCAGGTCGTCCACCAGGCGCTTCATGTGCTGCCCGTTCTCGACGATCTGGCGCAGGTAGAGCTGGCCGCGCTCGTCGAGCCCGTCCCCGTAGCGCCTGAGGGCGAGTTCGGCGAAGCTCGTCACCGCCCGCAGCGGGGCCTGGAGGTCGTGGGAGGCCACGTAGGCGAACTGCTCCAGCTCCGCGTTCGAGCGCCGCAGTTCCTCGTTGCTGCGCCGCAGCCGCTCCTCGGCCTCGCGGCGCTCGGTCACGTCGCGGATCAGGCCGACCATGCGCGTGACCTCGCCCCCCGCGTTCCACATGAAGTGCCCGTCCGTCTCGACCTCGCGCACGCTGCCGTCCTTGCGCTGGACCCGGAAGCCGGTGTGCAGCACCGCGCGCTCGCGCACCGCCCGGATCGCCTCCTCCCGGAAGGCGGCCCGGTCCTCGGGGTGGACCAGGCTTTCCATCCACCGGCCCGCGTGTCCGGCGAGTTCCCCCGGGGTGTAGCCGGTGATCTCCTCCAGCGGGCCGCCGTAGACCATCTCTCCCGTGGCGGCGTTCCAGTCGTACAGCAGGTTGCCCGAGCCCTGCACGGCGACCTCGTAGCGTTCGCGCCACTCGGTGACCTCCCGGGTGCGCCGCGCGAGGTCCGCCACCCCCTGTGCCGCCTCCAGCGCGGTGCCCAGGCTGCGAACCACCGTCTCCAGCACCACGCGGTCGGTGCGCGTCCACGCCCGCTCCTCGAACAGCACGGCGATGAACACCCCGGCCACCTCCCCCCGGCGCAGCACCGGCAGGGACGCGGCGGCATTCACGTGCTGCACCAGCTCGGCCGGGGTGTCGCTGCCCCGCGCGTAGGCGTCTTGGTAGAAGGGCTGCCGGGTGGCCCAGGGAATGTCCACGCTCGGCGTCACGCCGACCAGCGGCCCCGCGTCAATGAAGGCCTGGAGGTCGGCGTGCCCCACCTCGCCCACCTGCACCCGGTTGCGCCAGCGCTCCCCCTCCCGCTCGTAGTACAGCGCGTAGCCCTGGGGCAGCAGCGAGAGCACGACCTCCTGCGCCCGCCGGACCAGCGCGTGGGGGTCGGCCCGCAGGCTGAGGTCTCGGGTCAGCTCGGCAAAGCCCTCCAGGGCCCGGGCGCGGGCCTCCAGCTCCGCGTTCTGGGCGGCGAGCCGCGCGGCCACGTCCGCCCGCTCCAGGCTCAGCCCCAGGCTGCGCCCCACCGCCAACACCACCGCCTGCTCGCGCTCGGACCAGTCCCGCGCGTCCTGAGTGCCCACGACGAGCAGGCTGCGCGGCCCCGCCCCGCCGAAGTACGGGAACAGGGCGACGGCGCCGTAGGCCTCGGTGTGCTCCACCTCCTCGCGCGCCGCGTCCCAGCCGGAGACGAACACCGGCTCCCGGCTCTCCACCGCCCGCGCGAAGCTGGGCGTATCCAGGGGCAGGCCCTGGGTCAGGGTCCCCACGACCTCGGGCGCGAGGTCCTCGGTCCAGACCCTCGCGCGCCACAGCGCCCCCTCCAGCTCGTAGTACGCCACGCTCACGCCCCCCAGCGTGGCGCGCAGCACTTCCCCGGCCCGCCGGGCCAGCGCGTACACCTCCGTCTCGTGGCCCACCGCCTCGCTGAAGGCCACGAAGGCGTCCAGGGCCGCCGCCCCCTCGGCCAGCCGCTGCACCGCCGCCGCGCGTTCCAGGGCCAGGCCCAGCGTTCCCGCCGCCCGCCGCAGCAGCCTGCGTTCCTCGGGCTCCCAGGGCTGAGGCCCCACCGGGCGCCACACGACCAGAAAGCCCTCCAGGGTGCCGCCCGGCGTGCGGATGGGCTCGACCCCGCAGGCCAGCGCCGGGAAGGTGGTCAGGGTGCCCGGCTCGGCCCGGTAGTCATGCAGGTACACGCCGTGCCCCTCGCGGGCCACCCGCGCCAGGACCGGCGCCCCCGCGAGCGTCAGGCCGGGGCGGGTCATGTGCGCCACAATGGCGGGCGGCGTGTCGCCCCAGATCGTGGGCAGGCGGATGGCCTCGCCGTCCAGCCGCACCACGAGCATGCTGCGCGCCCCCAGCGCCGGGCCGATCAGCCGCAGCGCCTGCTCGGCCACCTGCCCGGGGGTCGCCGCACCCTGCAGCGCCGCCGACAGCGCCGCGAGGAGTTCGGCGTCCTGATAGGCCCGCTCCAGCGCGTGGACCCGCTCCTCCCCCGTGCCGGGACGCTCCGGCCCCTCCCGGTCCAGCTCGTGGGCGGTCCAGACCCAGGTGCCCGGGCCGAGGTCCGGGGCGGGGCGGGCCCGCAGGGCGAACCAGTGGTACTCGCCCCCCGCCCCGCGCAGCCGGTGGTCGCCCGCCACCTCCTCCCCCAGCGGCCAGGCGGCCTGCCAGCGGCCCAGCAGCTCCGCACGCTCGCCGGGGTGCAGCGCCTCTACGAAGGGCTGGCCCAGCACCTCAGACTCGTCCAGGCCGGTGTAGGCCCGCCACGCCTGGTTGACGAGCGTGAGGTGGCCGGAGGCGTCCGCCAGCCACAGCGGGTCGGGCAGGGCGTCGTACAGGAGGCGGGCATGAAACAGAGTCTCGGTGCCCGGGCTGGGCTTCATGGGCCGATTCTAACGTTCCCACCCGGCTCCGGAAGGCGAAAAGTTCCCGCCCCTCACGGCCCCGCCAGCCGGTACACCCGCACGTAGTCGAAGCGGGTGGTGAACCCCTTGCCGCCCATTGAGACCAGGCCGATCCTCGCCTGCCCCAGAGCGTGTGTCCAGGTGCCGCCCCGTGTCCAATGGACCCCGTCGCGGCTGGAGTACCCGGTGTACGTCTCCTCGTTGCCCACCGCGCGCCGCGCGATTCGCAGCCAGGTGTCGCGGCCGGGAGAGGCGAGGACGGTGTTGCCGTAGCGCGGGAAGCCGGGAGCGCTCGCCTGAACCTCCTTGGCGAACTCGATCTGCCGGGTGTTCCAGTTGGAGAAGACCACCGCCTTGAGGAAGCGGTCGTCGTCCCCGTAGATCACCAGCCCGCCCTGCGAGTAGTTGAAGCAGCACCCCTCGTCGGGCAGGTCGATGTTCAGCTTGACCTCGACGAGGTAGTCCCCAGGGGGGGCCTGCTCGGTCAGGATTGAGGCGTTGTCTGTGTCCTCGAAGAGGTCAGCCGACTGGGTGTCGAAGCGGAAGACGCCGTTGTCGAGCCCGGCAGCGCCACTGGTGGGCGGGCGCACCCAGGTCCAGCGCGGGTCGAGGCTGTTCCCGCTGAACTCGTCACTGGAGGCGTCCAGCTTCGCGCCCGGCTGGTCGTTCGCCCGGACCGGGGACGGTGGGGCAGCCCGCTCCCAGCGGTGGACGGCGGGGGCGGGCTGCGGCCCCTCGGACGCCCAGGCCCCGCCGCGCACGGTGGGCCAGCCGTCCACCCAGTCGAGGGGATCGAGCAGCATGGGGCGCTTGTTGATGTTGCGCCCCACGTCGATGTACGAGTCGAAGCGGTCGATGGCGTGGTAGACGGTCCAATCGCGCCCGGCGGCGTCCTGGAATACGGCGTTGTGCCCCGGTCCCACCCAGCGGTTGCCGTTCATGCTGATGACCGGCGTGCCGCCCACCCGCGGGTCCATCAGCGAGACGCCGTCCTTGTCGTAGAAGGGTCCGGTCGGGCTGGCCGAGCGCCCCGCGAACACGCTGTAGCCGCTCAGCGGCCCGTTGCAGCAGTTCGTCGCCGAGAGCATCAGGTAGTAGTAACCGCCGTGTCTGACCACCTGACTGCCCTCGTAGCGGTTGTCGAGCGCCACCTCCTTCTGGTTGGCGGGGTCGGTTCGCAGGCCGTCCGCGCTGAGTTTCCGCACCGAGATGCCGCCGAAGTAGCTCCCGTAATACATCCAGCGGTTGCCGGAGTCGTCGGTCACCACCTCGGGGTCGAACACCCAGCGGCGGGCCTTCGGGTCGTTCCCCCCGGGAGGCGGCTGCGGTTCAACGACCGGCGTGCCGCTGTCCGTCCACGGCCCGGTCGGCGTGGGCCCCGTCGCCACCCCGATGGCGCTGCCGCCCGCCCTGGTGTCCGACGCCGTGTAGTACAGCAGGTACTTGCCGTTCAATTCCTGCACCTCGGGCGCCCACAGCCCCGCGTCGTCCTTCACCCACCCCGGCTTGGAGCTGAAGGCGTCCCCCACGTACGTCCAGTTCACCAGGTCGCTCGACTTCGCCATGCTGATGAGGTGGAAGTTGAGGTTGCCCTGCGCGTCCCGGTCGTTCGCGCTGTGCGGGTCCGTCGTGCAGTACAGGTACCAGTTGGCATCGCCCGACGGCCCCCGAATGATGTCGGGGTCGGCACATGACTCCACCCGCGAGCCGTCCGCCTTGGTGATGACGGGCGGGTTGGTGTACGTCCGCCCGAACTGGGGCAGGGGCAGGCGCCCGCACGAGGTGAGCAGCAGCGCTCCCAGCAGGGGCGGGGCGAGCAAGACACGGCGGGTCTGCATGGAAAACCTCCGGGATGAGGGAGATGGACCGTCAGATGGGTTCGGGCAGGGCGGTGGGGCTCCCACTGACCCAGCGCAGCGGCGCGGCGTGCAGTTGCCGTTTGGTGCGTTCCTCGTTCCAGGCGTGAAAGATCAGGATGTCCTCCTCCCCCCGCCGGGTGACGCTGGCGTGCCCCGGGCCACGCAGGTGCCCGGCGGTCCGCAGCACGTTCGCGCCCGGCTGCGGTTCCGTCCACGGCCCCAGCGGATGGTCCGCCGTGGCGTGCCCCACCCCGTACGTCTCGTTCGTCCACGCCCCGCCCGAGTACAGCAGGTGGTATTGACCGTCCCGGAACAGCACGAAGGGGCCTTCCAGTGTGTGCCAGTCGTACACCGCCCCGTACATCGTGCGGGCGCGCTGGTACACCTGCCAGTCCCCGCTCGCGCGCAGGATCGTCCGGGTCTCCCCCAGCCGGGTCATGTCGCGCAGCTCGGCGGCGGCGAGCAGCGTCCCGGGCCGCTCGCCCGTCAGGTCGTCCCGCGCGTAGAACAGCCACCACGAGCCGTCCGGCGCCTGGAAGGGGTGCGGGTCGATGGCGAAGGGCTCGTCCGGCGTGAGGTTAAGCCCCTGGTCCACGAAAGGCCCCAGCGGACCAGACGCCGTCGCCACCCGCAGGTGGTGGCCCTTATCCCCATTCCCCACCGAGTAGTACATGAAGAAGGTGTCGCCATTTCGCGCAACCTCCGGCGCCCAGTAGTCCTGCTCCCCCTCGCTCAGCGGCTCCAGCGCGCCGCCGTGCGAGGTCCAGTGGACGAGGTCGGGCGAGGACAGCACCTCGAAGGCCCGCTGCCCCGCCCGGCCGTTGAGGCCGGTGCCGTAGGCGTAGTACGTGCCGTCCACCAGGAGCACGAAGGGGTCAGCGAAGTTGGCGGGATACAGCGGCTCCTGGGGCAGGGGGCCGGAGTGGAGGGTATGGGTCATCGGTGGTGCCTTTCGGAGATGTTGTTCGGGGTGGGGCCGTTATGGTGTGGGTGCCCGCTGCGGCGTGAGGGTCGGTCCCGCCACCGTCACCCTGCCGCCCGCGAAGGTGACCGCGTCCAGCCGCAGGCTGCGGTAGCCCACGCTGTCGCCGATCTGCCCGGCGGTCCAGGCATGGTAGGCGAGCCAGGTCTTCCCGGCGCCGTCCGTCACGACCGTCTGGTGTCCGGGTCCCGCCACGGCGCCCTTGGTCTGCAGGATGGGATTTTCCGTCGCCTTGCGGTAGGGCCCGGTGATGCGATTCGCCGTCGCGTACCCCACCGCGTACAGGTCGCTGTCGAAGGGCCCGCCCGAGTACAGCAGGTAGTACACGTTGCCCTTGCGGTACAGGGTGGGCGCCTCGATCACGTTCCCCTCCCACAGCTGGAAGTTGTTGATGAGCTGGGAGGGCTTCCCGGTCAGTTTCAGGCCGTCCGCACTGAGGGGTTGCAGGTAGATGTTGGTGAGCTGGTTGCAGCAGTTGCCATCGTTCTTCCACAGCAAGTAGTGCTGGCCGTCGGCGTCCAGAAAGGGGCTCGCGTCAATGCTGCCGCCCTCGGCGACCTGGCACACCAGTGGCGTCTTCGACGGGTCCTTGAAGGGACCGGCGGGCGAGGTTGCCGTCGCCGCGCCGATGCACTGGCGTCCACTGTCCTTGTCCTGCGCGGTGTAGTACAGGACGTAACGGCTGCCGACCCGCGCCACCTCAGGCGCCCAGGTCCGCCCACCCTCCGCCCAGCCCGGCAGCACGGGCATCACGTCCCCCGCGAACTCCCAGCGCACGAGGTCGCGGCTCACCGCGTGCGGCACGTTCGCGTTCTCGCTGTTCGTCGCGTAGGCGTGGTAGGTGTTGCCCACCCTCAGGATAAAGGGGTCGGGGAAGTTCTCGTTGATCACCGGGTTGCGGAAGGTGGTGGGGGCGGCGGGCCGGGTGGTCGCCGGGCCGCTCCCCCCCGCCAGCGTCTCGGACGGGGTGAGCAGCGCGCCGAGCGTGAGGGCCACGGCGAGCCTGGGAGCGGAAAAATGTTTGGCCACCCTCATTCCTTCATTCCGGTGGTGGACAGGCCCGCGATCAGGTAGCGCTGCGCAAGCAGGTAAGCGATCAGCACCGGCACGCTGGCGATGGCGGTGGAGGCCATCAGCTTGCCGTACTCGGTCACGTAGCGCTGCGAGAAGGTGTTCACGCCGACCGGCAGCGTGAGCTTGTCGATGTCGGTGACCACGAAGGTCGGCCAGATGAAGTTGTTCCAGGAGCCCATGAATGAGAACACGGCCAGCGTGACGAGCGCGGGGATGCTCAGCGGCAGGATCACGTTCCACAGCACCTGCAGGCTGTTCGCCCCGTCGAGCCGCGCGGCCTCCTCCAGCTCCTTGGGCAGCGCCATGAAGAACTGCCGCAGCAGGAACACACCGAAGGCCCCCGCCAGCCCCGGCCAGATCAGCGAGTGGAAGGAGTTGATCCAGTTGAACCTCAGCATCATCAGGTACGTCGGGATCATGCTGACGACCCAGGGAATCATCATGGAACCGAGGATGATCCAGAAGATCGTGTCGCGCCCCTTGAAGCGCATCCGCGCGAGGGGATAGGCCGTCAGGGCGCACAGGGCGACGTGCAGCACCGTGAAGACAGTCGCCACGAAGAAGGAGTTCCACATCCAGCGCAGGATGTTGCCGTCGGGCGAGGTGAACACCTCACGGTAGTTGTCGAGGGTGGGCCGGGCCGGGACCCACTGGGTCGGCGTGGCGATCACGTCCGTCTCGGCCTTGAGCGACGTGGCGACCATCCAGTACATCGGCGCGAGGAAGATCACGGCGAGCAGGCACAGCAACAGGAAGCGCGGGATATCGCGCGGGCCCCGGCGGCGGGGACCACTCTCACGCGTGGTGGTGACGGCCGGTAGGTCGCGGGCGGGTGCGGCCATCTCAGCTCCCCTCTCTGGCGTCACGCGCCATGATGCGGAATTGCAGGATCGTGAAGATCAGCATGACCAGGCCGAACATAAAGGCCATCGCCGAGGCGCTGGAGAACTGGTTGTTGCTGAAGGCCTCCTCGGTGATGTACTGGATCGCGCTCTGGGTGGTGCGGTTGGGCCCGCCCGCCGTGATCACCAGTGTCTGACCGAAGAGTTGGAAGCTCGCCAGCACCGTCGTCACGAAGACGAACAGCGTGACCGGGCCCAGCAGCGGCCAGGTGATGAAGCGAAACTTGGGCCAGGCGGTCGCGCCGTCGATCTCGGCGGCCTCGTAGAGGCTCTGCGAGATGTTGCCCAGCGCGGCGAGGTACAGGGTCATGTTGAAGCCGATGGTCCACCACAGCGTGCCGACGATGATCGGAATCCAGGCGAGGCCCTGAGTGGACAGGAAGGGCAGCGGCTGCATGCCGAAGATGTCGGTGCGGATCGCGTTCACCAGGCCGATCTGGTTGTCGAACATCCAGCGCCACAGGATGCCCATCACCGAGACGGTGAGCACGCCCGGCAGGAAGAACACCGCCCGGAAAAAGGCCCGCCCGAAGATCGGCCGGTACAGCAGCAGCGCGAGCCCCAGCGACACGGCGATGAGCAGAGGCACGCTGATGACGGTGAACAGGGCCGTGTTCTTCATCGAGTTCCAGAAGAACTGGGCCTGCGGCGTGCTGAAGTCAAAGAGGTTGCGGTAGTACTCCAGGCCCACGAAGGGCCGCGTCTCGGCGAGCAGGTCCCAGCGGTGCAGGCTCACGTAGAAGCCGTACCCCACCGGGTAGACCACGAAGACGAGAAACAGCAGCGCGAAGGGCAGCAGGTACAGGTAGGGCGTCAGCCCGCTGTTCTCGAAACTGCGCCGCCGCCGGGGCGGAACATTCTCACGCGGCAAACTGAGGCTCATGGGCGGCCTCCCTGGGCGCGGCGCGGCGGGAAAGGCAGGCGCGAGCACCGTGGAGCGCGGCACTCGCGGGGGGCGTTCTGGAATGTGTGCGAGGTCATCAGGCACCTCTTCTTCCCTGGGGCGGGTGGCCGGGGATTGGAAAGCGCCGGTCACGGCGTCCACTTTGGACATCTGGAACTCGTCCTGGGCTGCGCGCGTGACCGGCGTGATGGGTGGGTAGATTCAGGCCGCCAGCGGCGTTACTGGAAGGACTTGCGGGCCTGCTGAATCTGCTTGTTCGACTCGCTCACCCCGGCGTCCAGCGCGGCTTTCACGCTCTGCTTGCCGCTGTAGGCGTTCGCCCAGGCGTTGTCGAAGGGCCCCAGCACCTGGCCGCCCCAGGGGAAGCCGCTGGTGGCATAGATGGAGCCCAGCTTCGAGAAGACGCCCGCGATGGGACGGCCCTCGAACTTCTGGTTGCTGGCGACGGTGGGCATCACGGGCAGGCTGCCCGCCTCCGTCCAGGTCAGGTTCTGGGCGGGCGAGGTCATCCAGTTCATGAATTCCAGCGCGGCGCGGCGCTTGTTCGCGTCGTACCCGGCGCGCTGCTTGGGCAGGGTGAGGTGGCTCGACCCGCCCCAGGCCGCGTCCTGCTTGGAGCCGATGCGCGGCACAAAGGCCACGCCGAAGTTCATCTTCTGCTGCTCGAAGCGGTCGGTGTACCACTGGCCGCTGGGGAAGAAGCAGACCTTGCCCTGGCTGAAGGCCGCCAGCTCGGCTTCCTCGGTGCTGTTGGGACGGGCGACGCCGTGCTTCTGCACCAGGTCGACCAAGAACTGCACGGCCTCGACCGCCTGCGGGGTGTTGAAGTTGGCGTTCAGGTTCTTGTCGACGAGCGAGCCGCCGTTTTGCAGGATGGCGGCGTAGGCCATGCGCGACCCCACCCAGTTGTTGTACAGGCTGACGCCCCAGGTGTTGAGGTTCCCCTTGTCAAAGCCCGCCTGACCGGCCTTCTTGCCGCTCTTGTCGGTCGTGCACTGCTGGGCGGCCTTCAGGAACTCGGCACGGGTGGTGGGCACCTTGGTGACGCCCGACTTCTGCATGAGGTCCTTGTTGTAGAACATCACGTAGGCGACCGAGGAGATCGGCACGCCATAGGACTTGCCCTCGTAGTCGGCGGTCTTGAAGAGTGGGCCGTAGAAGCGCGCCTTGTTGATCCCCGCCGTCTTGAGCTCAGCGTCGGTCAGGGGCGAGACGGCGCCGCGCGCGATGAACTGGGTGATCTGGTCCTCGTTGATCACGACCACGTCGGGCGCGCGGCCGGAGGCGACCAGCGAGGGGAGCTGCTGCCAGGTCGTGCCCCAGGGCTGGGCCTGAGCGCGCACCTGGATGTTGGGGTGCGTCGAGTTGAACTGCGCGATCAGGCGCTCCATCACCGGGCGGTCGGCGCCGGTGAAGCCGTGCAGGAACGAGAGCTGGACTTTGGGGCCGGTGTAGCCCTGGGCTCCGGCCGTGCCCAGCACGAGCAGGGCCAGCAGAGAGGTGCGGCGAAGGGGGTGAGCCATAACAGTGAATCCTCCTGAGAGCAAGCCCCCGGGTCGGGGGCGGCGGAGAGCCAAACCGGGACGTCCGGTCAACGAAGAAAGTTCAAGCGGTATAGATAGGTGTTCGCCTGGCAGACTACACCTCGCCCAGAACCGCGTCAAACCCCTCTGACACGGTTTTGTTGGGGGATGGATGGAGATGAACGGCACATGTAGGCCGAGCCGAGGCCCGGGGCTGGCGTGGACGTGGGCGCGGCTCCTGTTCCAGCTCGGCCCGTTCCTGACTTTGCAGCAGGATCAGGACATTGAAATACCCGGAGCGGCGGCCAAGTCCGCTCCGGGTATTCCAGCTGGCCAGGAAGGGGTCAGTAGGGCTGGGCTTCCCGGCTGCGCTCCTCGGCCTGGCGCACGGCGTCGCGTTCCTGCTCCTCGCGGCCCCGGCGCACCTGCTCCAGCCCCTCGGCCACCCGGCGGCCATAGTCGGGGTCGCACTGGGTGAAGAGCTCCACCATCCGCTGCTGCACCTCGGGAATGGCGGCCGAGATGTTCTCGACAAGGTTTTGGATCAGGTCGTCGCGCTCCCAGTCCTCGAAGGCGCGGTACTGCTCGCCCGCCTGCCTGAAGTTGTTCGTGCGCTCGAGGGAGGCCATCTGGAGGTGGCCCTCCACCCGGGGGGTGTACTCCACGACGTCGCGCGGCGCCTCCGTCAGGCCGTTCATCGAGCTGGGCTCGTAGTTCACGTGCGGGTTCTGGCCCGGCACCGTATCCACCCGGTAGGTCATCTGCCCGTCGCGCTGGTTGGTCGCCAGATGCTTTTTCGGTGCGTTGATGGGAAGCTGCAGGTAGTTCGGCCCCACCCGGTAGCGCTGCGTGTCCGAGTACGAGAAGGTGCGGCCCACCAGCATCTTGTCGTCGCTGAAGTCCAGGCCGTCCACCAGGACGCCCGTCCCAAAGGCGGCCTGCTCGACCTCCGCGAAGTAGTTCTCGGGGTTGCGGTCGAGCGTCATCTTCCCGACCGGGAGCCAGGGGAACTGGTCGCGCGGCCAGATTTTCGTGTCGTCGAGGGGATCGAAGTCCAGCTCCGGGTGATCGTCATCCGACATGATCTGCACGAACAGTTCCCACTGCGGGAAGTCTCCGCGCTCGATGGCCTCGTACAGGTCCTGGGTGGCGTGGTTGATGTTCTTCGCCTGAATCTGCTCGGCCTCGCGCTGGGTCAGGTTGCGGATGCCCTGCAGCGGCTCCCAGTGGTATTTCACGAGGACAGCCTTGCCCTGGTCGTTCACCCACTTGTAGGTGTTCACGCCCGAGCCCTGCATCTGGCGGTAGTTCGCCGGGATGCCCCAGGGCGAGAACAGCAGGGTGAGCATGTGCACCGCTTCGGGCGTGCCACTCATGAAGTCGAAGATGCGCCCGCCGTCCTGCCGGTTGGTCACCGGGTCGGGCTTGAGCGAGTGGATCACGTCCGGGAACTTGATCGCGTCGCGGATGAAAAAGACCTTGAGGTTGTTCCCCACCAGGTCCCAGTTGCCGTCTTCCGTGTAGAACTTCACCGCGAAGCCGCGCGGGTCGCGCATCGTCTCTGGCGAGTGGCTGGAGTGGATCACGGTGGAGAAGCGGACGAAAACGGGGGTCCGCTTGCCGGGCTGCTGGAAGAGCTTGGCGCGGGTGTACTTAGAGATGGGCTCGTCGCCGACCTTGCCGTAGGCCTCGAAGTAGCCGTGCGCCCCCGCCCCGCGCGCGTGGACCACCCGCTCGGGGATGCGCTCGCGGTCGAAGTGGCTGATCTTTTCCAGGAAGTGGTAGTTCTCCAGGGTGGCAGGGCCGCGCGTGCCCACCGTGCGCTGGTTCTGGTTGTTGCGGACCGGGTGGCCCTGGCGGGTTGTCAGGGTGCGCTTACCTTCGCCCTGGCCCATCCGGGGGTCAGCGGTGCCGCCCACGCCCTCGGCGGCGGTGTTGTGCTCGGGAAGCTGGTTCTGGTCGCTCATAGCGTCTCCTACGGGGACTGGCCGCGCGGGGCGGGGAGAAACGGTGGGGCCGGGGACCGTGGGGACTTTCCCGGAGAGAAGGGCCGCTGAGCTTCTCGGTCCCGTTGGGGCGCCGAAATCATAATTACGTGGCCCCACGCTGTCCACTCCGCAGCCCCCTGTCTAAAGGGAAAGCGAAGCCGCCGCGCGCCTCACTGCGCCGCCCAGTTCGTGCGGACCCAGGCGCGGAAGCTCGGGTACTGGGTGCCCAGCAGACGCCGCAGCCGCGCGTCCTGGCCTTGCAGAAAGGCCGTCATCCGCGTGCCCAGGGCCCCCGGATCGGAGGCCCCCCCGACGGGCGTGCTCCGCTGCACGAAGGCCGCGTCCTCCGCGACCAGCCGGTCGAAGGCCGCCCGCTGCGCCGGGGTGAGGTCCAGCCAGCGGTCCAGACCATAGGCGGCGCGCTCGTTCGCCCGCAGGAAACTCAGCACGGGTCTCAGGCCCCACACGTCGGGAAAGAGGGTGAGGAGGCGGGGGATGCGCTCGTCGCGGTACAGCCGCACGGTCAGGGCCCAGTCGGGCGTGCCCGCGCTCTGGGCCGCGCCCTCCACGACCTGCACGGTGTAAACCACCCCGCCGCGGGGCAGATGCACCACGAATGGGCTGGCGTTCTCCTCCCGCCCCCGGCGCACCTCACCCGGGGAAGCCCGGCTCGCCCGCCGCACGTCGCGCTCGGTCACTGGCACCCCCGTCGCGGCCGAGAGAAACTGCGCGATCACCGGGAACTTCGCCTCGCCGCCCCCCTCCGGCCGGTGCAGGACGTAGGCGGCGCCGGGCACCCCGGTCCCGTCCCGCCAGACCCGCAGCTCCGCCCGGCTGGGGCTGCGGAAGGTGTACAGCTCCAGCCGGGTGTCCGGCGTCACCGTCAGGCGGCCGAGCGCCACGCACCCGTACCGCTGGCAGAAGGCCGTGCTCTGGAAGGTGGGGGGAGCGGCGAGGGCGGTGGAGAGCACGGCGAGGACCGTCACGGCGGCGCGTGGGGGGAGCATAGGGATCAGGAAAAGTCTGCCACGGCGGGACCCCCACTGGGCCCGTCCTCAGCATCGGCGGCCCCGCGTCCACTACGGTGGGGCATGGGCAAACTGTGGGGCAGGCGGGGACACGCGCTGGTGGACTACCTGACGGCGCCCACGCTCTGTTTCCTCGCGCGCCGGGCAGGCCTGCGGGGCACGCCGCTGCGCTGGGCGAACACCTTCACGGCGCTCATCCTGCTCGCGGTGACGACCACGGGGACGCCCCTGGGGGTGATCCGCCTGGTGCCCTTCCGCTGGCACGGCCGGGCGGAACTCGCCAGCGTCCTCGTGCAGCTTGCCCTGCCCTGGCTGGCGGGCTTCGCGCGGGACCGCTGGGCACGGACCTTTTTCCTGGGCCTCGCCGCGTACAACTTCCTGGTGTGGTGGGCGACAGACTGGGAGGCCGGGGAGGCAAGGTCCTTCCGTAAGGCTCGCTCAAGGCTGCGCTGAGAAAATTCCATAGTCAGGCCCCCGCGCCCCCTCCTACCCTGACCCCCATGAACACGCCAGCGAACAAGGTCCTGGACCGAGCGTGGGACTTTCTGAAAAAGGCGCATTGCGAGCTGCGGGAAAGTGATGTCCGGGTCCTGTCGGGCGACTGCCTGGAGTGCATCGAGATCCGGCAAGGCGGCGTCCCCATCGCCAAGGGCTGCGGCCCGGATTTTGAGAAGGCCGCCACGCTGGCCTTTCTCGCGGCGGCGCAGAAGGTGCGGGACCCGGGCGCCTGAGACCGACTGGCTCCAGACCTTACCGGACAGCACCAGAGGGTCTTCCATCGCCGCCAGTCGGTCTTCTTTGCTGCACCCTCTGCTGCGCCGCTTGGCGAGTCCGGTCGCCCCTCGTCTTCGACTCACCGCCACGTCGTATGACCCGGCGCTCAGGCCTCCCGCGCGGCCCGCAACAGGTCCCCACCCGTGACCAGCTCGCGCAGCCGCAGCAGGTCCGGGCGGTAGTAGCGGTCCCCTCCCAGCGGGGCCACCTCCCGCCGAATCCGCTCGTGGGCCGCCCGCACGCCCCGCCCCGCCGCGAGGGGCTGGAAGTCCAGCGCCTGCGCCGCGCACAGCAGCTCGATGCCCAGCACCGTCCGGGCGTGCTCCACGATCTGCCGCAGTTGCCGCGCCCCGTGCGCGCCCATCGAGACGTGGTCCTCCTGATTGGCCGAGGTGGGGATTGAGTCCACGCTCGCGGGGTGGGCCAGCACCTTGTTCTCGCTGACCAGGGCGGCGGCGGTGTACTGCGCGATCATCAGGCCGCTGCTCAGGCCGCCCTCGGGCGTCAGAAAGCCCGGCAGTCCCGAGAGCGCCGGGTTGAGGAGCTGCTCGATGCGCCGCTCGGAGATGGAGGCGAGTTCGGCGACCGCGACCTTGAGCGCGTCGGCGGTCAGCGCCAGCGGCTGCCCGTGGAAGTTCCCGCCCGAGATCACCTCGCCCCCCGCCGGATGAGCACGGTCCGGGAAAATGAGCGGGTTGTCGGTCACCGAGGCGAACTCGACCTCCAGCACGCGCCCGGCCTGTGTGAGCGCGTCCAGCGTCGCCCCGTGGACCTGCGGCACCGCCCGCAGGCTGTAGGCGTCCTGCACCCGCCCGCAGTTCGCGTGCGCCGGGGCGATGGCCGAATTTCGCAGGAACTCCCGCAGGTCGGCCGCGACCTCCAGCGCCCCGGGATGAGGCCGCAGCCGCACCACGCCCTCCGAGAAGGGCCGGTGGCTCCCCGACAGCGCCTCCACCGTCATCGCGGCGGCGAGGTTGGCCGTGCCCAGCAGCGTGCGGGCGTCGTGCAGCGCGAGCGCGAGCAGGCTGCCCATCAGTTGCGTCCCGTTGATGAGCGCCAGCCCCTCCTTCGCCTCCAGCGCGAGGGGCGTCAGGCCCAGCTCGGCGAGCACGTCGGCGGCGGGCCTCACCTCGCCCTGGTAGGCGATCTCCCCCAGCCCGATCAGCCCCAGCGCGAGGTGCGCCAGTGGCGCGAGGTCCCCAGACGCCCCCACGCTCCCCTGCGCGGGCACGACCGGGCAGGCCCCCGCGTTCAGCAGCGCGAGCAGTAGGTCCACGACCTCCGGCCGCACCCCCGAGTGCCCCAGCGCGAGCGACTGTGCCCGCAGCAGCAGCATGCCGCGCACGACCTCGGTGGGCAGGGGCTCGCCCACTCCGACGGCATGGGACACGATCAGGTTGTGCTGAAGCTGCCGCAGGTCCTCCCGCGCGATCCGCACGGTGGCGAACTTGCCGAAGCCGGTGTTGACGCCATACACGGCGTCTGGGCCGTCCACGATGCGCTCGATGACGGCCCGTGCCCGCCCAATGCGTTCCCGAGCAGCGGCGGAGAGAGTGACTTGCTCGCCGCCGCGCACCACCCCGATGAAATCTTCGAGCGTCAGTTGCCGGTCCAGAATCACAGTCCATTCTCCTTGGTGAGACGACCGCCCACGAACACGTCGCGGACGGGGTTCGCCCCCAGCGTGTAGACCAGGTCGCGCCAGTCGGCCGAGTGCAGCGCCAGGAAGTCGGCCCGCTGCCCCGAGGTCAGTGCCCCCCGGTCCGTCAGCCCCAACGCGGCGGCGGCATTCACCGTGCCCGCCGTGAGCGCCTCGGCGGGCGTGAGGCCGTTCAGCCGCACCGCGAGCGCCAGGGCGAGCGAGGTGCTGAAGAGGGGTGAACTCCCCGGATTGAGGTCGGTGCCGACCGCCACACGGGCGCCCGCGTCCACCAGCCGCCGGGCGGGAGCGGCGGGCAGCCCCAGGTGCAGCGTCACGCCGGGGAGGATGGTCGCCACCGTGTTCGATCCAGCGAGAGCCTGAATCTGCCCCTCCCCGCTCGCCTCCAGGTGGTCCACGCTCAGCGCCCCCAGCCCGCAGGCGAGTTCCACTCCACCCAGCGCGTGAAACTGGTCGGCGTGCAGTTTCACGCCCAGCCCGCGTGCCCGCGCCGCCGTCAGGAGGGTGCGTGTCTCTGCCACCGTGAAGGCCTCGCGCTCGCAGAACACGTCCACGGCGGTGGCGAGGCCCCGCGCGGCGACGGCCGGGATCAGGTCCTCGCAGACGCCGCGCACGTACGCCTCGCGCTCCTCAGGGGGCGGAACGTGAATGAGCAGCGTGGGAACGAGGGCGCAGGGGAAGGAGGCCCCCACCTCGCGCACCGCCTCCAGCATCCGCCCCTCGGCAGCAAAGTCCAGCCCGTACCCGCTCTTGACCTCGGTGGTCGTGGCCCCGGAGCGCAGGAGCGCCTGAAGTCGGGGGGCAGCCAGCCTCGCCAGTTCATCCTCGCTGGCCGCCGCCGTCGCCCGCACCGTCGAGCGGATGCCGCCCCCCCGCGCCAGGAGGTCCTCATAGGGCACCCCCGCGAGGCGCGCCTCGAAGTCCGCCAGCCGATCCCCCGCCCAGACCGCGTGGGTGTGCGGGTCCACCAGGCCGGGCACCACCGCCGCGCCGCCGAGGTCGTGGGTGTGCTCGGCATTCGGGGCGTCCTTCGCGGCGCCCACCCAGGCAACCATCCCATCCCGCACCAGCAGCGCCGCGTCCTTCCACATCGTCAGCTCGCGCATCGCCGCGCCGCGCTGGGGACCCGGGGGGGGCGTCACCAGCCGCGAAATCCCCGTGAACAGCGTCTCAGGCATCCAGCGCCTCACCCAGCGTCTCCAGGATCAGCCGCGCCGCGATCAGGGCGCTGCGGCCGGTGGGGTCGAGGTTGGGGGCGAGCTCGACGAGGTCTATGCCGATCAGCCGGTGCCGCCGCACGACCTCGCGGATCACCCTTATCGCCAGGCCGTACGTGAAGCCGTCCGGCTCGGGGCTGCTCGTCCCCGGCAGCACGGCGGGGTCGAGGGCGTCCGCGTCCACGCTGAGGTAGATCGGGCGTCCGGCGGGCAGGGCCTGAATCACGTCCTGAAAGAGGTCCTCCACCTCCTCCATCGGCACGAGCGTGTGCCCGCGTGCCCCCGCCGCCGTCACCGCCTCCGGGTCGAAGCGCAGCCCGCGCAGCCCCAGCGTGGTGATATGGACGAGGTTCGGCAAGTCCTCCACCGCCCGCCGGAAGGGGCTGGAGTTGCTGTACCGTGTGTCGTTCCGAACGTCCGTGAAGTCGAGGTGCGCGTCGAGCTGGACGACATGCAGGTCGGGCACGTCGTGAAAGGCGCGCAGCAGCGGGTACGTGACGCTGTGGTCCCCGCCCAGAAAGACGGGGAGGCGGCAGCGCGACCGGACCTGCCCCCCCGCCTCCGTGATGCGCTCCCGGGCGAGTTCGGGCTCCAGGCTGGGCAGCACCACGTCCCCCGCGTCGGCGAAGGTCACGCCCGCCAGCCGGGTCCGGCCCGAGAGGTCGGTGAGGGGCGGGACGTAGCGCAGGCTGGCCTCCCGCAGCGCCCGCGGCGCGTACCTGGCCCCGGGCCGGAACCCCAGCGCGAGGTCGAAGGGAATCCCCAGCACCGCCACGTCGGCCCGCCATTCCCCGCCCGGCTCGACGACGGGTGCCCGGGCGAAGGAGGCGACGCCGCCGTACGGGAGGTGGGAGGGCAGGCTCATCGGTGGTCCTGAATCCCCAGGCTGGGCAGGTCCAGTCCCCGCGCGCGCGCGACGTCGAGCGCCCGCTCATACCCCGCGTCCGCGTGCCGGACCACGCCCATGCCCGGGTCGTTCGTCAGGCAGCGGCTGAGACGGAACGCCGCCTCCGGCGTCCCGTCCGCCACCGCCACCAGCCCCGCGTGCTGCGAGAAGCCCAAGCCCACGCCGCCCCCGTGGTGGAAGCTCATCCACGCCGCGCCGCTGGCGATGCCCACCCCGAAGTTGAGCAGCGGCCAGTCCGAGACCGCGTCCGAGCCGTCCGCCATAGCCTCCGTCTCCCGGTAGGGGCTGGCGACGCTGCCCGCGTCGAGGTGGTCGCGCCCGATCACGACCGGGGCCTTCAGCCGCCCGTCCGCCACCATCTCGTTGAAGAGCAGGGCAGCCCTGTCCCGCTCCTTGTAGCCCAGCCAGCAGATGCGCGCCGGGAGGCCCTGGAAGGCGATCTGGTCGGCGGCGTACGTCAGCCACGCCTGCAGCCGGGAGTCCTGCGGGAAGAGGTCGAGCAGCGCCCGGTCCGTCGCGCGGATGTCCTCCGGGTCGCCCGAGAGCGCCACCCAGCGAAACGGCCCCCGCCCCTCGCAGAAGGAGTCGCGGATGAAGGCGGGCACGAAGCCGGGATAGTCGAAGGCGTTCTCGACCCCCGCCTCCCGCGCCCGGTGCCGCAGGTTATTGCCGTAATCGAAGGCGACCGCTCCCCGGCGCTGGAGTTCCAGGATCGCCCGGACATGTGCCGCCATCCCCGCGTAGGCCCGCTGGCGGTACACCCCCGGCTGCTCGGCCCGCAGCGTGTCCGCGTCCTCGTCCGGCCTGAGGACGGGAATATACCCCCACATCGGGTCGTGCGCGCTCGTCTGGTCCGTCACGAGGTCGGGCGTGTAGCCGATCTCCACCAGCTGGGGCAGCAGTTCGGCGGCGTTGCCGAGCACGCCGATGGAGCGGGCCACGCCCCCCGCCTTGTACTTTTCTGCACGGGCGATACCGTCCTCCAGGCTGTCCGCCACCTCGTCCAGATAGCGCGTCTCCAGGCGGCGCTGGATGCGGTGCGGGTCGATCTCAATGGTGAGGCTCACCCCGCCCGCCAGCTTCACCGCGAGGGGCTGCGCGCCGCCCATGCCGCCTAGGCCCGCCGTGACGGTGACCGTGCCCTTCAAGGTGCCGCCGAAATGCTTGTTCGCCGCGCCCGCGAAGGTCTCGTACGTCCCCTGGAGGATGCCCTGCGTGCCGATATAGATCCAGCTCCCGGCCGTCATCTGCCCGTACATGGTCAGCCCGGCGGCGTCCAGGCGGTCGAATTCCTCCCAGTTGGCCCAGTGCGGCACCAGGTTGGAGTTGGCGAGGAGCACCCGCGGCGCCCACTCGTGCGTCCGCAGCACCGCGACCGGTTTGCCCGACTGGATCAGCAGCGTCTCGTCGTTCTCCAGCCGGTCGAGCGTCTCCACGATGCGCGCGTAAGCCTCCCAGTTCCGCGCCGCCTTGCCGCGCCCGCCGTACACGATCAGCTCGGCGGGATTCTCGGCCACCTCGGGGTCGAGGTTGTTCATCAGCATGCGTTTGGCGGCCTCCTGAATCCAGCCCTTCGCGGTGCGCTGGGGGCCGCGGGGGGCGCGGATCACGGGCGGGGCGGTGAGTTCGGTCATGGGTGTGTCCTTTCGGAAGAGGCGGGTGAGTGCGTCCATCGTCCCCCCACCCCTCCCTGCCCACAAGCGGACTTTCCGATATATTCGGAAAAGCCTAGGATGGGACCCATGCCCCGCACCCTCAGCACGGTCGACGGCGCCGTCCGCGTCCTGGAGGCGTTCGACGCCGATCACACGGAGTGGACGCTGAGCGGTCTGGCGCGTTACCTGGGGCAGCCCACCTCGACCCTGCACGAGCACCTGGGAACCCTGACGGCCTCCGGCCTGCTGACGCGGGTGGGGCGGGGCCGCTTCCGACTGGGGTGGCGGCTGCTCAAGCTCTCCAGCGCCCTGTATGGCAGCGTGCCCTGGTACGCCGCCGCCCACGACGCGATGACGGCCCTGGCGCGCGGGACCCACCTCCTCGCCTTCGTCTGCGTGCTGGAGCGGGGGGACGTCCCCCGGGTGCTGTGCATTGCCCGCTCGGTGCAGGGCCGCGACGGTCCCCCGGTCGTCGGCGAGACGCAGTTCGAGCTGCCCGCCCACGCGACCGCGAGCGGCAAGCTGCTCCTCGCCCTGCACGGGCTGCCCCTGCCCATGGACGCCACGCCCTTCACCCCCCACACCCTGACGGGCCCGGCGGCGTGGGAGGCTGAGGCGGCGACCACCCGCGCCGCCCGCTTCGCCCTCAGCCGCGACGAGTGGGCGCCCGGCACGAGCGGCCTGGCCGTGCCCCTGCTCGGCCCGGAGGGGGAGGTCCTCGCCGCCCTGGGCGTGAGCCTGCCCACCGGGCGCCTGCGGGGGCGCGAGACCCTGCTCCGGCGCCTGCGCGACGCGGCGGACGAGGTGGCCTGGAGCCTGGGCTACCGCGCGCCGTCCTGACCGTTCCCGCGCTGGGCGGGAATGTCCGGCAAAGATCAAACCTCGGCTGTTCTTCCTGTCTTGCTGGAGGTTCCCCAAAGGCAGCGGGGGTCAGCGCGACTCCCGAATCCCGCACCCGGCGCCCCCCTCACGTCAGGCGCCCCAGCCACTCCAGCAGGAGCTGCCGCTCCGCCTCGCTGAAGGGGGCCGCGAGGCCAGGCAGCAGGGCGATCAACGCGACGGCGTGGGCCGCCGCCTGTTGCTGGGTGGCGTTGCCGGTCGTGCCCCCCTCAGGTGTGAGGATCGCCCCCAGCGTCGCCTCGCGCATCCGCTCCGCCAGCCCGCGGTCCCGTTCCTGAGCGCCCAGCAGGGTCAAGGTCACCCCCACCGCCGAGGCGTGGATCATGGCGGCGGCGCGGTCCACGCCCACCGCCAGCCGCCCGGCCTCCGCCACCCGCCCCAGCAGGGCCCGCAGCATGGCGGCGGCCTCCCGGGCCGCAGGGGATTCCTCACCAGGCCGGAGTCGACCGTACATCAAGGTGTACAGGTGCGGATGGGTCAGCCCGAACTCCACGTGCCGGTCCCAGCCCTCGCGCAACACCTCCACTGGGTCCCGCGTGCCCACCCCCGACCGCGCCACCTTGTCCCGAAGGTAGGACCCGAATCCGGCACTCGCCACCGCATTCAGGAGCCCCTGCATATCGCCGAACTGCCGGTAGATCGTGGGTGGCTGGACATCGGCGGCGGCGCTCACTGCACGGGTGGACACGGCCTCCACGCCCCCCTGTTCGAGCAGGGTCAGGGCGGCCTGGAGGATACGTTCCCGGGGAGCTGGAGGAGCGACCGACGTCACGGAAGGATGGTAACACAGGGGGTGTTATCGACTTGACATATCGCTGATCGCTGGTTTAAGTTAGCGCTGTCAACAGTCGGCGGCGTTTCTTCTGCCAGCGGCGCTTGACAGGGGGTTCACCGCCAGACCGGGAACTGATCCAGGTTTGTCGTTTCAGGGACGACCGGGAAGTGGGGCGGCCTTGGTCCAGAAACTCCCGCGGGACTCACAGGAGGTCGCCATGATCATCGTCACCGGAGCCAACGGCAAACTTGGGCGGGCCACCGTGGAGCGGTTGCTCGAACGGTTGCCCGCCGACCAGATCGGGGTGAGCGTCCGCGACCCTGAAAGGGCGCGGGACCTCCAGCGGAGGGGGGTCCGTGTGCGTCAGGGGGATTTCAACGAAGCCGCGGGCCTCGCCCACGCCTTCGAGGGCGCCTCGCGGGTCCTTCTTGTCTCGTCCAACACGGGCGGCGAGGGGACAGTTCGCCAGCACCAGACGGCGATTGACGCGGCCGGGGCGGCGGGGGCTGGGCACATCTTCTATACCAGCCACGCCGGGGCCGACCTGATCTCGGCCTTTCCCCCCGCGCGCAGCCACGCCGCGACCGAAGTCGCGCTGCGGGACTCGGGCCTGGCCTACACCTCGCTGCGGAACGGCTACTACGCGCAGACAGCGGTCATGCTCGTCCAGGGCGCCCTGCGGACGGGCGAGCTGAGGGCTCCGCAGGACGGGCCGATCAACTACACCGCGCACCCCGACCTCGCTGAGGCGACGGCCATTGCCCTGACTGACGGGGGCGAGGGCGACACCATCCTCACCCTCACGGGACCGGAGGCGATGGACACGGCGGGGCTCGCGGCCCTCGCCTCGGAGCTGACGGGCCGCCGGATTCGCCGGGTCGTCGTCCCCGACGATGAGTTCCGCGCTGGCCTGGTCGCCCAGGGGGTCCCCGGACCCCGGGCCGCCCTGCTCCTGGGCATGTTCGTCGCTGCCCGCCAGGGCGCGTTCACCCGCGTCGACCCGACGCTCGCCCGCCTGATCGGCCGCCCGCCGACGTCCGTGCGGGAAGTTCTGAAAGCGGCGATTTCACCCGCGGGATGATGTTTCGTGCAGTCAGACCCACGTCCACGGCCCACGCCGAACTCCCGGATTCCACAGGAGGTCCACCCATGACCGACACGACCAGACCCGCTGGCCAGGCAGGCACATTTCTCCTCGGCGACCGCACCGTGAACCGGATGGGCTACGGGGCCATGCAACTCGCCGGTCCCGGCGTCGTCGGCCCGCCGCGTGACCCGGACGCCGCCGTGGCTGTCCTGCGCGAGGCGATCAGCCTCGGCATCAACCACATCGACACCAGCGACTTTTACGGCCCGCACGTCACGAACCAGATCATCCGGCAGGCCCTGCACCCCTACCCGGACGAGCTCGTCATCGTCACCAAGGTCGGGGCCCGCCGTCCGGCGGACGGGTCCTGGGTGCCCGCCATGTCCCGGCAGGAACTGACCCAGGCTGTGCATGACAACCTCCGAAACTTCCGGCTCGACGCGCTCGATATCGTCAACCTCCGCATGATGGGCGAGGGGCACGGGCCGTTGGAGGAGTCGCTCGTGGGGCCGCTGACGGTCCTGGCCGAACTCCGGGAACAGGGGCTGATCCGCCACCTCGGCCTGAGCAACGTCACGCCCGCGCAACTCGCGGAGGCGCAGACCATCACCGAGATCGTCTGCGTGCAGAACCTGTACAACGTGGCGCGCCGGGAGGACGACGCTTTTCTGGGCGACCTCGCCCGGCAGGGGATCGCCTACGTGCCCTTCTTCCCGCTGGGTGGATTCAGTCCCTTGCAGTCGGATACGCTGTCGAGCGTCGCCCAAACCCTGGGGGCCACGCCCATGCAGGTGGCGCTTGCGTGGCTGCTCCACCGCTCGCCCAACGTGCTGGTGATCCCCGGCACCTCCTCCGTTACGCACCTGCGTGAGAACGTCGCGGCCGCCGCCCTCGCCCTGCCCGCGGAGGCGCTAGCCCAGCTCGACACCATCGGCGTGCCCGCCCCCAGGTAGGAGGACCCCGGGAAGTCCGTTCATCGCGGGCGTAACTAGGCATGCGGCGGAGGCACGGCGCCGAGTCGGCCCCCGGCGTTACCCCGTCCGGGTGAGCTGCTGGACCGCCGCGTCGTAGCCCTTGGGGTAGACCGGGAACAGTTGGCGGCCCTGGGCGTTCCACAGGGCGTCGAAGCTGCGGTAACTCAGGTAGGCCAGCGGCCCGACCATGCTGTCACTCACCCAGAATACCCCCGCCTGGTCGTCGTACCCGCGCACCACCCGGAAGTGGGGAATGTGGCCGGGCCGGTCGTACCACTGCAGGACGATTACGGGGATGCCCAGCGCCAGCAGCCGTTTGACCTGCGAGAGTCGGCCCCCGCGGATGGTCAGCGTCCGGAGCCCGAACTTCGCCAGCTCCGGCGCGATGGCGCTGATCTGCATGTAGCCCCCGCCGGGCCGCGCGGTGCGCTGAATCACGTCCTGCCCGATCTTGACCCGGTAGAAGCCCAGCACCGCCGAGAGGGCGCTGGGGCCGCAGTTGTTGTAGGTCTGGAAATCGAACGCCAGCCCCCGCAGGTAGGTCCGCACCGGCAGCGCGTCCCCGATGGGCGAGGCGGTCAGCGGGAACCAGCCGATAAAACTGGCGACGGTCGGCGCCGGGGGCGTGGTCCAGATAACCGGCCCGGAGACCCGGGTGGCGTCCGGCCGGGGCAGGGGCGCGGCGGGCGGCGTCTTCGCCGGGCTGGCGGGCCGAACGGGCACTGCCGGTGCGGACGCCGCCCGGGCCGGAGGGGAGCCGGGCAGCCAGAGCACCTGACCCGGCTGAATCGCCGTTCCCGGAAGGCCGTTGAGCCTTATCAATTGCTGGACGTCCGTTCCGGCGCGCCGGGCCAGGCTGTACAGGGTGTCGCCCGCGCGGACGGTGTAGGCCACGGTAGGTCCCGCTTGGGCTGCGCCCCCCAGTGCGAAGAGGGCCAGCAGGGCCTGGACCGTACGGCGGACCATTCCGCCAGCCCACGGAGAGTGGAGCTGTTCACCATTCATGCGTGCCCACCTTACGACGGCGCGGGGGCCGGGCACCAGTCTGGTACGTCTGAAGGTCGTCTACCCCAGGCTGCTGCCCAGTGGGAAGCCTCTCGCCGCTTCCAAAAAATTAATACAAGTATAGGAAAGTACCCCAAAAAGAACAACCAAAGGACACCGTCAAAGCAATCCAGGAAGCAACTTACTTCACAACCCCGAAAAACAGCGGGCACGTTAGAGCCAAAGCCCAGCCAATGCACAAGCATCAAAGCCCCGCGGAATCGCCGGGTCGGCCTACGCCCAGGGGTAGGCTCGACTTCCTTTTCCAGTCTTGATGCATAAGAGGGAAAACAACACCTCAGCCCTGACCTTCTAACTGCTCCCCAGATGCAGGAGAAACTACAACCCGCAGAGCCAATGTAGAACAAGTGACGCAGACCACTCATCTGTACTCCCCCTAATTCCACATCTAACGTCCTCAACGCAACAAGTTAGGAGGCCAGCTCCCAGAACCGGGCTTCACACTCGCTCGAATCCAGACACTGACGAACGCCACAGGTGCGGAGGCGGCTCTATCGACGAACTCTCACCTTCAATCCGGAAACGAAGCCACCCAGCCAATACTGCTCCAGCAGGAAAGGAATTTCCCTAAAACAGAAGCAGCATTAGCCAAGGCCAGAGCAGACAGGACGGCCCTATGGGGGAAGGAGCGGCTCACCGCGCAGGGAGCTTGGGCCACCAATTGGCTGTCGTAAAGCCAGAGGCAGGATGCAGAAGCGCGGGCGAAAAAAAAGGGGGCAGGTAAATTTCCGTGAGGGAAGGAGGCTGGTGCTTCGTCTTGTATTAATTATTGCCTTTCTTTCGATGGGTGGCGGACGTATCAAGCCGCGCGGCACGGTGGCTGGTACCGCCCCACCAGCCACCCTTCGTCTTGCCTGCTCCCTCAAGCTGTCAGGTTCTGAGGAACTACAGGTATTGCCCGGTGACTGAACGCGATTCACTGACCAGTTCGCTGGGCGGGCCGGTAAACAGAACTTCTCCCCCGGCACTGCCGCCTTCAGGACCAAGGTCGATGACCCAGTCGGCCTGGCGGATGACGTCCAGGTGGTGTTCGATCAGAATCACGCTGTTTCCGGCGTCCACCAAACGGCCGATGATTCCCATCAGCAGACCGATGTCCGAGAGGTGCAGCCCGGTGGTGGGCTCGTCCATCACGTACACGCTGCCCTGCTTGTGCAGTTCCGTGGCGAGTTTCAGCCGCTGCCCCTCCCCGCCGGAGAGGGTGCCGAGCGGCTGCCCGAGGGTCAGGTAGCCCAGCCCCACGTCGCTCATGGCCTGCAGAACGGCCCTGATCTTTTTCTCACTGAAGAAGGCCAGGGCGTCCTCCACGGTCATGTTCAGCACGTCGCTGATGCTCCGGCCGCGCAGGGTGTGGGCCAGCACCCCGGGTTTGTAGCGCCTGCCCTCGCAGACCTCGCAGGGCGTGGAGATGCCCTCCATGAAGGCCAGGTCGGTGTACAGCACGCCCAAGCCGTTGCAATTCGGGCAACTGCCCTCGGAGTTGAAGCTGAAGAGCGAGGCGTTCATGCCACTGGCCCGGGCAAAAACCTTACGAATCTCGTCCATGATGCCGGTGTACGTGGCGGGCGCGGAGCGGCTGTTCGCGCCCACCCGCGACTGGTCGATGACCACGGCGCCCGGATGCTGCGCCACGAAGATGTCGTTGATCAGGGTGCTTTTCCCCGACCCGGCCACGCCCGTCACGACAGTGAGGACCCCGGTGGGAATCCGCACGGTCACGTCCTTGAGGTTGTGGAGGCGGGCCTGCTCCACGGTCATCCAGCCGGTCGGGGGGCGGACCTCCGGCTTGACGGGCAGGTGCTGGCTGAGGTGCCGTCCCGTGAGTGTGTCCGCCTGACGCAACCCCTCGTAGTCACCCTCGAAGACGACCTCGCCGCCGTGCGTGCCCGCGCCCGGCCCCATGTCCACGATGTGGTCGGCAATCCGGATCACATCCGGGTCATGCTCGACGACCAGGACCGTATTCCCCTTGTCCCGCAGTTTTCGCAGCAGGCCGTTCAGCCGGGCGACGTCGCGGGCGTGCAGGCCCACGCTCGGCTCGTCGAGGATGTACAGCATGTCGGTGAGGTTATTTCCCAGGTGGCGAATCATCTTTAGGCGCTGGGACTCGCCGCCGGAGAGCGTGGCGGTCCCCCGGCTCAGGCTGAGGTAGCCCAGGCCGATGTCCACCATGTGCGTCAGGCGCTCGACCAGGCTGTCCACAACGCGGCGGGTGTCGTTTTCCGGCAGTTCGTTCAGGAACCCGATCAGCCGCGTGACCTCCAGGTCAGAGAGTTCGGCGATGTTCCTGCCCTGAATCCGGCAGTGCAGGGCCTCCGGGTTCAGGCGCGCCCCATGACAGACGGGACAGGCCTGGGTGGTGGTGAACTGCTCGAAGACGGCCCGGTGACGGTCAGACATGGCCGCCGTGTCCTTTTTGGTAAAGCGCTCCACCAGCCCCAGGTACGTCAGGTTGAAGTCGGCGAACGCGACCTTGCGCCCGCCCGCCCCGTGCAGCAGGAGCCGCATCTCCTCGTCGCTGTACCGCTCCAGCGGCTTGTCGACATCGAAAAAGCCGGACTGGGCGTAGGTCTTCCACAGCCACTTGCCCGGCCTGAAGTCCGGGTGCAGGAGCGCGCCCCCATTCAGCGATTTGCTCCGGTCCAGGAATTTCTCCAAGTCGAGCCCCACCGCCACGCCGAGGCCCTCGCACTCCAGGCACATGCCCTGGGGGGTGTTGAAGGAGAAGAGATAAGCCGGGCCCAGATGGGGTTGACCGGCCCGCGAGAAGAGCAGCCGCAGCACCGCCGCGATATCCGTGTACGTGCCCACGGTGGAGCGCGCTCCGCCCCCCACGCGCTTCTGGTCGATGATGATCGGCGCGTTGAGATGCTCGATGGCGTCCACGTCCGGCTGGCCGTAATGCGGCATGAAGCCCTGCACGAAGGCAGTGAAGGTCTCGTTCAGTTGCCGCTGCGCCTCGGCGGCGATGGTGTCGAACACCAGGGACGACTTGCCGGAACCGGACACCCCGGTAAAGACCGTGAGCCGGTGCTTGGGGACGCGCAGGGTCACGTTCTTGAGGTTGTTCTCGCGTGCCCCGCGAATCTCGATGTGGGAACGGATCATGGGATTGACTCCTGCAAGGTCAGGGTGAGGAGGGGTGGCGGGCCAGGAAAGAGGGGGCAGGACTTGGCCCGGCTCTCTCCTGGCTGGGTTGCATCGGGGTCTGGCATGTGGGACTCCTTCGCCAAAGGGCGCGCCCGCTCCGGCTCACTCATCATTCCTGTGGAATATTTGAGAAGACCCCGCGTGTGATACTTATCAACGCTTAATTCTCAGCGGTATGGAAGTGAGCATGACCGGCCATGGCTCGGGCGGAACCTACCCGGACGGGGGAAAGGGCATGGGTTCACCGGCCGCCGGAACCCTCCCCCGGCCACCTGCTATGAAAAGACTCTCATGGAATTTGGGGAGGAGATTGACGAAAGGGCGGGGCCGCCCGGAGCCTCCCTACCCTGTGGTCATGACCCAGCAGCCTTCCAATATCGGCGACCTCGGCCTTATCGGGGATCGCCGCACCGCCGCGCTCGTGACCCGGTCGGGCAGCGTGGTGTGGTACTGCCCGGGCCGCTTCGACGCGCCCTCGCTGCTGGCGGGGTTGCTCGACCCGGAGCGGGGCGGCGAGTGGCGGGTGGAGGGAGAGTTCACGCCGTCGCGCCGCGCCTATCTGGGGGACAGCGGCGTGCTGGAGACGCACCTGGACACGCCGGACGGGGAGGTCACGCTGGTGGACTTCATGCCCTACGGGCCGGGGCTGCCGCGCGGAGTGTGCCGCCTGGTGCGGGGCGTGGGCGCCACCCTGGTTCTCACGCCCGCTCCCGACTACGCCCAGTGCCCCCCCCTGCTGGAACAGGACGGGGACGCGGTGCGGATCGACGGGGACTGCTGGCTCAGCGCCTCCCACCCCCCGCAGGTCGAGGGCGGCGCGGTACGGCTGAGCATTCCGCCGGGGGAGTCGGGCTGGGCGCTGCTGGGGGACCGCCCCTGCGGGGAAGCGAACCCGGAGACGTGGCTGGAGGCGACCCTGACCGGGTGGCGGGGGGTGGCGGCCGAGACGGTCTACAGCGGCCCCTACCCGGAGGCCGTGCGCGGCTCGCTGCGCGCCCTGCGGCTCCTGACCTTCGAGGAGACGGGCAGCGTAATCAGCGCGGCGACGACCTCGCTGCCGGAGGTGGTCGGCGCGGGGCGCAACTACGACTACCGCTACGTCTGGTTCCGCGACTCGGGGATGATCGTGCGGGCGCTGTCGCGGCTCAGCCCCGGCCACAACGGCACGCTCGGGCGGGGCTTTCTCGATTTCGTATGCCGCTCGGCCTCAGGCCGGGACCTGGGGCGTCCGCTGCCCCCGCTGGCGACAGTGAGCGGGAAGGACGCGCCGAGTGTGGAGGAGTTGCCGCTCGCGGGCTACCGGGGGAGCCGCCCGGTGAGGACCGGCAATGCCGCCGCCTCGCAGGTGCAGCTCGACGTGTACGGCAACATCCTGCTGGCGAGCGCGGCACTCTACCGCCAGACCGAGTTGGAGGAACACTGGCCCATGCTGGGCGCCGCCGCCGAGTACCTGTGCGACCACTGGGCCGACCCCGACAACGGCATCTGGGAGGAGGAGGAAGTGCGGCCCTACCTGTCGAGCAAGGTGCTGGGCGCGGTGGGCCTAGAGCGCCTCGCGGGCCTCCACCCGGACCCGGCGACCGGGGAGCGCTGGCGGGCCGTCGCCGGGGACATCCGCGCCTGGGTCTCGGCCCACGGCCTGACGAGCGAGGGCGCCTTTGCGGCGGTCGCGGGCGAGGAGACCGTGGACGTGGTGGCGGCCCTGTATCCCACCTGGGGCTACTGCGCGCCCGACGCGCCGGAGATGCGGGCGACCCTGCGGGTGCTGGAGCGCGACTGGTGCCGGGAGGGGCTGTACTGGCGCGCCCTGCGGGAGCGGGGGACCGGCGAGGGCGCCTTTCTGGCCGGAACGCTGTGGGTGGCGCTGTACTGGACGGCCCTTGACCCGGCCCGCGCCCGCCGCATCCTGGAGACCGTGCTGGGGTACGCTGGCGACCTGGGCCTGATCGCCGAGGAGGCCGACCCCGCCTCGGGCGAACTGCTGGGGAACTTCCCGCAGACCTTCGTCCACGCCGCGCTCCTGGGGGTGATCGCCGAACTCTCGGAGCCGGGAGCCTAAAGCGCTGGGCCGGGGAAAACCTCACCCCCCCGCCTCGCAGGGGCCCCTCTCCCCCACCCCGGCGAGGGCCTCTGCCCGCCCGAGCGCGACTCAGCGGCCGGGGGAGGGAGCGCCGTCCCTGTGCAGCACCGCCTGCGCGGCGGCGTCGGCCAGCGCCTCCAGGGTCGCCTCCCGCGCCACGGTGACGCGGGAAAACCCGGCCTCCCGCGCCGCGTCGGCCGTCTGCGGCCCCATCGCCGCGACCGTGAGGTCCGTCCCCGCCAGCGCCGCGAGGTGCCGGGCCGCGCTGCCCGAGGCAAGGGTCACCACGTCCGCGGCCCGCAGCCGTGCGAGCGCCCCCCCGTCCAGGGTCGCGGGCTCGGTGCGGTAGAGTTCGGCGCGCTCATACCGCACCCCCCGCGCCGTCAGGCCGCGTTCCAGCTCGTCCTCGGCAACCTGGCTGGTGAGGTGCAGGGTGACTGCGCCGGGCTGGGCGGGGAGTTCGGCGGCGAGGTGCCGCGCGCCGGGGGTGGAGGGCACGAAGTCTGCGTGCAGCCCGTGCTCGGCCAACGTCCGGGCGGTGCTGGGGCCGACGGCGGCGATGCGAAGCCCGGCCAGGTGCCGCGCGTCCAGGCCCAGCCGCCGCAGATGGGTGAACAGCGCCGTGACGGCCTGATTGCTGGTCAGCAGGAGCCAGGCCACCCCCGTCAGGTCGCGCAGCCGGGCGTGTAGGGCGGCCTCGTTCCCCGTCTCGGCGAAGCGGATCAGCGGCACCTCCAGCACCCCCGCGCCGCGTGCCCGCACCAGGTCCGCCAGCGCGCTCGCCCCGTCCCGCGTGCGGGTGACGGCGACGGTGCGGCCCGCCAGGGGACGATGGTGTTCAGGCACGGCGTCGAACCAGCGCAGGGTGTCCCGCAGCCGCGCGACCTCGCCCACGACCGTGACGGCGGGAGCCTCCAGTCCGGCCTCGCGCACCGCCCCCGCGATGGTGGCGAGCGTGCCCGTCGCCACCCGCTGCCTCGGCGTGGTGCCCCACTGGACGGTCGCGGCGGGGGTCTGCGGGTCACGCCCGGCCTTGATCAGGTCGGTGCTGATCTGGTCGAGGTTTCGCACCCCCATCAGCAGCACCAGCGTGTCCACCCCGGAGAGCCGCTCGTAGTGGGCGCCGCCCTCCTTCGTGTTGCCGGTCAGCACGGCGAAGCTGCGGGCTGCCTCACGGTGGGTCACCGGAATCCCGGCGTAGGCGGGGGCGGCGATGGCGCTCGTCACGCCGGGGACGACCTCGAACCCGATGCCTGCGTGCGCGCACGCCTCGGCCTCCTCGCCGCCGCGCCCGAACACGAACACGTCGCCGCCCTTGAGCCGCGCGACCCGCTTGCCGCCGCCCTCCCGCGCCTTGTCCACGATCAGGGCGTTGATCTGCTCCTGGGAGATGTAGTCGGAAAAGCCCTTCTTGCCCACGTAGATCGTCTCGGCGTCCGGGCAGTGGCGCAGCAGCTCGGGGTTGGCGAGGTAGTCGAACAGCACCACGTCGGCCTGCCGCAGCGCCTCGGCCCCGCGCAGGGTAAGCAGGCCCGGGTCGCCCGGCCCCGCCCCGATCAGGGACACGAACGGGCGGGAGAGCGGGGACGGGGTCTGGGCAGTCATGGCCTCAGGCTAGCGGGCGGCGGCGGGGACAAATGCGGGGAGGGGTCAGCGGTCCCCACCTTGAACTTCCGGCGTGGCTTGAAATGGTCCTTTGGCCTAATTTTGTAGTGCGCATCGAACGTTCAAGGGGAGGGAATTTTTTGCTGGATTGGACATCGTTTCCGTGCATCTCCCATCCACCAGAGGAGGTTTCACCAGCCCCCCCGGTTCAACCTCATCATTGGCGGAGAAATTGCCTTCCCCTCCTCCGCGGCCCTCTAGACTGCCCCGCGTGCCCCTCTCCCCCGCCGACCTGCCCGCCGTGCGCGGGGCGCTGCTCTCGTGGTTTGACCGGGCCGGGCGCCCCTTGCCGTGGCGGGTGGGGCCGGAGGGCAGGCGCGACCCGTACCGGGTGTGGGTGTCGGAGGTGCTGCTCCAGCAGACGCAGGTGGCGCGCGGGCGGGTGTACTTCGAGCGTTTTCTGGCGGCCTTTCCCACCGTGCAGGCGCTGGCGGAGGCCCCCATCGAGGCCGTGTTGAAGGCCTGGGAGGGCTGCGGCTACTACGCGCGGGCCCGCAACCTGCACCGGGCGGCGGACGTGATCGTGCGGGAGGGGATGCCCACGACCTACGACGACTGGCGGGCGCTGCCCGGAGTCGGACCCTACACGGCGGCGGCAGTGGCGAGCCTCGCCTTTGGGGAGGCCCGGGCGGTGAACGACGGGAATGTGCGGCGGGTGCTGGCGCGGCTGCACGGGGAGCGGCATCCGGCGGAGGCCTGGGTCCAGGCCAGGGCCGACGCCCTGCTCGACCCCGCCCGGCCCGGCGCCCTCAACGAGGCGGTGATGGACCTCGGGGCGACGATCTGCACCCCCAGGGCTCCGAAGTGCGGCGAGTGTCCGGTGCGGGCGTGGTGCGCCGCCTTCGCCTCCGGTCATCCGGCGGCCTTTCCCGCCCCCAAGGTGCGGGCGGCGGTGCGCGAAATCCGGGCCGTCGCCCTGCTGCTCGGCGACGCCCACGAGGCCGTCCTCGAACGCCGCGAGGGCAACCTGCTGGGAGGCCTGATGGGACTGCCCACCGAGATCATCCGCGACGGGGAGACTCCCGGGGAGACTCTGGCCCGGCTAGCCGAACGTCTGGGCGCGGGCGTGACCGGTGAACTCGGCACCGCCACCCACACGATGACTCACCGCCACGTCACGCTCACCGTGTACAGCGGCACGGGCGGTCCACCCCGCTCCCACGTGGCGGATGCCGCCCTCTCGCGGCTGGACCACAAGGCGCTGGGGCTGTGGGAGAGGCGGCAAGCGTCGCTGTTCGCGGGGGCGTGAGGGGAGAAACCACGGTGCGGCCGGGCGTCCTGCGGGCCGTGGCAAAGGCGCCCCCTCCCGAGCGGTGGGGGCGCCCAGGGGGAAGGCTCAGAGGGGGCTGAAGACGAACTTGTCGCTGGTGCCGCCCCGCAGGACGCTCTCGGTATGCTCGCCGAGGTACAGCTCGCCGGTGATGGCCTCCAGCGCGCCCCAGACCGCGCCCAGGGTGAAGGTGCATTTGCGGTCGCTGCCCAGCGGCTCGCCCGCCGAGCACACGGTGTCCTGGGTCTCGATCACGATGGTCTCGCCGTCCCGGTAGGACCGGGTGACAGCCGCGAGGCAGGTGCCGTTCCGGCCGATGGCGGCGTCCAGCAGGCCCGCGATCTGCTCCACCGGCACATTGCTCCCGGACAGGCCGAGTTCGCCGACAAGGGCGCGGCCGCGCACCTTTCCGGCGCGGGTGAAGACCACGGCGGCGCCGTCCGGGCCGAGGGTATCCTCGACGCCGACGATCACGGCCTTGAAGCAGACGACGGAGTTGAAGTCCCCGAGGTGGGGGCGCAGCGATTGGGTGGCAGTGGCCGTCATGGAAGATCTCCTGGGATAAAGGGTCGAAAGAAGCTGGGACAGGACGCTGGGCTGGGGGGCCATCGGGGCCTCGGGGGAGAACTGGCCCTTAGAGGATGCCAGCGACGCTCTGGGCGGCGTCGCGGGCTTCCATGTGCAGCAGGCCCAGGTTGGTGCCGGTGGGCGCCACGACGGCGAGTACGCCCTTGTGCCCGGCGGCGTAGATGTACACCTGGCCCTGGGCCCCGCCCACGCTCATGTCGGTGAGCTGGCCCGAGCCCAGGGTGTCGTTGATGCGCTTGCCCAGGCCCAGGGCGGTGGCGGCCATCGCGGCGACGCGGTTGGCGTCGGTGCCGTCCCCCATAGCCTGGGCGATGGGCAGGCCGTCCACGGTGGCGACGAGGGCGCCGCGCAGCTCGGGCATGGAGGCGCGCAGGGTCGAGAGGGTGGCGTTGAGCAGGTCCTGCTTGCTGAGGGTCGCGGTCATGTCTGGTCCTTTCGGGGTCGCTCGTCAGGCGAGCGGGCGGGAGGCGAGGGTCTGTTCCAGCAGGTGGGCGAGGAGAGTCCGGGCTTCCTGCGGGTCGGTGGCGTTCAGGCCGCATACCTGCTCCTGCGGGAGGCCGAAGTACAGGGCGACGTCGCCGGGGTGCCACACGCGCGGCTGGTCCTGGCGGGTGACCCCCACGAGAAAGGGCACCGGGATGCGGCTGGTAATGAAGTCGAGGATGGTGCGGGCGTGCCCAAAGTCCTGCGGGCAGTCCCCGGCGACGAGCAGCACCAGGCCCAGCGCGCCCTCGCACAGCACCTCCCACATGAAGGAGAAGCGGTCCTGCCCGGGGGTGCCGTACAGGTGCAGCTCCTGGCCGTCCAGATGCAGGGTGCCGAAATCGAAGGCGACGGTGGTGTTCGCCTTGCCGATGTCCTCGCTGGCCTCGGTCTCGGTGGCAACCACGGGGGTCTGGGAGAGGGTCTGGACGAAGGTGGTCTTGCCCGCCCCGACGGGACCGGAGACGACGAGTTTCAGGGGGGCGTGGGGCAGGATCACGCGGTCACGGCCCTTCCCGACAGTCGGCGCAGGGCCCCCAGCAGACGCTGAACGAGGGGAGCGGCTGGCGGGGCGGCGGGAACCGACTCCGGGGTGGTCCCGGCCTGCGCCTGGGCGGCGGCCCGCTGCGGCGCGATGAGGTCAGCGGCCCGCAGGCGGTGCAGCACCGCGAGGATCTCGCGCTCCGGGCGGCCCACCCGCCGGGCGAGTTCCGCGCCGCTCGCCCCGAACGTCAGGAGGGGCCGGAGCAGCGCCCAGTCGGCCGCCAGCGAGGGGGGAACGGCCTGCGCCGCGCGGGCGGGCACAAAGCGGGTCTCGGGGTGGGGCAGCTGATCCGCCGGGATGGCCGCTTCATTCGGCGCCTCAAGCAGTTCACCCAGCGGCAGGTCATAGAGGCCGGGTACCTGCGAAGGGTCCCGCCGCTGGAACTCGAACGCACCCCGGCCCTGGGCCTGAAGCTGGGACAGAATGCCCCGAACCTGGGTCTGCTCCTGGATGGGAAACCCGTCCAGGTACATCGCCCGCAGTCGCCCCTGGGCCAGCGTCAGCTCCACCGTGCGGCGCTGGTAGGCCTCGTGGAAGAACAGGGTGCCGCTCTGGGCTCGCAGGACTCTCACCAGGTCGGTGAGCGCGTGGTGTTCGAGATCACCGAAAAGGGCCATAGCAACTCCTTTACGTGGGGGAAGGGGAAGGGCGTCGGGTGGCAGCGCCGCGGGCACCGTCTATCTCCCCGCTGCTGCTGTGAAAAACTTACTAATCCTGTGATCACAGCTTCATCACACTTGGTCCGAGCAGGGCGCCCGTGGGGCGCAACGGAATAAACAACGTGCAGGAGGGCTTTTTGGCCTGGAGAGCCCGGTTAGGGCCACTTCACCGCCAAAGACACGAGACCCCTTTTGGCCACCGAAAGTGTGATTACCTACAGGTTTTTTCCCTGGAGCCAGGAAGTCCTGACAGGATCATGACAGCGCGGCCCGCGTCGGCGACTGGTAGAGGCGAGTTCCCGTAACTGGACCGAAATGGCCGCCCAAAGCTCAAGTTGCGCCGTGGGGCAGCAACGCCTCCGGACGACAGAGGGCTCCGGCGTTCCTTCGCCCGAAGCCGTCTTCCTGCGGGCACAGCGCCGTGTCCCCATCCTGACGCCCTTCACCCCCTCCTCCGGGTGACGCCCACACGAGTTTGACGCAGGGCCTGCGCCGGACGATTGGTACACTCGGCCACAGACTCACCCCCAGGAGGTTTCATGCTGCGCCGCTTTCTGCTCGCCACCCTGCTGCTGTCCATCGGAACGGTCGCCCTCGCCCAGACGGCGGCCCCCGCAACCACACCCACGACGACGGGGACGACCCTGCTTCCCCCCATCAGCGACGCGCCCATCTTCGTGGCCTACCCGCCGGACAAGTACACGGTGGCGTACGACCACGTGCTGCTGGAGGGCAGTGTCAAACCCGGGGCGACCCTCACCCTGAACGGTCAGCCCGTCGATGTCGGAGGCGACGGGCTCTTCATCGAGTGGGTGCCCCTGAAGTCCGGCGAGAACATCCTGACGCTGGAATCCACCCAGGGCGGCGAGACGGCCCGTCAGGACCTCCGGGTGACGAGCGCGCCGCCCGCGCCGCTCCCCACAGGCGCGGCCCAGATCGTGCCCGCCAGCCTGCTGCCCGCCGCGGACCGGGTGGCCTACGTCCAGCCCCAGAATCTGGAGCTGCGGGCGGTGCCGGTGGCCTTCACGGGCACCGCCGGGGGGAAGGCGTCCTTCAAGGTCGGCGACCTCGGTCCCTTGCTGATGGCGGAGACGGCGCCGGGCCGCTACGAGGGGACCTTCCTGCTGCCGGAGAAGCTGGAGGCCGCGCCCGTGGCGTTCACCCTGACGGCCACGGACGGCACCACGGCCACCGCGACCAGCCCGGGCAAGCTCAGCGTGACGGGCACCGGCCCCCGGGTGGCGGAGGTCACGGCGACCATCCCCGGGCGGGGTCTCCAGGCGGGGACCTTCGTGTGGCGCAACGGGGCGGGCCGCAACTACGTGGTCTTTCCGCGGCCGGGCGCGCTCGCCGTGGTCGTGGGCGAGGAGGGCAATACCTTTGCGGTGCAGGCGTCGGGGACACTGACGCTGAACGCCCCCAAGAGCACCCTCACCCTGCGGCCCGAGGGCACGCCCCTTCCCCGGGCGATCTTCACCCAGATTGGCGTGAAGACGGGGGACACCCACAGTGAAGTGCGGCTGAACCTGCCCACCCGGGTGCCCTTCACGGTGGAGCAGCAGGTGAACCCGGACAGCTCCAGCCTGGACCTGCGGCTGTTCCAGAGCATTGCGGACGTGGATTACATCGTCTCCGACTTCCCGAAAGGGCCGGTGCGCGACGTGCGCTGGACCCAGGAGAGTGACGGCGTGGCGCGAGTGCATGTGGACTTAAGCGCCGCCCCCTGGGGCTACGATGCCACCTACGAGGGCACGACCCTGGTGCTGCGGGTGCGGAACGCCCCGACCCTCGACGCCCGCGCCCCGTTGCGTGGCCGGACCATCGTCCTGGACCCGGGGCACGGGGGGGACGAGTTCGGCGGGGCCGGGCCGCTGCGGGTGCCGGAGAAGAACCTGAACCTGCCCATCGCGCTGCGGGTGGCCGAGCTGCTGCGGGAGAAGGGCGCCACGGTCGTCCTGACGCGCGAGGCGGACGTGACGGTGCCGATCTACGACCGCCCGCTGCTCGCCGAGACCAGCAATGCCGACCTGCTCGTGAGCATCCACGCCAACGCCCTGCCGGACGGGACGGACCCCCGCACCAAGCGGGGCAGCGGCGTGTACTACTACCAGCCCCAGGCCCGCGCGCTGGCGGATACGCTGCTCGCCAGCCTGGTGAGTGTGCTGCCCGAGGTGGGCAACGACGGGGTCCACTACCAGAACCTGGCGCTGGCGCGGCCGACCACCCAGCCCAGCATCCTGATCGAGACGGCGTTCCTGACCGACAAGGGCAACCTGCGGCTGTTGATGAGTGCGGCCGGACGCGAACGCTTCGCGCAGGCCATCGCCCTGGGCCTCGAACGCTTCTACCGCGACGCCGCGCTGGGCCGGGCCGGACGGTAGGTCGGGTGGGCAAGGGAAGTGGGCCGGAGCCAGGCCTGGATCTCCACCCAGGACAACGCTCTGGTGCCCCTTCCTCTTGCTGACCCTCTTCCCTCTTGGGAGAGGGCCTGGCGCCGCCAGGGGTGAGGGGGCGCCCACCCGGCGAGAGCGGCCCATCAGCGCAGCTTCCAGAGCTGGGACGGCGTGGAGGGAACAGCCAGGGCCGGAGCGAACTTCCTGCTCCGGCCCACTTCCTTTGTATTAATCCTGCCTCGTGTCGGTCACGGGGTCGGGTAGTCGGTGACGTAGACCGGCTGGCCGACCTTGCTGGTACCCGCCGCAGCGCCCACGCCGTTCACCACGTGGTTGATCGTGCCCGCGCTGAGGTTGACGGTCATGATGTGGTGCAGGCGGACCCCCGCGGTATTGGGCACCTCGAAGCCGTTTTCTGTGTGGATGGACGGGTTGTTCTGGTTGAAGACGTAGACGCCGCCGCCGTAGAGCCGGTGCGTTTTCACCCGGTCCCCGACCTTGTAGCCCGCCCAGCCCAGGGTGCCCCCATGCTGCCAGTCGGCCTGGGTGGGCGGGTCGTACGGCAGCTCGTTCTGGTACAGCACGGTCGTGCCGTTCTCGCCGTTCCAGATGGTGTTGTACTGCTGAAAGTGCTCAACGAAGAGGCCGGTGGCCGTCACGTTGTCCCCGTTGATCACCGCACCGTTGCGGCCAGTGTTGGTATTCCAGCGCTCGGTATCGCCCGAGAAGCCCTCGATCCCGTGGTCGGCGCGCCACACCCAGGCGTGGTCGATCAGCACGTTGTCGCTGTTGACCTCCAGCCCGATGTCCGCTTTGCCGACGTGTGGGCCGCCGACGCGGAAGTACACGTCAGTCAGAGTCGTGGGGTTGGTGGGATCGTTGTGCGGGCGGCCGTTGTTGCCGTTCTTCTTGCCAACCTGGAGCAGGGCGGGCGACTTCACGGGGCCTGCGTCCATCGTGACGCCCGCGATGACCACGCCCGGCACATCCGCGACGGTCACCGGCACGGCGCCGCCCACTGCCGTGAGCGTGGCGTGCCCCAGACCCAGGACAACCGTGTCGGCGCGCTTCACGTCGATGCTGCGGTCGATGTCGTAGACCCCCGGCGTGAGGAGCAGGTTCTTGCCGCGGGCGAGTTCCCGGTTGATGGCCTGCACGGAGTCGGACGGCCGGGCCACGAAGAAGTCATCCAGCGGGACTGTGCGGCCCGGCGTCATCCCGTTCTGCCAGGTGATGCCGCGGCTGTTTCGCGTGGCGGCGGGCACCCGGACCTGGTACGCCCCCTGTGCGTCCATGAAGAGGTAGGGCTTCTCGCGGCTGACGGGCGTCGTGTCCAGCGTCGTGTAGGGCGGGTTCGGGAATCCGGCCTCACCCGGCGCGCCCTCGACCCCCGAGAAGACCTGGTTCCACACGCCGTTCGACCAGCCGCCGATGGTGCTGTTGCGGATCAGGAACTGCTGCTGGGACCCGTTGATGATGAAGCCCGTCTTCGAATCGGCAATAAAGCCCCCGCTGGCGTACTGCGGCCCGGCGGTGCAGTAGTCCATCAGGCTGAGGTTGCCCCCCACGACGTTCACCCGCCGCATGGGCGCCGCCTGCGAGACCGCCCAGAAGTTGGCGGAGGCGCGGCAGCCGTCCTGGCCCGTGCCGTTCACGTTGATGGTGAGGTTCGACAGCGTGCGCCAGAAGTTGACGAGCGCGAGGCAGTTGCTGGTGCCGCCGCCCTCCAGACAGCGGTTGTAGACCTCGACCTTGCCGTTGATCGTCACGTCGCCCGGAGAGGCGCCCAGGCCCGCCACCTCGGTGTAGTAGCCGACCTGGATGTGCAGGGGCTGGGTGGCCGTGCCGTAGACACCCGGCCTGAAGAGCAGCGCGTACCGCCCGGAGCCCATCTCGTTGTCGACCTGCCGGGCACTGATCGCGTCCACCTTCGCCTGAATCTCGGCGAGCGGCATGTGGGGGTCGAAGATGATGACGTTGGGGCCGAGGTCGCGCTGGCCCCCCGGAGCGGCGAGCTGGCCCAGGGTCCGGCTGTCGGCCCCGGCCGCCGGGGTAGGCACCTGGCCACAGGCACTCAGGGCCAGGGTGAGGCCCGCCAGCAGGGTGACGGCCCGGTTTCTGGCCTTGCCCGCACGGGAACGGTTGGGCTTGGGAGCCGCCTGGGAGAGATGACGCGCTTGGTGATGGTGTCGCATCGGCATCCTTTCGGGGTGTGAACACCTGCTCGAACGGTGGGCTCTTGGCTGTGGCTGGGCGGCGGGCAATGGGTCCGGCGTGTTCTCCTTTCCGGTTCGGCGCCCTGTGAATGGCAGGGACGGCCATGACGTGAAGTCACGGGAATGTTCTGGTGGTGAGCAGGCTCAGGGCGCACCATACACCTGGAACTCGGGGAGGGAATAGCCGTGCTCGTGCCGCCCTGGGTCCCAGACATGCGGACGTACTGGCCCGTGCCGCTCACGTTCAGCGTCTGGGTGTCCCCCGTGCCCGTGGTGGACGAGTACACCGGAGTCCAGGTCTTCGTGTCGTTCGAGACCTCGATCTCGAAGGCCTTGCCGTAGGCCTCCTCCCAAGGCAAGGTGACCCGGCAGATGTTTCGCGGAGTCCCCAGGTCCACCTGCACCCACCGCGGATCACTCCACGCGCTCGACCAGCGGGTTCCGGCGTTGCCGTCGAGGGCCGCGCCCGCGGGCGCGGCCGCCGTTCTCGGTCGAGGAGGCGCTGGCGGGCCTGCCCAGCGCGAGATTGGCCGCGCCGCAGGTGCCCGTTCCGCCGGTCGCGCTGGAGGGCAGCGAGAGGTGGTACTGCCTCAGCTCGGTGGGCTGCCCGGTCCGCCCCAGCAGGCTGATGGAGGGCGAATCATTGTTCCAGCGCCCGGTGAACCAGGCGGGACGGAACACGTGGGCGCGGCCCTCCAGGGTCGCCACCATGTCGGCCATCCGCGCCTTCTGCCCTGCGAGCGTGTCGATCCGGGGGCCGTCCGTTCCGCCGTGCCTGTTGGAGTACCCGGTCACCCAGAAGGACTTGTCGCACTGCTTCAGGCGGTCGAGCTGCCCCGCGACGAGCCCGTCGTCGTACCAGTGAAGGCAAGGGAGTCGATCCGCGGGGCGCGGCCCCCGTTCCTCGCCCGGTAGGCCGAGTAAAAGGCGTCCAGCCACACACCGGGTCGTTTACCCAGAGATCGTGCCCCAGTTCATCGCCGGGCCGACCAGCCCCACGCCGGTGTCGCGCGCCACCTGTTGGAACGGGGCCACAGGACGGCGGCCTGAGAGGGGGTGAGGTTGGCCTGGTCGGTCAGTTGGGTTCGTTCAGGACCAGCAGGTCCTTGACGGCGGGGTTGTCCCGCAGCCTGCTCTCGATGCTAGCGGGGTCGAGGGTGCTGTTCCACAGCATGGGCAGGTAGTCCATGCCGTAGCGCGCGGCGTAGTCGGACGGCACGCCCACATTCGGGGAGGAGCCCCAGTACGACCCGGGGCTTCCCTCCCTTCCCCACCGAGCTGATCGAGCGGGAAGCGACCGCCCCCCCGCGCCCGGCCCGCTGAGGACCACTCCGGAAGGTTCAGAGAGCGCATACTGGGATTCCAGCGCGTCCGCTCCCACCACGCATGAGGAGGCGTCATGAACGCATCGGTCGCCGTTCCACGCGCCCGACCGGCCCCCGCCGGTCGTTCCCGGCCACCGGGTCGCAGTCGCCAGAGACAGGCCGCCCTAAGTTCGGAAGGTCAGGCCTGGTTGCGCCGCACGGGCGTAGGGAAACGGGGCTCGGAACGAGCGAGGCAGACGGGTCGAGAGCCGCCCGCCTTGAAAAGGCCAGCGTTGCCGGGTCCGGGCGCCTTTCCCCGGAGGTGGGTGACCTCCCAGAAAGCGGGGGTATGAGCGAACTTCCATTCGTGGGGCGGGAGCAGGAACTGGCGCGGCTGGAGACGTTTCTGGCGCGCGCCCTGACCGGCCAGGGGCAGGTGTGTTTCGTTACTGGCGAGGCGGGGGGCGGCAAGACCGCGCTGGTCCAGGCGTTCGCCCGCCGGGCGCAGGACGCGGACGAGCACCTCGCGGTGGCCTCCGGCAACTGCAATGCTCAGAGCGGGGTGGGCGACCCCTACCTGCCCTTCCGCGAGCTCCTGGGGGTGCTGGTCGGCGTGGCCGGGCGCGCGGCAGCCGAACCGCACCCTCACGAGGGCCGCCTGCGGCGCTGGCTGGTGCGCTCCACCCAGGTGCTGATCGAGGTCGGCCCTGACCTGGTGGGCACCATCGTCCCGGGTGGCGTGCTGGTCGCCAAAGCGGGCAAGGCCCTGGCGCAGAAGGCGGGCTGGCTGGACGAACTGGAAAAACTCGCCAAACGCAAGCCCAGTGCTCAGGCCGCAGTCCAACCCGAGCACCTGTTGGAGCAGTACGCCAACGTCCTGCGGGCACTCGCCTCCGAGCGGCCCCTCCTGCTGATCGTGGACGACCTGCATTGGGCGGACGCCGCCTCGGTTGACCTCCTCTTTCACCTGTCGCGCCGCCTGGAGGGCAGCACCGCGCTGTTGGTCGGTACGTACCGGCCCCACGAGCTGTATCGGCGCGGTACCGAGCGTCACCCCCTGGAGCGGGTGCTGGCCGAGATCAAGCGGTACGCCGAGGACGTGTGGGTCGATTTGCAGGTGGGCGAAACGGAGGGGCGCGAGTTCGTGAACCACCTGCTGGACACCGAGCCCAACCGGCTGGGGACGGACTTCCGCGAGGCCCTCTTCCGGCACACCGAGGGGCATCCCCTCTTCACCGTCGAGCTGCTGCGGAGCCTGCAGGAGCGCGGTGACCTGGTCCGGGACAGCGCGGGCTGCTTGGTGGTCGGCCCGAGGCTGGAGTTCGACACCCTGCCCTCACGGGTGGAGGGGGTGATCGAGCAGCGCATCGGTCACCTGGAGGAGGCCCAGCAGGAGGTGTTGCGGGTGGCGAGCGTGGAGGGCGAAACCTTCACGGCGGAGGTCGTGGCCCAGGTGCAGGGGCTGGCGCCCCGCCCGCTGCTGCGCGACCTCTCGCAGCACCTGGAGGGGCGGCACGGGCTGGTGCGGGAGGGGGGCGAACTGCGGGCCGGACGGCGGCGGCTGACGGGCTACCGCTTCGCCCACACCCTGTTCCAACACTACCTGTACGGGGAGCTGGGGCAGGGCGAGCGGCGCCTCCTCCACGGCGAGGTGGGGCAGGCCCTGGAGGAGCTGTACGCCGAGGCACCTGACCCGGTGGTGTTGGCCTGGCACTACGACCGGGCGGGGGAGGATGAGAGGGCCGCCGAGTTCTACCGACAGGCCGGGGAGCAGGCGATCCGCCAGGGCGCGCCGCACGAGGCCGAGCGCCTGCTGACCCGGGGGCTGGAGTTGACGCCGGAGCGCGACGTGGAGAGGCGTTTCGAGCTGCTGCTGGTTCGGGAGAAAGCCCTTGACCTCCAGGGCCAGCGTGAGCCTCAGCTCCGGGACGTGGCGGCGTTGGAGCGGCTCGCCGAGGCGCTGGACGACGACGGCAGGCGCTGTCAGGCGGCGCTGCGGCGGGTGAACCACGCGCAGCAGGTCAATGATCTGCCTGCTGCGTTCGCGGCGGCGGAGTGGGCGATGGCGCGGGCCGTCGCCGCCCGGCATCGCGACTTCCAGATGGAGGGTGACCTCGCCCGGGGCGGCGTCCTGCGCCGCCTGGGACGGCTGAAGGAGGCCGAGTCTCAGTTGCGGCGGGCGCTCCAGGTGGCCGGACCCGGGGCTGGGTGGATTCAGGCGGCAGCTCTCCACGAGCTGGGCTGGGTGGCTTTTCACCATGACCTGTGGGAAGCCCAAGCCACCTTTGAACAGGTCCTCGCGCTGTACCGCCAGATCGGCGACCTGCGGGGGGAGCAGATCGCCGTCAAGAGTCTGGGGATCATCGCCCTCAACCTCGGGGACTTCCCCCAGGCGACCACGCTTCTCAGGCAGAGCCTTGCCGGGGCACGGCGTCTTGGCGACCGCCGGGCCGAGGTTCACGCCGAACTGGCCCTGGGCGTGCTTGCCAGCAATCAGCGTCGTTTCCCGGAGGCACGGGCACTGCTGGAGACCGCACTGGAAGGCTCGCGCCAGATCGGGGAGCGCCAGCTTGAAGGCGGCGCGCTTCTTTACCTGTCGCGCACGAGGCTGGGGGAGGGCGAGTGTGTGGAGGCTGAGCGGTTCGCCCAGATGGCACTGGAGCTTTACCGGCGCACAGGTATCCCAGTGAAGATCGTCGAGGCGCAGCATCAATTGGCGTATGTGGAAGCTGTGCTGGGGAACTTGGTCGAGGCGCGTGCCCTTTTCGAGGCCGCTATCGAAGCCATTCGACCTCTTGACCGTGACATGCTCGGTCACCTTCTGGAGGACCTGGCCGAGCTCGAACTCTGCCAGGAGCACCCCGAACGGGCGCTGGAACTGGCGCGGCAGATTGGGCTGACACCCGTAATTGAGGAGGCCAGGGCCTTGCTCGCCCTGGAGCGGCTTGAGGAAGCCGAGGCGGCGTTTCATGCGTACCAGCGGCAGTACGCACATGAAGCGTTCAAGTGGATTCAAAGTCAAACCGGATTGATCCGGCTTGAGATGGCCAAGGCCCGTCCTGAGCGGGCACTGAGGCTCGTGGAGGCGCTCCTCCCCCTGCTGGAGCAAACGCACCTGCTGGACGACTGGTCGGAGACGTGCCTGGCATGCTTTGAAGTCTTGTGGGCATGCGGCGACGCGCGCGCGGCAAGCGTGCTGGAGCAGGGCTGGCGGCTTCTGGAGCGCCAGGCCAGCAAGCTGGACGGGCTAGACCGCGAGCGGTTCGTGAACAACATTCCGGGCCGCCGCGGCCTGGCCGCTGCCTGGAGGGCGGCCGGGGCGCGGGACCGGGTGAACTGGGGGAGGTCGCCGTGACGACGCCACGTGACGCGGAAACACCGGACAGGGCTGAGCGGTGGGACGGCCCCGTGCCCACCGCCCCCGAGCCGCTGATCCCCGGAAAGGTGAGGTGAGGCCATGCCCACTCCAGCGGTGGAGGGCCTGGAGTTCCGGCAGGTCGCCCCCCTGCTGGCCGCGCTGTACCGCGACGGCCTGCTCACCCCGTTCGTGGGGTCGGGCATGAGCCTGGGGGCGCCGGGGCAGCCCGCCTGCACGAGCTGGCGGACCTTTCTCGTCCGGCTGGCGGCGGGCGCGGGGCTGCCGGACGTGCCCCCCGACTTCCTGGACCCTGGCCGTCCCCCCACCCCGGAACAGTGCTACCGCCTGGCGGACAAGGTCACGATGGTGCTGCGCGCCCGCCCGCCCGGGGTCCGCGACGAGGTGTTCCGGCAGGCGCTCAAGGAGGCCCCGGAGTTCATCGCGCCGACGCCGCAGCTCCGGGCGCTCACGCGCCTGTACTGGCCGCTGGTGCTCACCACCAATTACGACGACCTGTACTGGGCGGCCCGCCAGGCCACGCTGCGCGCCGAGGGCCACCCCTCCGAGCCCCTGGCGGTGCTGGGCCGCTCCCTCCCGGACTGCCACCGGGTGCTGCGTTCCCTGTCCGAGCCCAGCCGCCCGGTGTTGTGGGCACTGCAGGGGTATCTGGGCGGCCAGTGCGCGCCGCCGGAGGCGTCGGTGCCCTCCGACGCCCGGCGCCGGACCCTGGCGCTGGAGGTGGTGGCCGGGCACCAGCAGTACCAGCGCGCCATCCACGCGGTGCCGCACTTCCGCCGGGCCTTCGGCGAGGTGTTCCGCCGCCGCTCCCTGCTGTTCCTGGGGTCGGGCCTGCTGGAGAACTACCTCGTGGACCTGTTCAGCGAGATCCTCTACCACCAGGGACCCGGCCAGATGCCACACTTCGCCCTGCTGCGGCGCACCGGCGCGCCGGACCTGTACGACCCGGCGTTCCTGCAAACCCGCCTGGGCGTCGTCCCCGTCTTCTACGACCGCCACGACGAGGTCCCGGCCTTTCTGGAGGACCTCGCGCGGGACGTGCGCTGGCCGCGCGACCAGCCGCCGCCGCCCGCCAGCTTCGCGCAGGTGGAGGAACTCCGCTACACCCTCCAGCCCCCCCCGGCCGACCACGCCGTGCGCCTGGTGCTGCGCCGGGGCCGGGTCTCCCCGGGCCAGGTGGACTGGGCCGCCGGGGACGCCCTGGTGCTCAGCGCGGGGCGCCGGGAAGGGCGACCGGTCCTGGGCAATCAGGCGCTGGCCCTGGACGCCCTCGCCCCGTGTCCGGGCGTGAGCCTTCCCCCGGAGCCCGGGGAGTGGGAGGCTACGGGAACGGGGCACCAGGTCTTCCAGTACGGGGACGCGGCGCTGTTCGCCGTGGTCGCCCGGACCTCGGACGAGGGGCGCAACGACCGCGACCTGAGCGTGATCGCGCCCGCCGTCTGCACCGCCCTCGCCGCGGTGGAGCAGACTGGGCGGCACGGGCGCGTCCATATTCTGCCGGTGGCGGCTGGGCGCAGCGCACACTGGAATCCCATCCACCCGTTCGCGCAGGTGCTGCGGGGGGTGCGGCTGTTCGTCACCGGGGTGCCTGTGCGGACGCTGCGGGAGATCATCCTGTACATCGACCATCCCGGGGTGTGGCACCCGCTGATGGCGGGCAAACTCCCGGTCACCGCGCTGCTGTCCTCGGACATCCAGCAGTACACCGTGGACCTGCGCGACGCGGCCGGGGAGTCGGAGGTGCTGAGCGTCACCTCGCCGGACGCCACCTCCACCGTGGTGAGGCTCCTGGCGACCTGCGGGCTCACCAACCCCGGGGAGTGGGACATCCAGCTCGACCCCCCGCTGGCGGCGGCCCTGCCCGTCACCCCGGAGACGGTCGTCGTGCCCACCATGAACCTGCGGCTGCGCCCCCGCCGAGCGTGAGGAGGTGAGGGGCGCCGCACCCGCACGTCATGCCCCGATCATCCACTCCCGGCTAGGGTCCGCGTATGGACGCCCTGATCGACCTGAGTCTGCGCGCCGTGTTCCTGGCCCTCCTCCATCCCTTCACCCGGGGCCTGCTCCTGGTGCTGGTCGCCCTGTACGGCGGGGGCAGCGGCTGGCCCGGGTGGGGAGCCGGGTTGTGCGGGATGCTCGGCGTGGGTTTCTGGCTCGCGCCCCTGTGGCGGAGATGGCGGGACAGGCGGCGCTGATCGGCGGGAACATCCCCGGGAGCGGGTGGCGGCGATGGCCTATGCTCAGGGCGCACCGACCAGGAGAGCCACATGCGACGTGAAGAGGGGTTCCGCAAGCCAGGGCTGGCCGCAGCAAGCGCAACGGCGGCCGCCGCATCCAACTGGAGGCACCCCGTCCGGCGCCTCGTGGGCATGGTTCTCATCGTCGTCGGGACCTCCCTCCCCCCCGCCTGTGCGGGCGGGCCGGAGACCCGCACGGACGCGCCGCCCTCCAGCCCGGCGCCCCCAGCTCCACCCCCGCCCCCTGTCCAGATCGGGGTTCCCGTGGTCAGCCCGGTGGTCCTCACCCGGTATCCCCACGACCGGGACGCCTTTACCCAGGGCCTCCAGTACCTGGGGCAGGGAGTCCTCGTCGAGAGTACGGGGCTGGTCGGGGCCTCCGGGGTGCGGCGGGTGGAGCTGGGGACCGGGCGGGTGCTGCTGGGGGTGCCCACGCCCATCCGGGAAGCGTTCGGCGAGGGCGTCACTGTTCTGAACGGCGTGGCGTACCACCTGACCTGGCGGACGGGCGTGGCCTTTGCTCTGGACGCGGTCACCCTGCGCGAGCTGGGCCGCTTCGCCTACCCCGGCGAGGGCTGGGGCCTGACCCACGATGGCCGGAGCCTGGTGATGAGCGACGGGTCGAGCACGCTCTTCTGGCGTGATCCGCAGACCTTCGCCGTCACCCGCCGCGTGCAGGTGACCGATGGGGGACAGCCGGTGGACCACCTCAACGAGCTGGAGGAGGTGCGGGGGAGCCTCTACGCGAACGTGTGGCTCACGAACCGGATTGCCCGCATCGACCCCGCGACCGGGCGGGTCACCCTCTGGCTGGACGTGCAGGCTCTGACCCGGGAGGTGAGCGCGGCGGCCAGCAGGGCGGGGCGGCCCCTCACGGCGGAGGACGTGCCCAACGGCATCGCCTACGTGCCCGAGCGGGGCACCCTGCTGCTCACGGGCAAGCGCTGGCCCACCGTGTTCGAGGTGCAGCTTCCCGGCGAGCAGGAAGAGGGGAAGACCCCCGCCGAGGACCCCTTGCGGTGACGGGCGGGGTTATTGCGGCGCAGCGGGAGGCCCGTTCCGGAGAGCCCGGACCCGCCTCCTTTCCGCGTGCCCCGGTCCATCACAGGTGGATGAGCATGATGACCTCCGCGGCCCTCGCCATCTTCGTGGGGGCCACCCCCACCCAGGAGGTATCACCGCATGATCCAACGCTCAACCCAGGCCCTCTTGCTCCTCGGCGCTGCCGCCCTCGGCCTGTCCGCCTGCGGAGTCACCGCCCGGCCGGACCCCACCGCTCAGGGCGTGGCCCCGGCCACTGTTCTGGATGCGGAGGCGTCCACTTCGGCCCCCCTGCAAGCCCTCAGCGGCGTGAAGCTGTCCGACGCCGAGGCCCGCTCCCGCGTCAGGGCCGCCGGGATCACCATCTCCTCCAGCGGGAATTGCAGCGACCGCAACACCAGCACCTGCACCTCGCTGGAGCAGGTGAACTCCGGCACCATCGACGGCATCCTCACCCTCAAGCGGGCCTCGGGCTGCGCGATCAACATCACGGGGGGCACGGAGACCGGGCACGCCAGCGGCACCTACAGCCACTGGAACGGGTACAAGCTCGACATCAGCAAATCCAGTTGCATCGGCACCTACATCCAGAACAGCTTCACGCGCATCAGCAACCGCGGCGACGGCGCCCCGAGGTACCAGAGTGCGGCGGGCAACATCTACGCCGACGAGTACTGGGCCAACCACTGGGACATCCTGTACTACTGAGCCGCGGGAGGCTCCCACACCAGCAGGGCGCCCCGGCTTGTCGCCAGGGCGCCCTGTGCAGCGGTTCTCGTGATAGAGCGTGGCGATCTCCTCGTCGCTCAGGGGGCGGTTGTAGACGCGCACGTCGTCCGCCTGACCGCCGAAGCTCGTCGGGGTCAGGGCGCCGCCGCAGGTCGTCGGGGCGATGCCCGGGCCGACGATCAGGCGGCCGCACTCGAACGGGGCGAGGGTGGTGACCCCGGCGGGGAGCACGCTTTCCCCCACCTTCACGCCGTCCGCGAAGAGGCCCAGCACGTACTGACCGTTCACGAAGGCCGTGCGCCCGACCACGAACACCCAGCGCCCCCTCGGCATGAACTCGCCGTTCTGGGGTCCGCTCGTGCCGATGTAGTTGTCCTGCGGGTACTTCGTCCGCACCTGGTACTGCAACCGGCCGCTGGCGCCGCTCAGGGTCGGCCCTTTCTCCAGGCCCATGATGTACTTGCTGCCCTCCCGGCTGTTCCAGTCGTCGGCCTTGACCCAGGCGGCGAGCGTGATCTGGTTGTCCACCATCGCGCCGGTGCCCAGATTCGCGGTGAAGGCGGTCGGGACGTTCCCAGTTGCTCCGGCGTTGACGAAGGTGAAGGCTTCCTGCGGGTTGTCGAAGCGGTCGGCGGCGGGCAGGGGGTCGGGCGTGATGGCGCCGTTCAGGCCGTTCGGGCCGGAGTCCTGGGCGCTGTTGTTGAACCGGTAGTAGGCGCGCAGGCCGTTGACCAGCAGGCAGGTTACGTCGGCGTTGACGGCGGCGGTGGTCGTCCCGCCCCGGGTGTCGGTGGCCGTCACGCGGATCGTCTTCGTGCCGCAGATGGCGTAGTCGTGGGTCAGTGAGAAGGGCGCGAAGCCGTCGTTGAGCACGGTCGGGGTGCCGCCGTCGCCCCAGTCGATGGAGACGGTCTTCAGCGTGCCGTCGGGGTCGCCCGCCTTGCCCGTCAGCCTCACCTGGAACCCGAAGGGCGTGGCGGCCACGTCGCTCACCACGGGCGGGAGGTTGCGCGGGACCAGGGGCTCGGGATCGGCCGCGTCCTTCAATCCGTCGCCGTCGGTGTCGGCATTGCGGGGGTCGGTCCCCTGGGCCTTCTCCTGCGCGTCGGTGAGGCCGTCCCCATCCGTGTCGGGGACGGCCGGGTTGGGGTAGACCGGGCGGGTATAGCGGGGCACGCCCTGGGCGTTCACGATCCAGCCCACCCGCGCCTCGTCGGCGTCGGAGAGGCCGTCGCCGTCGGTGTCGGGGTTACCGTCGTCGGTGCCGTAGAAGTACTCCTCGGCGGCGGTGAGGCCGTCCCCGTCTCGGTCCTGCACGCGTAGCACCCGCACCTCGCTGCCCGCCGTCAGCACGATGTCGTCCACGTGGGTCGTCGGCGTGACCGTCAGGCCGTTCACAGCCGGGCGAACTGGGCGAGGGCCACGGCGAGCGCCCGCCGCCGCCCCAGGCCCCAGAACAATTCCAGCGCCTCCCCGAGCTGCGCCCGCGCCGCGCCCAGGTCCCCCGCGCAGAGGCTGACCTCCGCGAGGTTGTACAGCGAGTTCGCCATGCCCTGCCGGTCCCCCAGCTCGCGCTTGATGGCGAGGCTGCGTCCGGTGAGCTGACGGGACTCGGCGGGGTCATCCGAGGCGTTCCCCAGGTTGGCGAGGGCGTAGGCCACCCCGTGCCGGTCCCCGATGGCCTCCTTGAGGGCCAGGCTCTCCTCGAAGTGACGGCGGGCGCGCGCCCTCCCCCCGCAGCAGCCAGGTGATGCCCAGGTCGTTGAGGGAGGTCGACAGGCCCCAGCGGTCCCCGACCTCGCGCTGAATGGCCTCGGCGCGGGTCAGGAAGGCCTGGGCCTCCTCCAGCCCGCCGAGTCCACGGCTGTTCAGGCCCAGGGCGTGCAGGACTTTCGCTTCCTGAGTCCGGGCTCCCGCCCCCTGAGAGAGCAGGAGGGCCTCATCCAGCCGGGCGCGGGCGGCCGGGTACTCGCCCAGCTCGCGGGCAGCTCCGGACACCCTCGGCAGCGCCAGCGCCGCCTCCAGCAGGGCGAGCCCCTCGCGGTGGTGGCCGCGCACGTACCAGAACCAGTGCAGGGCCGCCGCCAGACGCAGGGCGGCCCCCGCGTCGCGACGTTCCAGCAGCCAGGCCAGGGCCGCGCGCAGGTTGTCGTGCTCGGTGGACAGGCGCTCCAGCCAGCGCGCCTGTTCGGGGCCGAGAAGCTCCGGCGCGGCCTCCTCGGCGAGGGCGAGGAAGTGCGCGGCGTGGGCGCGACTCGCGGCCCCGAACTCCGCCGGGTCCATCCCCAGCGCCTCGGCGGCGTACTGGCGCACGACTTCATGCAGCGCGAACCGCCCCTCGCGGTCCCGGCGCAGCAGCGAATGGTCGGCCAGCCCCAGCAGGGTCCGCAGCGGCGCCCCACCCACCTGGGACCCGGCCGGGCGCTCGAAGCCGCCCCGGAAGACCGAGAGCCGGGCCAGCGCCCGCTGCTCGCCGGGCGTGAGCAGCCCCCACGAGGACGTGAAGGCCGCCCGCAGGCTGTGGTGCCGCTCCGGGCGGTCGGGCGCCGCGCCCTCAGCGAGGTCCAGGCTCTTGCTCAACTCTCGGGCGCCGAGAGGCTGCCCGCCCAGGCCGCCGAGAGCTCCAGCGCGAGCGGCAGGCCCCCGCAGAGCTGGCAGATTTCGACCAGGGAGGCCACGTTCCCGCCGCCCAGGGCAAAACCGGGCCGCACCCGTCCCGCCCGCTCGACGAAGAGCCGCACCGCGCTCGACCGGGCCGCCGCCGCGAGGTCCGGGTGGCCCGGATACGCCAGCCCGCCCAGCGCCATCACCCATTCGGCCTGGAGGCCCAGCCTGCGGCGCGAGGTAACGAGCAGCGTGACCCCCCCGGTGCCCTCCAGCAGCGCCAGCACGGCGGCGAGCGTCTCCTCCCGCACGCCGGGCTGCTCGAAATTGTCCAGCACCAGCAGGTGCCGCCCCGACCCCAGGAAGGCGAGCAGTTGCCCCAGCGGCGGCTGGGCCCCTCCGAGCTTGAGCCCAGTGGCGGCGGCCATCGCCGAGACCAGCGCCGCGGCCGAGTCCGCCGCCTCCAGGGGCACGAAGTGGGCCGCGGCGCCAAAGGTCTCGCGCGCTCCTTCCAGCGCCTCCCGGGCGAGCCGGGTCTTGCCCGCTCCCCCGGGACCACTGAGGGTGAGCAGCCGGTGGTCAGGGCGGGCGAGATGCGCGCCCAGGCTCTCCAGTTCCTCCTCGCGCCCGAAGAAGGGGGTGCCGGAGGCGCGGCGTGGTCTGGGGACGGGCGCGACCGCTGTGGGGGACGCTTCCAGCAGGGCCGCGTGCAGCCGCACCGTGGCCGCCTCGGGTTCCAGCCCCATCTCCTGGCGCAACCCCAGACGGAAGCGCCCAAAGACCCGCAGGCCCCGGTCCCGCTGCCCGGCCCGCGCGGCGCAGCGCAGGTAGGCCCGCACCGCCTCCTCGGCGAGGGGGTCGGCGGCCAGCGGCGGTCCAGCCACGCCAGCGCCTCGCCGGGCTCCCCCGCCTGATCGAGGGCGGCGGCCTGGCCCAGCAGGGCGTCCTGCCGGGCGGCGTGCAGGTCCTCGCGTTCCGCCTCCAGCCACAGCTCGAACTCGGGGAGGCGCTGGGGCCGCACACCCTCCAGCAGCGGCCCGCGGTACAGGTCCAGCGCCCCGGCCCAGTCCCCGGACGAGCAGGCCCGGCGAAAGCGGCGCACGTCGAGGGCCGAGGTCCAGCCCAGCCCGTCGCTGCCCGCGTCCAGGCCGCCGCCCCAGGGGAGTCCCCGAACACGGTGCAGCAGGTTTCGCAATCGGTTGCGCGCCGCGCCCGCCTCGATACCGGGGTAGAACAGCTCCACGACCTCGTCCCGCGTCACCCGCTCGCCCGGGCAGGCGAGGTAGGCGAGGAGCCACAGGGGGGCCTCGTGCGGTAACGGTGTGGTCACGCCATCCGAGTCGTGCTGCGGGCGCCCAGCAGCCGGATCATGCCCTCCAAGTACCGCCTCCTCCCCGTGCGGGGCCTCGCCCGGATTGTCACATACCGGCCAGCCCAGGGGCGGAAGGTCGGGGGACGAAGCGGGCCGTTTCCCCCTCACTTCCGCGCGAGAACCTTCGCCCAGCCCCGCGTCTGCACGAGCTGCCTCGCCCGACGCGTGGCCTCCCGGTAGGCGGCGGACAGGTCGCCCTCCCCCCGCGCGGCGAGCCGGGCGCTCAGCGTCCCCTCGGGCAGCCCCTCCAGCCCGGTCGGTCCCCGGGGGTCGCGCTCCGCCTCCCCGCTGAACAGCCGGGCCAGCCCCTCGGCGAGCCAGCGCGGGAGACTGCGGGGCTGGGCGGCGTGAAAAGCCTCGTGGCGAATGGTGAGGGGCAGGGTTCCACGCGCGGCGAGGGCGCCGAGGCGCTGGGTGTGGATGACGGCCCCGCGCGTGGTCGCCGCGACGAACCAGGGTTCACCCGTGCGGCGCGCGAAGTCCGAGGCACTCGTCGCCGCCTCCAGCCGCGTGTCCGGCAGCGTGAGGCCCAGGGCATGCAGGTCCCGACCGACGCCGCGCCAGGCCCCGAACACCGCGGGGAGATAGGCGCGGTCGCGCGGGTCGCCCACCTCCACGCTGAGCTGCCCGCCCCGCGCGGAGGCGATGCCCAGCAGCCCCGCGAGCAGGACGGCCAGACCGCGCCTCTTGGAGGGCACTACTGCCCCCGGTCGCGCACGGTGAGGGTGGCGGCGGGCGCGTAGCCCTCCACGTCGGGCTGGTACATCAGGAAGGCGTGGGTGGGCAGGGCGGTGAAGGTGCCGGGCGTCTGGGCGCGCAGCACGTACGTCATCTTCCCCGTCCCGCTCAGGAAGTCGGCGTACAGGTCCACCCGGTCGTCTTGCAGGTCGCGCCCCGCGTACCAGTAGTTCCAGGCGAAGGGGTCGTCCTCGTCCACGGCGTTCAGGCCACGGATGTCGAGGGAGCGGTCGTCGAGCGCCTTCATGCCCGCCGGGATGGGGTCGCTCACGAGGAGGTAACGGGCGTCCCTCTCCCGCGGCTGCACGGTGAGGGTGACCAGAATCAGGTCGCCGACCGTGACGGGCTGGAGCCGTCCGCCGCGCAGGAGCGGCGTGCGCGCATAGCTGTAGCTCTTCTCCTTCGCGTCCCAGGTCGGCACGAGCTTCTCATAGGTCCGGGCGAGGGCGAAGCCGCGCGAGGGGTCGCCGGGTAAGGCACGGGGCTCGCGGGCAAAGGTCAGCTCGGCCGAGAAGGAGGCGCCGCGGGCTCCGGTGACCTGCAGGGTGTTCTGCCCGCGGGTGAGGCGGGCGAGCTTCGCGCCTGCAAGGTTGACCTCGCCCGCGCCCGTCACTGTTCCGGCGGGCTGGCCGTTCAGGCTGACCTGCGCGGGGACGGCACTCTCCGACGTGCGTTTCAACGCGAGTGCGGCGACCACCACGCTCGTGGTGTCCTGGGTGCTGATCCAGCGCGGTCCCCGGCGGTTGGCGAGGAGCCCCTGGGACGTGCGGGGAATGAGGGGGCTCCCCGGGTCCAGCCGCGCGAGGGCTTCCAGGGCGGCGGCGGTCGTCTGGATGCTGTTGTCCTCCCAGTACCAGAACCAGTCCGCGCGGCGGGGGGCGTCCCAGTGGACGGGGGCGCCGCGCCCGCCCTCGACGCGCCGGGCCTTCAGGCGGTCGAGCAGGTCACGCGCGGCCTGCCCCTGCCCGGCCTGTTCGAGGGCCAGCGCCGTGTGCGACAGGGCGTAGGGGGCGAGTTCGGCGCGCTGAGAGAAAGCGGCGAGCTTCGCAGGATTCACCCGGCCCGCCTCCGCCAGGGCGCGGTACGCGGTGGCGCGGGCGCCCTGCGGCTCCTTCCCGTCCTCCACATGCCGCGCGAGGTACACCAGGGCGCGGTCGAGGACGCGGTTGTCCACCCGCACGCCGAGCCCCCGCGCCCGCAGCAGGCCGCGCGTCACGTAGGCCGTCATCTCCAGGGTCGAGTCGTCGAACTGCCAGAAGCCCCAGCCGCCGTCGTCATGCTGGAAATCGGACAGGCGGGCGAGGCTGAGGTCCATGATCCTGGGGAGGTCATTCCGCACGTCGGCGGGTAGGGCGTCCGGTCCCAGCGCCTCGCGGGCGAGCAGGGCGGGCAGGAAGCGGCTCATCGTCTGCTCGGTGCAGCCGTAGGGGTAGCCCACGAGATAGGTCAGCGCGGGCGTCACCGCGTCGAGCAGCGACGGCGTGACGAACACACGGAGCTGAGCCGTGGCGAGGTTGGTGTCCTGGGGAACCCGCAGCGTGGCCGTCTCCCCCGCCGCGCCCGCCAGCGTGAGACTCGTGTCGTATCCGCGCGCCTTCACGGGCAGGGGGAGCCTCAGGCTGTCGCCCGCGTTCGCGGTCTGGACGCCGAAGGTGACGCGGGCCGTCCCCACGGCATCGGCCCCTACGCTGAAGTCCTGCCGAACCCGTCCTCCCGCGCCCACGGCGACGGGAGAACCCGCCCCACTGAACAGCCCGCGGGGGGAAATCGGCGTGAGGCCCTGCACCCGCGCCGTCACCTCGCCCTTGACCGGCTGGGGCAGCGTGTTGTTCACCACGCCCGCGAACGTCGCCGTGTCGCCACGCACCAGGAAGGGCGGCAGGCTCAACCGCGCGATCACGTCCTTCGTCGTCATGGTGGTGGTGGTGGTCTGCCCGAAGCGGGCGGAAACGGTCTGCGCCCGGGCGGTCGCCACCCAGGTCGTCAGGTTGTCCGGGAAGCGCACGCTGAGTTCGGCGCGGCCCGCATTGTCGGTCACGAGGTTGGGCACCCAAAGGATCGTGTCGCGGAAGTCCTCACGCGGGGTGCCCTCCTGCGGGCGGTCCCCGGTCTTGGCCTGCCCGAAGGCGGCCTCGGTCATGGCCGGGGCGGGGGCGGGCAAGCGGCCGGTCTCGAAGTAGAAGGACACACTCGAATTGGTGCCCACCACGTTCTCGCGCGGCGCGCGGAAGACGTTCAGCATGGGCGTGCTCGTGTCCGCGCGGATCAGGTAGATGGACTGGTCCACCACCCCGAGGGTCAGCTCGGCGGGCACACCTTTCCCCGAGGCGTCGCTCACCTGCACGGCGAGGCGCCCCGTCTCGCCCGGCCGGTACTCCGCCCTGGCCGGGGTGACCCGCACGCTCAGCTCCGCGCCCCGCACAGGCACGCGCACCCGTGCCGCGTTCGAGTAGAAGTTGCCGTCCCCCAGGGCCGCCGCCCCGACGAACACGTCCCCGCTCATGTCAGGCGTGACCGGGAAGGAGTAAGTGAGGGCCGAGCCGCGACCGCGCAGCACTGTGGAACGGCGCAGGCGGTCGCCCTCGATGGTCACCAGAACTGGGGCGCCGGGCCGCGGGTTGCCGATCAGGACCGTCGCGGTCTCCCCTGGCGCGTATGACCTCTTGCCCGGCCGCAGGGTGAGGTCGCGGTAGTTCCAGCCCCAGTCCTCGCCGGGCTTCAGGACCCACGCGAAATTCTCGAAGGTGGAGGTGCGCCCCTTCTCGTCACGCACAGTGGCGCGCAGCAGGTAGCCACCACCTCGCCGGGCCGTGAGGGTGGCGCTTCCCTCCCCCCTCGCATTGGTGCGGGCGGTCACGCGGGCCTCGCGGGTTTCGCGCAGGGTGTACTCGCCGCGCACCTTCACCCACTCCTGCCGCACGAGGTCGAGAGTGACGGGGGCCGCCCGTCCCGCCCCGGCGAGGTCGCGGGTGTCCAGTGCCACCCGGATGGGCTTCCCGGCGTCGTACAGGTAGGCGTCGGTGCGGGCCTCGACATTCACGCTGGCGGGGAAGGCCAGGACCCGGGCGAAGCCGCTCACCGGACGCCGCGACTCGTCCTCGACCTCGGCCTCGACGCGGTAGCTCAGCGGGCGGCCCTGCGCGTCCCGCTGTAGGGGCAGGGTGAGGTCGAGGTTGCCCGCCGCGTTCAGCCGAGTCTCGCCCTGCACCACGAGGTCGGAGCCGTAGTCGCTCCCGTCCATGTCCGGGGGCAAGTAGTCCTCCGTGTCGAAGCCGGGCGGGTAGTAAGGAGCGCGGGTGACGTTGTAGGTGACGCGCGCCCCGCCCACGCTCCCGCCGAAGAGGTAGCGGGCGCTGACCCGCACGCTGAGCCCCTCGCCCTGCACCGCCCGCCCCTTGCTCGGCGTGACCGTCACCGCGTACTCGGGTTTCTGGTACGCCTCGACCGCGAAGGTGCCGCCCACATCCGGGCCGTCCTCGCCCACCCCGGACACCCGCGCCTCGAAACGGTACTCGCCGAGCTTGGCGCCCGCCGGGAGGTCGAACCCCGCGTTGAAGGAGCCGTAGCCATTCGTGGTCAGGTTCTTCTGGAAGACGCTCTCGTCGAAGGGGGAAAAGACCGTCACCCGCACCGCCCGGTTTGCCAGGGGCTTCAGGGTCTGCCCGCTCCGCACCACGCCCTTGAAGTCCACGTGCTGCCCGGGACGGTACACCGGGCGGTCGGTGTAGACGAAGCCCCTCACCCTCGGCGCGGCGTAGCTGTTCCAGCTCGCGCCCGACACCGCCCACTGGTTGCCGAAGCGCGCGAGGAAGAAGTCGCGGTTGCTGGCGGGGGCCGTGAACTTCGCCAGGCCGTCCGGGCTGGCGAGGGCGCTGGTCCCCCCCGCCCCCAGCCGCCACACCCGCGCCGCCCGTGTCGCGCCGCTCGCCCGGTCCGCCGCGTAGACGAGCGCGGTATTCCGGTCGCGCTTCACCACCAGCCCGAGGTCACTCACCAGGATCAGGGTGCCCGCCCGGCCCGCGCGCAGAACGTACAGGCCGGGGGAAAGCCGCCCCAGGTTGACCTCGCCGTAGCCCTTGCTGCCCGTCCGCAGCGTTCGCACCGGGGTCGTCCGTGTTCCGGGCGGCAGGTCGGGCTGGTGGGGATCGGGGGTGGCGCTGAACACCGCGAGCGGGTCGGCCACGCGCTCCAGACGCAGCTCAGTGCGGGCGGGGGCGCTCACCCCGATGGTCACGCTCTGACCGGGACGAAAGACGCCCCCGTACAGGCTGACGGGGGGCTGGGCGGGCGCGAACGTGACGGTGAGCAGGGCGGCGAGCAGACCGATTCGGGCGGGGGTTCCCTTCATGCGTCCTCCGGGGCTTGACGTGACCTCAGCGTACAGCCGAGCTGGCCCCGTTACCGCAGAATCTGCCAGCGGTACACCCCCAGGAAATTCGGGTTGCCCGGCGTGGGGTGAAAGGCTGGGTTGGGGTGGCGCATCAGGGTGGCGAGGGTGACGAGCCGCACCTCACCGCCCTCGCTGGGGCGGGCGCCGGTGTGGTACACGACCCGCCCGTCCCCCAGATAGACCATGCTGTGATAGGCGCCGAGTTCGGGGCGCAGGAAGAACAGGAGGTCGCCCCGCTGCGCCCGTGACGGATCGCGCGTCACCAGGGCGGCCGAGAAGTTGGCGAGGAAGCGCGCGGAGGTGCGGCCCACCAGCCGCCCGGCGTCCACGTCCCCGGGGCGATACGGGCCGGGCGCCACCCGGAACACCGAGCGCGACACGAGGGGCGCCGGGTACGTGAGCCCCCGCACCTCCGGCAATCTGGGGCGCGGCAGGAATTTGAACTTCGCCCACCACGCCGCGTCGTGCCCCATCAGCGCGTTCACGAAGGCGTAGCGCACCAGCCCCGCGCAGTCCTGGTCCTCCACCTTCCAGTCGGGGGAGAGGCCGTAATACTGGCTCTCGGCGATACTGGCGAACCAGTCCGCAAAATACGCCCGGTCCTGCCCCACGAGTTCGAGCGCGTCCGGGTAGCCGTCGCGGTCAGTGTCGGTGGTACTGACGGCAGGCACGCTCCCGGTGAGCAGCGCGGCGAGCGCGAGGATGGCGGCGAGCATGCCCCGAGTATTACGCTTCTGGAAATCACCCCCACGGCACAGGCCCCACATGGATAGGCAAATCGGCCTACTGGACTACGCCAAAGCGCGGCTGGTCTTCCCGCCCCGCACCCCATAAGTTGCAAAGGATTTCCCGAGCAGGCCAGAAGGAGCCCCCCATGCCTCAAGGATGCCGATTCGTCCAGCCACACCAAGCCCCCTTCGCTGGAGGTCGTGACGTTTCATGCATACCCTTGACTTTGGGGGTCTCGCCCAGGTAGACGCGGGAAAAACCAGCCCGATTCCCCGCCCCGCCCTGCGAGCGCGGAATTTTCTTCCGGCCCGCCGTGGTCTCCGTTAGCGGCGTGACCGCCAGCCCGGTTGACACCCAGGGTTTCATGGCGGGGGCAGGGCGCACGGTGCGGCTCCTGACTGCTCCCGTGGCCTGGGCACCTACCGGCGTTCGCTCACGGGCGCAGGAGGGCCGCGCCGCGTTTTTGGCCGCCACGCACCTGTCGCGGCTCCTTCGCCGACCCGACTCCGGGTGGGCGTCATTCCACTGCGCCGCGAGAACCCTATGCCGGGGCTTTGCCGGTGGTTCTGACCCACAGCATGGGGGCAACCCCGAACCTTTTCCCACCCCCTTCGCACGGAGGAGTTTTCCTTGAATTCCCGACTGGGCATCTTCCTGTCGTACTACCGACCCTACCGGCGCACGCTGGTCATCGACCTCGTCTGCGCCTTTCTCGTCGCCGGGATCGCGCTCGTCTTTCCACTGGGCGCGGGATACATCACCCGCACGCTGCTTCAGCATCCCGATGAGGGGACGCTGGGACAGATCGTGACCGTGGGCGCCTCGATGCTTGGGCTGGTGGCCCTCCAGATCGCCGCGAACACCTACGTGGACTACCAGGGGCACATGATGGGCACCCTGATCGAGCGGGACATGCGGCGCGACCTGTTCCGGCACCTCCAGTCGCAGCCCTTCCAGTTCTTCGACGGGCAGCGCATCGGCCAGCTCATGAGCCGCCTGACGAACGACCTCTTCGCCATCGGGGAACTGGCGCACCACGGCCCCGAGGACCTCGCCATCGCGGTGTTCAAGTTCGTGGGGGTGTTCCTGATCCTGCTGGGCCTCAACGTGAAGTTGACGCTGCTGCTGTTTTGTTTTATCCCCTTGATGGCCGTCTACGCCCTCTCCTTCAACCGCCGCCTGAACGCCGCCATGCTGGGCAGCAAGGCCCGCATCGGGGACGTGAACGCGCAGGTGGAGGACTCGCTGGCGGGCATCCGCGTGGTGCAGTCGTTCACGGGCGAGGCGGTCGAGCAGGGCCGCTTCGACCGCGCGAACGACCTGTTTGTGGAGAGCCGCCGGGAGGGCTACCGCAGCGAGGCCTACTTCTACCAGGGGATGACGGCCTTCACGCAACTGATGACGGTCGCAGTCCTGGTGTTCGGCGGCCTCGCCATCCTGCGCGGGGAGTTGCGGCTCGACGCGCTCGTCACCTATCTGCTGTGCGTCGGCATCCTGATCGAGCCCATCCAGCGGTTCGTGAACATCGCCCGACTGCTTCAGGAGGGCCTGACCGGCTTCGAGCGTTTTCTGGAACTCATGGCGATCAGGCCGGAGCTTCAGGACGCCCCGAACGCGCTGGAACTGGAACACGTGCGCGGGGGCATCCGGTTCGAGCACGTCTCCTTCGAATATCCGTCGGGCTCTGGCCCAGTGCTGAGGGACATCAATCTTTATATCCGGCCGGGAGAATTCGTCGCGCTGGTGGGCGCTTCAGGGGTCGGGAAAAGTACCCTCTGTGCCCTGATCCCGCGCTTTTACGACGTGACGGAGGGCCGCATCCTGATTGACGGCGTGTCGGTCCGGGACATCCGCCTGCACTCGCTGCGGCGCCAGATCGGCGTGGTGCAGCAGGAGGTCTACCTGTTCGCCGGAACGGTCCTGGAGAACATCCGCTACGGGCGCCCGGAGGCCAGCGAGGCGGAGGTTATCGAGGCGGCCCGGCAGGCGGGGGCGCACGACTTCATCCTGGCGCTCCCGCAGGGCTATCACACCGACATCGGCCAGCGCGGTGTGAAGCTCTCCGGCGGGCAGAAACAGCGCCTGAGCGTGGCGCGCGTCTTTCTGAAAGACCCGCCCATCCTGATCTTCGACGAGGCGACGAGCGCCCTGGACAACGAGAGCGAGCGCGTCGTGCAGGACGCCCTGGAACGGCTGGCACGGCGGCGCACCACGCTGGTGATCGCCCACCGCCTCTCCACCGTGCGAAACGCCGGGCGGATCGTGGTGCTGACGGGGGACGGCATCGCCGAGGAGGGCACCCACGACGAGCTCCTGCGCGCGGGTGGCGTCTACGCCACGTTGCAGGCTGCCGGAATGGAGCTGTCCGGCATATAAATGCGTTGTGGCGCGGGTTTTCTCCCCCTTGGGACCAGGCTTCACAAGACGGTCCGATAAGCATGCGAGATCGCCAAAAACTGCGTTCAGGACGGGAAAAATAACCCTTTCTTCTGTTAAAGGTCAATCTAATCAATCGATTATGTTGTTAGCGTAATATGGAGGCACCTAAGGACGGCACAGGCTGGTAGATCGCCGAGTTGCTGCTGGTGCGCCGAGCGCCGCGGAAGGAGAAGGTGGAGCATGCTGGACGTGACCCTCAGGCGGAAGTTCCCGGCGTACACCCAGGACGCGACCGGCACGCAGCGGTTCATCGACGGCATGCAAGCGTTGGGCGAGCGGCTGGGCGACAGGGCGCACGGACTTTACCTGCGCGGCCCGCGGGAAGCGCGCGTCCTGTCCATGCAGCCCCTGAACGCGGAGATGTTGATGATGGAGTGCCTCGACGACGACGGCGGCACCTTCCTGGTGCTGAGCGCCGCGGAGCTGGTGCAGTTCGAGGTGCGGCCGACCCCGGTGATGCCGGAGGCTGTGTCACTCGAACTGGTGGGCGTGGGGCGGTAGGCGGGCTGTCCCAGGGCAGAGGTTAGCGGCGAGCCGTACCGGGCACGGGGCTCACGGCCGTCCCGGACGCACTCACGGTGGGAAGAAGAGAAGGGATGCCCATAGTTCGCCGGGCATCCCTTCTCGCCGTCTGGGCCAGCCGTTGAGCTTTGTGGGGAGGGAATGTGGGAGGCAGCCTGGTCCACGCGATCAATTGCCGCTTCACGCCGACGTGGCACGAGGGGTATTCAAATCGTCCAAGCCGGAAGGGCGAAGCCAGACGTGCCCGGGCCTGGTGGCGGCCCAGCCCCTATCCTGTCGGGGCGTCTGCCTCTATCCCGATCAGGCGGCCCAAGGAGAAACCCCCTGCGTACCCTTCAACTCCGGCGCCCCTGGCCCTCGCTCAAAGGCCTGCCGCGCAACGCCCGCGGCGCCATCATCACCGAGCCCTTGTGGGCGGTCTTCGGCGTCGTGGTGCTCTACTACGCGCCCCTGTACATGCGCGAGGTGGGCCTGACGAGCCCCCAGATCGGGTGGGTGGGCTCGATCACGCTGGCCTGCTCCTTCGTGTTTCAGGTGCTGGCCGCGCCGGTCACCAACCGCCTGGGCCGCAAGCGGGCCACCCTGCTCGCCGACCTGATCTCGTGGACCCTGCCGATGTTCGTCTGGGCCGTCGCCCGCTCGTTCGAGGCCTTCGTGCTGGCCGCCGTCCTCAATGCGGTGGTCCGCATCGCCAGCGTCTCCTGGAGCCTGCTCACCATCGAGGACGTGGAGCAGTCGCAGCGGGCGCGGGTCCTGGGCATCCTGAACCTGATCGTGGCGGGCTGCGGCCTCCTGACCCCGCTGATCGGGCTGCCGATGTCGCGCTACGGGGTCGTGCCGACCATGAGCGTGTTCTACGCCCTGGGCGGCGTGGGCATGACGGTAATGTTCCTGTGGCGCAACGCCATCACGCAGGAGACCCAGGTGGGCCAGGCCGCGATTCAGGAACACCGCGAGCTGCACCCCTGGCAGAGCGTGAGCCTCACGCTGCGGCAGGTCCTCGCCATGCGCCAGCATCCGGGGCTGCCCGCCGTGGTGGCCTTTTACACGCTCAGCGTCTTTCTGGAGCAGTTGGGGCTGTTTCAGATTCTCTTCTACCGGGAGGCGCTGGGCTTCAGCGTGGGGGCGCTGTCGTGGGTACCGGTGGCGACGGCCGCCGTGACCGCGCTGATGTACGGGCTGGTGCTGCGGCGCCTGGCCGGAGTGCCCGCCGAGCGGACCCTGGTCGGCACGCGGGTGCTGGGGCTGGTCGGCGCGGCCCTGGTGCTGCTGATTCCCGCCGGGAACCTGGCGGTCCTGCTGGGAGTGGTCTGCGTGCTCTCGGCCGCAACCTTCCTGACGCAGACCTACCGGGACGCGGTGCTGTTCGGCCGCCTGCCGCAGCGCGGGGGGGCAGACCTGTACTCGGGCGTGCAGCTCCTGAGCCTGCTGCTGTCCATCCCGGCCGCGGGCCTCGGGGGCCTGCTGTACCACGGGCAGCCCCGGGTGCTGTTCGAGGTGATTGCCCTGCTCAACGTGGGGCTGCTGCTGCTCGCCATGGGGCTGGCCCGGACCCGGACCGCCACTGCCGGGTAAAAGAGTGCCCACCCTCCTCGCAGGGTGAACTGAGGGTGGGGACGGGACCCTTGGGCCGCTTCACGCTCGCCCCCGGCGCCGTCGTGCTCACACCTCGCGGCCTGGATGTGCACCTATGGCGCTGGTCACCCAGGGTGGGGAATCTGGCTCCCCCCGGGGCAGAAGGTCGCAGTAGCAGGGGCTCAGCTCGACAGGGGTGAAAAGAGAGTCAACTCGCCTTTCACCCCCTGACTGCCAGGCGGCATATAACCAGAACATGCCTCCGCGCAAAGCTGCTCTGCTGCTCCTCGCCGCTGCCGCTCTGACGGGTTGTGGCGCCCTCCCCCGTCCCGCCGAGGTCACCCGCTACATCCTTCCCGACACGCCGACCAATGCGGGCGCCGTGTTCCCCGAGGGCGTGGCGCTTCGGCCGGATACCAGGAACTTTTACGTGACCAGCACGACGGATGGTACGGTCTACCGCGGCACCCTCGGCACCCCCACCACAGAAGTGTTCCTGCCGGGCGGCGCGGATGGGCGCACCACCGCCGTGGGGCTGAAGGCGGACGGGGCGGGCCGCCTGTTCATCGCGGGGGGCAGCACCGGCAAGATGTTCTCGTACGACGCGAACACCGGGGCGCTGCTGCGGGCCTACAGCACGCCGACGGGCGCGAGCTTTATCAACGACGTGGCGTTGGCGGGCGACTACGCGTATTTCACGGACTCGCTGCGGCCGGTCATCTTCCGGGTGCCCAGGACGGCGGGGACGGGGGGCAGCGGCGCGGCCGAGGCGTGGCTGGACGTGAGCACGACCATTCCGTACTCGACGGCCCCTGGCGCCTTCAACCTCAACGGCATCGCGGCGACGCCCGACGGCCAGTACCTGATTGTGGTGCAGTCGTACAACGGCAAGCTGTTCCGCATCGGGGTGACCGACCGCTCGGTGGCGCCTGTTCAGATTGACGGGAGCGTCGTGAACGGCGACGGCATTCTGCTCGACGGCCAGACGCTGTACGTGGTGCGGAACGCGGACAAGATCATCGTGCCGATCTCGCTCGCAGCGGACTTCGCCAGCGGCACCATCGGGACGCCCTTCTCGGACGCGAGCTTGCGCTACCCCACCACCATCGCCCAGACGGACGGGCGGCTGCTCGTCGTGAATTCGCAGTTCAACAGGCGCGGGCCTGGCTTGACGCCCGAATTGCCCTTCACGGTGTCGAGTGTGCCCATCCCCGGGAAATGAGGACGCTCAGACCTGAATGTCCGGTGACAGCAGCGCACCGGCCGTGAAGCGCTCGTACCGCAACGGGGAGATGTCGATGAATGGCGCTTCTCCCAGGGCTTCCTGCGCGATCACCCGGGCGACGGCGGCCGCCTGCATGACGCCGTGCCCCGAGAAGCCGCAGGCGTTAAGCCACCCATCTACGCCCGGCATCCGGCCCACGACGGGCTGATGGTCCGGCGTGACCTCGTAGTAGCCCCACCAACTCGCACGGCGGTCGAGGGAGGCCGTCTCCAGCCAGGGAAAGCGTTCGAGCGCGCGGTCCAGGGTGGGTTCGAGCCACGCCCAGTTCATCCCCTCGCGCCAGCCCACATCGGCCTCGTCGGCGCGCCCCAGGATCAGGCGTTCCCCCTCGGAGCGCAGCCACACGCCGCTCTCCAGGTCGAACACCATCGGCAGCGGGCGCAGCAGGTTCAGGGGTCCGGTGGTAAACACCATGCGCCGGGCAGGCCCCACCGGGACCTCCAGCCCGGCGAGCGCGGCCACCTCACCGGACCAGGCGCCCGCGGCGTTGAGGACCTGCGGCGCCTCGACCTCCCCGGTGGGCGTCGTGACGCGCCAGCGGTCCCCTTCACGGGTAATGGCCGTCACGGGCGTATTCAGGGAGAAACAGGCCCCGGCCTCGCGGGCCAGGCGGACATATTCAAAGGTCAGGCCGTGCGGGTCCACGAAGCCGTCGGTCGGGCCGAAGGTGCAGCCGCCGAGGCCATTCGTCTCGAAGGAGGCGTGCCGCTGCGCCTGCGCGGGTGTGAGGACTTCCGTGGGCACCCCGTGCGCGTGCTGGCGCTCCACGCCTGTCAGGTGCGCCTCCCACTGCCCCTGGGGCACCAGCATCAGGTACCCGGCGGGCCGGTAACCGGAGGCGGGCATGGCGGCGTACTCCTCGATGCTGCGCTTTGAGAGCAGGATGTTGCTGTCGGTGGCGAACTGGGCGCGGACCCCGGCGGCACTCTTCCCGGTCGAACCCCCGGTGGGACTTCCCTGTTCCAGCACCCGCACCCTCAGGCCACGCTCGGCCAGACGCCACGCGCACGCTGCCCCAATAATGCCCGCCCCGATCACCACCACATCCCACTCAGCCTCTGCCGTCACACGAGGTCCGCCTCGACCTGAGGAAAGCCCTCGACGGGGAAGGTATCCACGTTCGCCGACCGCTGCTGGACGAGCACCCCGCCGTCCACCACGATGAGCTGCCCGGTGATGTAGGCGGCGTCGCCAGACGCGAGGAACAGTGCCGCCCCGGTCATATCCTCGGCCACTCCGTAGCGGCCCAGCGGCACGGTCTTCTCGCGGACGCGGAGCTGCTCCTCGGTGAGCCCGTAGGTGTTGATGAACCCCGGCACCACCCCGTTCACCCGCACCCCGTACGGCGCGAGGTCCAGCGCCATCGCCCGCGTCATCGCCTCGATTCCGCCCTTGGTCGCGTCGTAGGCGACGTTGCCGCGGTGGGCGCGGGTGGCGCCGCCCGACGAGGTGCTGATGATCACGCCGCGCCTGCGCCGGACCATCACGCGCGCCGCCCGGTGGGAACACAGGAACACGCTCTTCAGGTTCACCCGCACGACGCGGTCCCACCAGGCCTCGTCGCCGTCCAGGAAGTGCCGGGCTGTGTCGATCAGGCCCGCGTTGTTGTACAGCACGTCCACGTGGCCGAGTTCCGCCTCGACGCGGGTGAACATCGCCTCCACCTGGGCGGCATCCGAGACGTCGGCGGGTACGGCGAGGGCCGTGCCGCCCACGGCCGTGATGCCCCCTACGACCGCCCGCACGGCGTCCTCCTTCACGTCGTTCACGGCGACCCGGGCGCCCTCGTTCGCAAACCGCTCGGCGACGGTGCGGCCGATGCCGCCACCAGCACCGGTGACGAGTACCACTTGGCCTTCAAATCGTTTGGGGAAGTCATTCTTCATCAGGTTCTCCTTGAAAAGTTGGCAGGAATGAACGGGCAGGGGGAAAGACGTGCGCCTCCCACCCTCCGCGGCGCAGCCGCGCTCCTTGAGTGCTGGCACTCTAGCGCCGGGGGGACGCCCGGCTGGGCGAAAGCGGCCAGCGTCTCCCGCCCGCCGTCCCACTCCCCTTCCCGTCTGGACTACCGTTTCGCGGCGTCCGGGTCGTCGAACTGATCGACGGCGCCAGCCATGCGAATGAAGACCTGGCGCATGCTCTGGCCGTACGGGTAGAACTCCGCCTTCTCCCCCCGCTCCCACTTCGCCCGCATCTCCGGCGTGTCGATCTGGTAGTCCGGCCGGATGCGCTGGGTGATGCTCCGCAAATCCTGGTGCAACTCCGCCGTCGAGGGCCGGCCCCAGTACCAGTACCCGTTGTAGATCTTGTAGATCCTCAGCCCCGGTTCCAGCACGAAAGTGTGCGGGATCATCGGGTTGTTGTGCGGGTCGGTGTACTCCTGGATGCCCAGGTCCTGCTGCAAGATGCGCTCCGGGTCGTGCAGGAAGGGCCAGTGGGCGCCCACCCCCAGCCGCAGGTCGTTGCTGAGGATCAGGCTCTCGGCCGTGATGGTCACGATGCGGGTGAAGCCCACATCACACTGGGCGGAGAAGCGGACGAGTTCCATGAGCTGCTGGCGGTCCTTGGGGCAGTACACGCCCCGGCCCAGCATCAGGATCATGGGGTCACGGCCCTGCAGGAAGGAGAGCTTGCGCTTCACCCCGGTGTGGTCGGGGAGCTCGTAGTCGGGAAAGATTGCTCCTGGCTGGATGTCCTCGCGCATGCGTCCTCCTGAGGCCTGCGAATGGGGTGACTTCGGCCTTCAGCTTAAAGGGCGGGCCTGCGATCAGCCGCGTATCACGGAGCGGGAGCAGACTCCAGCCATGCGAGTCCTACCCCTCCTCACGGCCCTCTGCGTCAGCGTCGCCCAGGCGGAGGTTCCCGCCGCGCTCAACGGGATCTGGACGGTCGAGCAAACCGCCCCCGTGAACGGCACTCCGGCGCCCAGAGTCGAAGTGTTCATCAGCGGCTCCTCGCTGCGCGGCTCGTTCGGGTGCGGGAAGTTCGCGGGGACCCTCAGTGCCGGGGACAACCGGGTGCGGATGGCCGTGGCCTCGCTTCCGCCCGCGCCGAACGAGCGCTGCCTGTACGCCGCGAACCTGCCGCTGGTGCGCGAGCTAAACGTAGCCACGCGCTACGTCGTGACGCGCGACCACCTCGTGCTGTTCTCCGGCACGTCGCGGCTGGTCCTGACGCGCATCGGCTTCGTCACCCCGGTCAGCCCCAGGTAGGGCGGGCCAGGCGTTGATCTCCACTGCCCCCCAGCTCTGGAAGCTGCGCTGGTGGGGCGCTGTTGCCGGTGGCGTGTCCCCTCACCCCTGGCTGCGCCAGGCCCTCTCCCACGGGGGGAGAGGGTCAGCACATCCCTAGAGGGAGGGGCACCAGAGCGTTGGACTGGGTGGAGAGCAAAGCCTGAGGGCGGGCCGCCTCACACGGGGAGCGCCCACCACGTCCAGACGGCGGCGACCACCAGCAGGGAGAGCACCGGCGACAGGGAGGCCAGCGCCCCCGCCGCCGCGAAGATCAGCACGCCCAGCCCGGCCTTGAGGGTGTGCAGCCGAAACCCCGCGCTCGCCGTCTCCCCGGCGACGCGCACCTCCCGTTGCAACCACAGGAACATCAGGCTGCCGAAGGAATTCACGGCCGCATAGACCGCCGCCGCCACCGGCCCGCTGGACTGGCCCAGGAGCGCGGCGACCAGCGCGGTGGGAAAGGGCAGGAAGGTGATCGTCAGGAGAAAGAGCCCGTTCACGAACACCACGCCTCAGGTCACGGCACGCAGGTTTTGCAGCAGCAGGTGGTGACCCACCCAGGCGACGAAGATGGTCCCGAAGCCCAGCACGAACGCGAAGTACGACAGCCAGCGCGCCAGCAGGGCGGCCCACAACTGCGCCCCACCGCCACCACCCGCCTCAGGCACCCGAATTTCGAGGATGAGCAGAGTGATGGCGATGGCGAACACGCCGTCACTGAAGGCTTCCAGGCGGCTGGTGTGGTGGAACACCGGGGGCGACTCCTCCCTGGGCACCGGACGCTGATCCCGTGTAAACATTCGCTCCACCCTCCCCTTCCCACTGTGCCACGCCCCGCGGGCGCCGATTCCGACCAAGGGGGCGCTGCATCAAAGATTTGGTCGCACACGTCCCCGTCGTCGAAGACGGCTGGTTTCGCCTGGACCTGCTCGGCCGGTCCCCGGTCTGGGAAAACTTCGGTGGGGAGCCTACCTCGGCGGACGAGTACTGGCACCATGAGGACGAGTCGTTGGACTCACTGCTCGCCTACTGGGACGCGATGGAGACCGACATGCTGCGCCGCTGGCCCGCGCTGATGGAAGTCGCCTCGTCGGGCCGCAGGATCAGGGTCTCGGATGACGGCCCGGAGACCCTCTCGGCGGACGAGGTGATCTGGCACGTCATGCAGCACGAGGTGCGCCACACCGCCCAGATCGTGCAGAGGCTCCGCCTGCTCGGGCAGCAACCCCCTCGCTGGACCTGGTGTTCCTGACGGCGCGTTGACGGGCTAGGCCAGCGGATTTTCTGCCGAGGGTGGAGTTCTGCGGTACAGCTCGGCATGGACGGGAACCCGGCCTTCTCGGGTAGAGTCACGGGGCAGGTCCCTCATCCTCGCCCACTCCCCCCGGAGGTCACCCATCATGCGAACCCTGAAGCTCGGCCCCAGCTCCCTGGACGTTCCCGTCATCGCCGTGGGGTGCATGCGCCTGGACTCGCTCGACCGGTCCGAGGCGGAACGCTTTGTCCACGCCGCGCTCGAGGAGGGCGCCACCTTCTTCGACCACGCCGACATCTACGGCGGGGGCCGGTGCGAGGAGGTCTTCGCGGATGCCATCGGCATGAACGGCACGGTGCGGGAGGGGATCATCCTGCAATCCAAGTGCGGCATTCGGCCCGGCATGTTCGACTTCTCGAAGGAACACATCCTGGCGTCAGTTGACGGGATTCTCCAGCGGCTGAGGACCGATTACCTCGACATCCTGCTGCTGCACCGCCCCGACACGCTCGTCGAGCCCGAGGAGGTGGCGGAGGCCTTCGACGAACTGGAGCGCTCGGGCCGGGTCCGCCACTTCGGCGTCTCCAACCAGCACCCGCGGCAGATCGACCTGCTGAAGAAGTACGTCCGGCAGCCCATCGTCGCCAACCAGCTTCAGCTGAGCCTCACGAACGCCACCATGATCACGAGCGGCTTCAACGTGAACATGGAAAATGAGGCGGCGATCAACCGCGACGGCTACATCCTCGACTACTGCCGCCTGCACGACATCACCATCCAGCCGTGGTCGCCCTTTCAGTACGGCTTCTTTGAGGGTGTGTTCCTCGACAACCCCAAGTTCCCGGAACTCAACGCGAAGATCGACGAGGTCGCGGCGAGCTACGGGGTCAGCAACACGACGATTGCGATTGCCTGGCTGCTGCGGCACCCCGCGCGGATGCAGCCGGTGATCGGCACGATGAATGTGGGGCGCCTGCGGGACTGCTGCCGGGCGAGCGAGGTTCACCTGACGCGCGAGGAGTGGTACGCCCTCTACCGCGCGGCGGGCAACGTGCTGCCCTGAGGAAAAGCGGGGCGTCAGGGGCGGAGGTAACGCGCCTCGAAGTTCTCCGCCCCCACCGGGCGCCCCAGCAGGAATCCCTGGCCGACCGTGCAGCCCAGGCGCCGCAGGGCCGCGAGTTGCGCCTCCGTCTCGATGCCCTCCCCGACCACCGCCGCGTTCAGGCCCTGGGCCAGCGTAATCGCGCTGCGCACGAGGGCCTGATCCTTTTCCTCGCCGGGCAGGGGCTGGACGAAGGATCGGTCGAGCTTGAGCTGGCCGATGGGCAGATGTTGAAGCTGCCGGAGGTTCGAGAAGCCGGTACCGTAATCGTCCACCGCCACCCGCACGCCCAGGGACGCGAGGCCCAGTGCCAGCCTGCGCGCGCCCTGCGGGTTGGCGAACAGCACGCTCTCGGTGACCTCCAGCACCAGCCGCTCGGGCGGCAGCCCGGCGCTGCCCAGCACCCGCCGCACCTGCTCGGGAAAGCTGGGGTCCTCCCACTGGCGGGCGGAGACATTCACTGACACGTCCACCTCCGGGCAGCCCTGCTCCCGCCAGCGCCCGAGTTGCGCGCAGGCCTCCCGCAGTACCCAGGCCCCCAGCGGGACGATCAGGCCGCTGGATTCGGCGAGCGGGATGAACTGCCCCGGCGGAATCCAGCCCCCGTCCGGCTGCGGCCAGCGCAGGAGCACCTCCAGGCCCACGACCCGGCCGGTGGCGAGGTCCACCTGCGGCTGGTAGTGCAGCCGGAATTCCCCCCGCTCCAGGGCCTGGGCCAGGCGGCCGCGCAGGTGGAGTTTCTCCTGGGCGGCGCGCGTCATCTCCTCCTCGTAAAAACAGCACTGCCCCTTGCCGACCGCCTTGGCCTGATACATGGCGGTGTCCGCCGCCCGCAGCAGCGTCTCGGCGTCCCGTCCGTCCGCCGGGTAGAGGCTGATGCCCACGCTGCAATTCGTGACCAGGGTGTGATTCCGGACCCCAAAGGGCGCCCGCAGCGTTTCCTGAAGCTTGAGGGCCACATTCGCCGCGTCGAGCGTCCCACGCAACTCCGGCAGCAGCACCACGAACTCGTCCCCGCCGAAGCGCGCGACCGTGTCCTCGGCCCGCAAGGTGTGCGAGAGCCGCTCCCCCACCGCTTGCAGCAGCGCGTCCCCCACCGCATGACCCAGGGAGTCGTTGATCACCTTGAAGCCGTCGAGGTCGAGCACCAGCATCCCCACGGGGGTGCCGCGCCGGTCCGCCTGCCGCAGGGCCTGCTCGGCACGGTCGAGCAGCATCAGGCGGTTGGGCAGGCCGGTGAGGGCGTCATGGTGCGCCAGATACTCGCTGCGCTGCTGGGCCTGTTTCCAGCTCAGCACCATCAGCCGCAGCTCCAGCGTGTCGATCACGATGGCGGCGAGGTCTCGGAGAAAGGTCCGCTGCTCGAGCGTGAACTCTCGGGGACGGTGGTCGTACACGGCGAGCGTGCCGATCCTGTAGCCGTCCGGGGTGATCAGGGGGGCACCGGCGTACGAGCGTCCCCCCGCAAATTTCACCAACGGGTCGTTCTGGAACCGGGGGTCGGCGTGCAGGTCCTCGACGACGAAGGGGTCGTCCCGCTGAACAGTCTCCCCGCAGCAGACGCTGTCCCGGTCCATCTCGTGGAGATTCGTGCCGACGCTCGATTTGAGCCAGACCCGCCGCACGGCCACGAAATTGATGATGACGACCGGGACCTCCAGCAGGTGCCTGACGAACCGGGTGATGCGGTCGAATTCGGCCTCAGGCGGGGTGTCGAGGACCTGATACCGGTGGAGACACTCCAACCGCTGCGCCTCGTGAGGGTCCACCGTAGGGTCCATTCTCAAGTATGTGTTATTTCCCTCACATGCCCGTCAGATTCACGGGCCTGAATTCGCGAGTAAAGAGAGAATTAAGACTTCGAATAGGTGTTTCGCGCGGGCAGAGCGGGAGGGCGCGGACACCTCCGCTCAGATAAACGGGGGTGAACGTCTTCATCGCCAGCCGCCTCTCCCCGTGAAGGGGCGGAACGCTGCTCCGGCCGCACGGGGGAGGAGGTTTGCCTCCTGGCCCTGTTGAGCCCGCTGGCAGCGAACCAATGACCCGCCGGAACCCTTGTCCACCGAAGGCCCGCCCCGGCGTGAGACGGCTCGGCCCAAGCTCGCGCCCAGGGATGTGGATGAAGACAGGAACGCGACCCCCAGGCTGGTCCTCGCGCTCCTGTTCATGGCCCTCGCGCACCTCGCGTGGCTGCTGTGGCCGCCTCACCCGGGCACCTTGAGCCGCTGGCCCGGCGAGACGTTCTACATCCCGGCTTTCCTGCTGGGTGCGGCGCTGTGCTGGCGGGCCGGGACCCGGCTGGAGGTGGGAGCGCGCTCAGCGCGGCGATTGTTCGGGACCGGGCACCCGGCGCTCGCCCACCTGCCGCGCCCGCCGGTGAGCAGCTTGAAGATCGACCGGGTCTTCGTGCGGGACCTGGGGAACGTGCCCGGCGCCGAGCGGGTGGCGGCCACGCCCTGGGCCTCGACCTGGTCGGGGAGGGTGTGGAGACGGCGGCCCAGCTCCGCAGCATGCACGCCCTGGGCCGCGAGCGCACCAAAGGGTTGCTGCACGGACGCCCGCTCCCCGCTGAACGGGCCCGCGAGGTTCTGAGCGGTGGGAGGCCGACGGGGACCCGGTCCGCCAATCCGGGCAAGGGGACCGCCTAGGGCGCCGGACCCGGGCGGGCCACAGCACCCATTTACCCCCTCCCTGGGCACAAGCGAACGTGGTTGGCCCGGGCTTCACCAGCAGTGAAGGGAGCGCGGGGCTCCCTCCTCTGACACCATGCGGGTGACTGGACTCGAACCAGTCCGGGGCCTACACCGACCCGCTTGCGCGCCCGTTGTAAACAGGTGGACGCCTTCCCTTGATGCTGTGGGGAGGAGTATGGCGGGCCGCCTCGTACAACAACATGACAGGGCGCGGGAACCTTTCCGGCCTCTCGCCGCACTGGCCTTCCTGCGAGGGGGGTTGGCCGCCCATACGGGGGACGAACGCGCCATGAGGCTGAACAGGAGTCCTCGGGAGCACACCTCCCCCACCCGCTACAGTCTGCTCATGCAGGCCGCCCTGTACCGCGAGTTCCAGACCCGCCCCGAGGTGCTGACCGTCCCCGACCCCACTCCCCCCGAGGACGGCGTGGTCGTGAAGGTCGGCGCGACCGGCGTCTGCCGCAGCGACTGGCACGGCTGGATGGGCCACGACCCCGACATCACCCTGCCGCATGTGCCCGGCCATGAACTCGCCGGAACGGTTGTCGCGGTGGGCCGGGACATCCGGGGCTGGCGGGTGGGCGACCGGGTAACAGTGCCCTTCGTCTCGGGCTGCGGGCGCTGCCCGGAGTGCCGGTCGGGGAATCAGCAGGTGTGCGAGCGGCAGTTTCAGCCCGGCTTCACCCACTGGGGCTCCTTTGCCGAGTACGTCGCGCTGCACCACGCGGAAGGGAACCTCGTGCGGCTGCCGGAGAGCCTGGATTTCGTGACGGCGGCCAGCCTGGGGTGCCGCTTCGCCACCTCGTTCCGGGCGGTGGTCCAGCAGGGGCGGGTGCGGGCCGGGGAGTGGGTGGCGGTTCACGGTTGCGGCGGGGTGGGTCTCTCGGCGGTCCTGATCGCCCATGCGCTCGGGGCGGGGGTGATCGCGGTGGATATCGACGACGAGAAGCTGGAGTTGGCCCGGGACCTCGGGGCCGACCTCACCGTCAACGGGCGTACCACCCCAGACGTGGCGGGGGCGATCCGGGACCTGACTGGGGGCGGCGCCCACGTGTCGCTGGACGCGCTGGGCCATCCCCAGACCTGCTTCAACTCCGTGGCGAACCTGCGGACCCGGGGGCGGCACGTGCAGGTGGGGCTGCTGCTCGCCGGGGAGCGCCACCCCCCGATTCCGATGGACCGGGTGATCGCCCGGGAGCTGGAGATTTACGGCAGCCACGGAATGGCCGCGCACGCCTACCCGGAGATGCTGGGGATGATCGAGCGGGGAGTGCTGCGGCCCCAGCGGCTCATCGGGCGGCGGATCAGCCTGACCGAGGCCCCGGACGCCCTGATGAGAATGGACCACTTCCCCGGCACGGGCGTGACAGTGGTGGACTGCTTCGGGGACTGAGGCGGGGCGCAAATACCTTGTCCTGCTGAGCGAATGCGAAGCGTCTCCAGGCCGGACCCTTCGCGTTGCTCAGGGTGACAAACTTGTTGAGCTCTGCCGTAAGTTCTAGCCGAAATGGACCGGGAGCCGCTTCACGCCCGAGACGATCTGGCTGGGGATGGGGTCGAGCACCGTGCCGGGCACCAGGCGCAGGTTAGGCAGACGGTCGAGCACGGCCCTCAGGGCGATACTCGCCTCCAGCCGGGCGAGCGGCGCGCCCAGGCAGAAATGCACCCCGTGCCCGAAGGCCAGGTGCCGGTTGGGCGTGCGGGCGGGGTCGAAGCGGTCCGCGTTCGGGAACTGCGCCTCGTCACGGTTGGCCGAGCCGATCCAGGCCAGGACCGGGCTGCCCTCGGGGATGAGCTGCCCACCCAGCTCCACGTCCTGGGCCGCCACCCGGAACATGGACTGAACGGGCGAGCGGAAGCGCAGCGACTCCTCAATGGTGCCCGGCAGAAGTTCCCGGTCGGCGAGGACCCGTTCATATGCCTCCGGCGCGTCCCGCCAGCACAGCACCGTGTTGGCGAGCAGGTTGGTCGTGGTCTCGTTGCCCGCCACCAGGAGCAGGATGCAGAAGCCCAGCAGTTCCTGCGTGTTCAGGTGCTCGCCCTCGACCTGCGCGGCGATCAGCCCGCTGATCAGGTCCTCGCCGGGCGCGTGCCTGCGCTCCTCGATCAGGCGGCCGAAGTAGGCGGCCATCTCGCGGCTGCCGCTCATGTCGCCCGTCACCACCGCGTCCGACCAGCGCTTGAAACGGTCGCGGTCCGAAGCGGGGATGCCCAGAATTTCGGCGATCACGATAACCGGGAGGGGATAGGCGAAGTCGAGGACGAAATCCATCCGCCCGGACGCCTCCACCGGGGAGAGAAGTTCGTCGACGAGTTCCTCAATGCGTGGGGCCAGGGCGCGGACCTGCCGCGGGGTAAAAGCCTGCTCGACCAGGGCGCGCAGCTGGCGGTGCCGGGGCGGGTCGGTGGAGATGATGCTCGACGACAGCGCACTCTCGGCATTCTCGCCGCGCGGTCGGCCCCGTTCGGAGGAGAAGGCTTTCCAGTCGGAGAGCGTGCGCTGCACCCCCGCGTAGTCGAAGACCATCCACATACCGGAACGGGGGTCGCGGACCACGGGGGAAGCCCGCCGCATGTCGGCGTACCAGGGGAAGGGGTCGAGCAGGGTGAAGCTGGAGGCAGTCATGGGCTGGTCCTTTCGGGGGTGGGGGCGGACGTGGAAACTCGCCGCCCAGCCTCCGCTATTGGAGCGGGGCGGAGTGAGTTCCACCGCGCAGTTCAGACTGTGGAGTGCTCATTCCTGACGGGACGCCCTTCACAGGTTCTTGAAGAGCGGGGCAGGCGTACCGGTTGCCCCGCCCCCACAGGGCGAGCGGAGCCGAACCGATTTCACAAGGGCACGGGGGACAGATACACTGCCTGCACCCATGCTCGTCACCGGTGACCTCTTCCCACCCCTGTCGGGGACGCCGGAAGGCCCCCACGTCTCCGTCCCGTTCCCGAAGCCGGAGGTCCCGTGACCCTCGTTCGTTCGCAGGACACGCTCGCGCTGGCGAACCTCACCGACCAGGCGCTGCGGGTGAGGGCGGTCGAGGCGGCGAGCACGTACGACGCCGAGACGCTGGTGGGGGTCACCCGGGCGTACATGACGACCGCCAGCCGCAAAGGGGCGCGCACGAGCGAGAAGACGCTGGAGGCGTACAGCCTGGCCGTGCGGGACTTCGTGCCGTGGGCGCGCGAGAACGGGGTGCAGCTCCTGCGGCCCGGGCGGCGGGACGGGGGGCGGTACGTGGCACAGCTTCAGACCCGGCCTTCCCAGGGGCGCGGGAAAACGGGCGTCCTCTCGGCGGCGACGGTGGCGCAGTACGTCGCCGGGGCGCGGGCGCTGTACCGGGCGCTGCGTTGGGCGGGCGCGACCGAGGCGCAGCCCTTCGAGGACGCCCACGTGCCGCCCGACCCCACCCCCGGCATCGTCAAGAATCCCCCCTATATGCGGGAGGTGGACGCGGTGCTGGAGCAGTGCGAGCCCCGGCTGGCCGCCCTCCTGCTGCTGTGCGCGCACGCCGGACTGCGGGTCAGCGAGGCGCTGGGCGTGAAGGTCACGGACATCCAGGGCTCCCGCCTGACCGTGCGCGGCAAGGGCGGGAAGGTGCGGCGGGTGCCGCTGGGCAAGCGGGTGCGGGGGGCGCTGGCGGGCCTCTCCCCCGCCCTTCCTGACGGGTCGCTGTTCAGTTGGGAATACGCGCAGGTGACGTACCGGATGCGGGCGGCCTTCCGGGCGGCGGGGCACGGGGACGCCTGGCGGGGTTTTCACGCGGCCCGCAAGCACTCAGGAACGCGGCTGTACAGCGCGACGAAGGATTTCACCCGGGTGGGCCTCTTCCTGGGGCACGCCTCGGTGGACACCACCCGCCGCTACGTCGCCGTCGAGGAGGACGACGTGGCGGGCGAGGTGGAGGACTTCTGAGGGGGCCGGGCCGGAGAGAGAAAGCTGTCAGGCTGGGGGCCGTACAACAGGGAGAGATGTCTGCCTCCGCCGTTCCACCCCTGCCCGCCCCCAGCACCGGCCACGCGGCGGGCTTCACGGCCTGCGACTGCCACGCGGTGCAGCCCCTGGACTGCTCGGCCCTGACTGCCCTGTCGGTCCACGCCGCCTCGCGCCACCTGCACCGCAAGCTGGCCCTGCTGCTCGCGGCCCACGGCCTGCCGCTTACGCCTCAGGACGACGCCTTCGTGATTCCCGCGGCCGGATTCGACCGCCTGGGGGATGTGCTGGCCGCCTTTTCGGGTACCGAGCGCCCGGACGTGCTTGCCATCCCGCATATGGGGGAGCGGCGGGGCCTGTGGCACGTCGCGCCGCTGGAGCAGTGGGTGGGGCGGCTGTCGAGCCGCTGGTTCGGGGCGGCGAGCGAGCGGCTGCGCTTTCACCTCCAACCCATCGTGGAGTTGGCGAGCGGCCGGGTCCACGGTTACGAGGCGCTGGTGCGGGCCGAGTGGGAAGGGCAACTGATCGGGGCGGGGCCGCTGCTGGAGGCTGCCGCCGCGCACGGGCAGTCGCGGGGTTTTGACGCCCACGCCCGGCGGGGGGCGATCCGGCAGGCTTACCCGCTCCTGGGGCCGGGGCAGGTGCTATTCATCAACTTCGCGCCGGGGGTGGTGTACAACCCCGACATCTGCCTGCAAACGACCTTCGAGACCTGCCGGGAGGTTGGGGCCGACTTCTCGCGGCTGCTGTTCGAGGTCACCGAGAGCGAGGCCTTTCCCGATCTGCGGCTGCTGAAGGCGATTCTGGAGCGTTACCGGGCCGAGGGTGCCCGGGTGGCGCTCGACGACCTGGGAGCCGGGCACACCAGCCTGACCTACCTCGCCGAGCTGCGGCCCGACCTGGTGAAGCTCGACCGCGACCTCGTGCGCGGCCTGCACGGGGCCGACCCCCGCGTGCCCCTGGTCTCGGCCCTGGTGCGCTACGCCCACGACCTGGGTATCCAGGTGGTCGCCGAGGGCATCGAGACCGAGGGGGAGCTGCGGATGGTCGTGGACCTCGGCGCGGACTACGCGCAGGGCTACTTCCTGGGCCGCCCCGCCCCCCGGCCGGATGGCCTCGCCCCGCAGGCGGCCCACTTCTGGGCGGCGAGGTGACGGCCCTGCCCGTGGCGGCGCCCGCCGATCTGGGCGAGGAGATGCTCTGGGAGGTGCTCGCCGCCGCCGACATCGGCCTGCTGGTGACGGACGCGCAGCGGCGCATCCTGTACGTCAACCCGACCTTCACCCGCGAGACGGGGTACACCGCCCAGGAGGTGCTGGGCCGCTCCTGCACCTTCCTCCAGGGACCCGAAACCGACGCCGCCGACATCGCCGCCATCCGGGCGGCGTTGAACCGGGGCGAGCCCGTCTCACGGGTCGTGCTGAACTACCGCAAGGACGGCAGCACGATGCGCTATCGGCTGCGGATTCGCCCCATCCGGCAGGGGGGCGCCGTGCGCTACTTCGTGGGCGTGCAGGAGGACTACTCGGCGGCCCACGCCGCGCAGGCCCAGCTTGAGCGCCTGGCCTACCTCGACAGCCTGACGGGGCTGGGCAACCGCCGCGCCTTTGACGCCCGGCTCGCGGAGGCCGCCAGCTGCGGCGAAGGATTCGCCCTGGTGCTGCTCGACCTCAACGACTTCAAACAGGTCAACGACGGGCGGGGGCACCCGGCGGGCGACGCCCTGCTGATTCAGGTCGGAGACTGCCTCCAGCGAATCCTTCCAGAGGACGGGAGTGCCTTCCGCCTGGGTGGGGACGAGTTCGCCGTGCTGCTGCCGGGCGGCGCCGAGCAGGCCGGGCAGGCCCAGCGGGTGCTCGCCGCCCTGGAGGAGTTGGAGGGCGGCAAGCTGCGGACCGGGCTGGGCTGCGCCCACTTCCCGGCCGAGGCGGGGGACATCCCGTCGCTGCTGCGTCTGGCAGACCGGCGCCTGTACCAGCACAAGGCCGCCGTCAAGGCCAGGCGGTAGGGCGGGCTCTGGAACATTCGCGGCCGAAGACGGGGCGGGCCGCGTGGTGCGGCCCCGTCAAGTTCCTCAGCAGCGGGTTCCCCGGCACTTTTGGACAAGTAGGGAACAAAGCACGATGGACACGTGTTTTTCTCCCTCTCCCCTTGCGGGAGAGGGGTGGCAAGCACCAGCTTGCCCTGCCGTCGTGGCCCAACTGGGGGTGCCTGAATACCGTGATGGGTCTCTGGTCGCCCGGCCCGCCCACCCCCTCTGCGAGTCCCGGCCTCCCCCTTGAGGGGGAGGGGCTTTTTGCCATCCCACACGCCTTTTCTCTTCAGCGAGAGGCTTTTGTGTATTACCCAGTCCTCAGGGGGAGAGGGACTGAACACAGCGTGTTGAAGCGGCGTCCTGAAGATTACGTCCAGAAGGCGCCCACATTGACCGGACTGTTGCTGGAATTCCGCCCGCCTCAGCGTGGCCGGGGCAGGGTGAAGCCGAAGGTGGCGCCCTCGCCCGGGATGCCCTGCGCGAACACCGTTCCGCCGTGCCGGTTGATGATGCGGCGCACATTCGCCAGCCCCACACCCGTGCCCTCGAACTCCTCAAAGCGGTGCAGGCGCTGGAAGACCCCGAACAGCTTGTCGGTGTAGCGGGGGTCGAAGCCCACCCCGTTGTCGCGGACGAAGACGGCCCACTCGCCGGGGCGCTCCTCTGCCCAGACCTCGACCTGTGCCGGGTCCCGGGTGCGGGTGTACTTCAGGGCGTTGCCCAGGAGGTTCACCATGACCTGACGCAGGGTGCCGGGGTCGCCCGTCACCGGGGGCAGGGGAGCCACCCGCCACACCACCCGCCGCCCCGACTCGTCGGGCTCCAGCTCCGCGCGCACGGCGGCCACCAACTCGCCCAGGTCCACCGGGGCGGGCCGCAGCGGCAACCGGGAGGTGCGCGACAGGTCGAGCATCGCGTCGATCAGGGTGTTCATGCGCCGGGTGGCCTCGTCCACGATCCCCAGGTAGCGCGCCGTCCGGTCGTCCAGGTGGTCGCCCAGGCTGCGGCGCAGCAGGTCGTTGAAGCTCCCGATGTGGCGCACGGGCGTCCGCAGGTCGTGGGAGACGCTGTAGGCAAAGGCCTCCAGCTCCTCGTTGGCGGCGGCGAGCGCCCGGGTGCGCTCCTCCAGCTCGCGGGCCTGCTCGGCGCGTTCCAGGGCGAGGCCCAGGCTGTAGGCCACCGTCTCCAGGGCGGCGCGGTCGGCGCCCGACCAGACATGGGGGTCGAAGAGGCCCACGCCCAGGACGCCGCGCACCGCGCCGCCCACCTTCACGGGGAGCGTGGCCGCGGCGCCGAAGGGTTCCGTCAGGGTCGGCTGGCCGTCCAGATCGGGGTCGTGGACCTCACGGTAGAGGGGTTGGCCGCTCGCCCACGGCAGGGACAGGCTGCGGGTCTCCCCGAAGGGCAGCCCGTGTTCGAAGGCGGCCCGGACTCCCGGGCTCCGGGGGTCGCCCACCAGGGACCGCAGGCGCCACAGCCCGTCCCCCAGTTCGTGGTAACCCGAGAAGCCGGGTGGGAGCAGCGTCAGCACGAGTTCCTGCGCCCGGCGCACCAGCGCGTAGGGGTCCGTCTCGAAGGCGAGGTCGCGCGCGAGTTCGGCAAAGGCCTCCAGCACCCGGTTGCGGCGTTCCAGCTCGTCCTTCTGGGCGCGGAGCTGCCCCGCCGTGGCCGTGCGTTCCAGCGCCAGGCGCAGGCTGTCGCCCACCGCGCGAAACACCGCCCGCTCGCGCTCGGACCACTGCCGGGCATCGTGCAGCGCGGCGGCGAGGAAGCTCCCCACCTCGCCGTTCACGGTCAGGGGATAGCAGGCGACCGCGCCCACCCCACCAGAGCGGGGCACGTGTTCGCGCACCGCATCCCAGCCCTCGACGAAGACGGGCTCCCGGGCGCGCAGCATCCGCGCGATGATCGGCGTCCCGCCCGGCAGCCCCACCTCGATGACCCGCCGCAGGGGCTCGGGGCTGTCCCCGCTGCCCACCCGGCCCTTCCACACGTCCCCCTCGCGCTCGTAGTACCCCACGCTACCCTGCGCGAAGGTGGCGCGCAGCACCTGGATCGCCCGCCCCGCCAGGGCGAGCACGTCCGTCTCGGCCCCGACCGCCTGGGTCAAGGCGACAAAGGCCTCCAGCGCCGCGCGCTCCTCCTCCAGCCTGCGGGTCTGCTCGGCCCGCTCCAGCGCCAGCCCCAGGCTGCGGCCCACCGCCCGGATCACGGCCTGCTCGCGCGCCGTCCAGCCGGGCCGCGCGGGCGTCCCCACCGAGAGCACCGCGCGGGGCTCGTCCCCCCGGAAGTACGGGTAGGTCGCCATCGCGGCGTAGGCGCGCGTGCCGGGCAGGTTCTCCGGCACGGGGTCCCAGACGGCGAGGAAATGCGGCTGGCGCCCGCGCACCGCCTCCGCGAAGCGCGGGGTATCCCTCGGAAATCCGGCGCGCATCCGGGCGATAAAGTCGGGCGGGACCTCCTCCGACCACACCCGCGCCCGCCAGAGGTCCCCCTCGGGCTCGTAGTACGCCACGCTGACCTCGCCGAGGGTGGCGTTCAGCACGTCGGCCGCGCGCGTGATGAGGGCCTGAACGTCCGTCTCGCCGTCCACCCGCTCGGCAAAGGCGACGAAGGCGTCGAGCGCCTCCGTTCTCTCCTGCGCGGCCGACCCGCGCGTCCGGCCCAGGGCGAGCGCTCCCAGGGCGGCGAGCGTCTGCAGGAGGCGCCGCTCCTCTCCGGTCAGGTGGCGCTCCCGAGTGAAGGTCAGGGCGACCACGCCGCAGGGCTCCCCGCCGAGGAACAGGGGCAGGAGGACGGCGGCAGTCTCCTCCTCCGGGTGGTCGCCGCCTCCCAGGAGGAGCGGCTCCCGCTGTCTCAACGCCTCCCCGGCGGGGGTCTCCTGGCGCAGCGGTCCCTCCTGCCATAGCCCCTGCAGGCCCACCCCGTCGCCGCGGGTCGCCGCGAGGTCCAGCCGGTACGCCCCGGCCTCCACCCGCAGCAGGGCGCCCGTGCTGGCCTCCAGGGCGGCGAGGATCACGCCGAGCACGTCCTCCGGCGTCCGGGCGGCCGTCAGGGCTTCGGCAACGTCCTGCAAACGTTCACTGTGAAGGGTGAACGATCCGGGCGGGCGGGACATGGAGTCACGATACCGTCCGCCTGGCGCGAAAAGAGGGCCAGCACCCGCCTCGCGGGATGCGTTAAGGTTCGGCTCACGCCGGGTGTGCGTCGGCCCGCTCTGCCCCAGGTACAACACGGGCATGAGCGGCGTTCCCCTCCAGACGGCCCTGCCCCAGGCGCAAGCGGCGACGCGGGCCTTTCTCGACGCCCTCGACCCGGCCCGCCGCGTGGTGGTGTTCTGCCATTTCGACGCCGACGGCCTCTCGGCGGGGGCGCTGTTCGGCCGGACCCTGCCGCGACTGGGCTTCCGGGACGTGCGGGTGATTCCGTCCGGGCGCGGGGAGTCGGCCTTTTCGGACGAGGCCCGGGCGCGCCTGGGGGCGCTTGACCCGCAAGGACTCATCGTCACCGACCTGGGGGTGAACAGCCGAGGCGTCCTGGCAGAGGTGCCGACGCTGTACGTGGACCACCACCAGCCCGACGGGCTGCCCACCGGGAACGTCACGGTCGTCAGCGGCTACACCTGGGACCCCATTCCCACCAGCGCGTGGCTCGCGTATGACCTCCTCGCGCCGCTGGCGGACATCGAGGACCTGGCCTGGATCGGGGCGGTGGGGACGCTGGGCGACCTGGGCGACAGCGCGCCCTGGGCCGCCTTGCCCGGGATCAAGAAGCGTTACACCGCCAAGTGGCTGCATGAGGCCGTGGCGCTCGTGAACGCGGCGCGGCGGTCGGGCGCCTTCGACATCGAGACGCCGCTGAACCTGCTGCTCAAGGCCGCTGGCCCGAAGGAACTGGCGACGGACGACGCACATGGGGCGGACCGGCTGCGCGCCTACCGGGCAGAGGTGAACGCCGAACTCGCCGCCGCCCGGCGGGCGGCCCCCAGGTTCAGCGCCACGGGGCCATATGCCCTGCTCCGGCTGCATTCGGGGGCGCAGATCCACCCGCTGATCGCCCAGCAGTGGCGGGGGCGGCTCCCCGGGCACGCGGTGATTGCCGCGAACACGGGCTACCTGCCGGGCACCGTCGCCTTCAGCATGCGGACCGCGCGCACCGACCTGAACCTCCCCGCGCTCCTGCAGGGCATCGAGGTGGGCGACGTGGGCGGCAGCTACGGGCACGGGCACGACCAGGCGTCGGGCGGTCAGCTTCCCCCCGGGGCGTTCAATCAGGTCCTGGAAGCCCTGGGCTTCGACGAGGGCGTGCGGGTGGAGGAGTCGCTCCGCAGCGGCTGAGAGGAATTCATTCGGGGCAGCAGTCTCGCCGGTTCCGTCAGCGGCCGGGCCTCTCCCCGTCCCAACCCGCTGCCCCGCTTCATCACAGGTGGCCGTTTAAGGTGACCGGGGCAGCAAAACGTCAACGCGTTCCACCCCACAGGGGGTGGGAAGGGAGCCTTATGCAAAGAAGTTGGATGCTGGTCGGCCTGGCCCTGGTCCTGGCGGCGTGCGGGGCACAGAACACCGCGCCGGTCGCCGCCATTCCCTCCGGGACGCTGGGCGCGCAGTCGGTGCTGAGCTGGCAGGCCCTGCGGCAGGGGGATTCGGGCCGCGACGTGGTGACCCTGCAATACCTGCTGCGCCACGCAGGGCAGATCCTCAGCGTGGACGGCGCCTTCGGCAGCGGGACGGACACGGCGGTGCGGAACTTCCAGCGCGCGAGCGGCCTGACGGTGGACGGCATCGTGGGCGGCAACACCTGGGAGAAGCTGATCGTCACGGTGCGGCAGGGGGACAGTGGCAACGCCGTGCGGGCGGTGCAGGACCAGCTCCGCAGCGGGTATGGGTACAGCGGCGTGACGGTGGACGGCATCTTTGGGAGCGGCACGAACACGGCGGTGCGGGACTTTCAGAGTAAGCGCGGCCTGACCGTGGACGGGGTGGTGGGCTTGAACACCTGGCACGCCCTGGTGACTGGCAGCAGCACGGGCGGCACGGCCACGACCTCCAGCCTCGCCTCGCAGATTCTGAACAGCGGCCGGATCACGCTGGGCACGAGCAGCAGCACCTCCGGCGGCAACCCGCGCCAAAACATCGTGGACACCGCGAACGGGCTGGCAGCCAAGCGTGGCTGCGCGAGCGACGCGAACTGCGGCCTGACCGTGTACCTCAAGCGCTCCATGCTCCAGGGCATGCTGGCCCTCGCGAACGCTGGGAACTCGTTCTACGTCACGTCGGTCGCGGGCGGAGTCCACTCGACCTACTCGGACCACTACGCGGGGCTGGCCTTCGATATCGGCATCTGGAACGGCGTGAGCCTCTCGTCGCCCAACAGCGCCCACACCGCCGCGCGCAACGCCTGCATCGCGGCCGGGTCGGACCCGAGCCAGACCTTCAACGCCTACAACGACCCGACGGGCGGGCACAAGAACCACGTCCACTGTGCCTGGAACTGAGAAAACCTTGGGCGGAGCTGACGTGAAGTTCCGCCCTTTCCCCAAGGAGACGAGATGAACACACCCACGAACCGCCGCGAGGTGTTGCGGTGGGGCCTGACCCTGGGCGGCGGCCTGCTCCTCGCCAGTTGCGGCCTGAACAAGGTGACGGTCCTCAGCCCGCCGGAGGGAACCAACGATCTGGGTGCCCTCGCCGTGACTTCCCCCACCGTGGCGGGCACCGCGACCTGGAAGGCGCAGCCCCCAGGGAGGCAATCACCCTGCTCACCACCCGGCCCACGCGGGTGATCGTCCACCACACGGCGACAGCCAACGTCACGGACTATTCGCAGGCGCAGGGCTACTCGCTCGCGCGGTCCATCCAGCAAGCCCACTTCGACCGGGGCTGGATCGACTCGGGGCAGCACTTCACGGTCAGCCGGGGCGGGTACGTGATGGAGGGCCGTCACCGCAGCCTGGAGGCGGCGCAGGGTGGCAGCCAGCATGTGCGCGGCGCCCACTGCGAGGGCTTCAACGACGTGTCGGTGGGCATCGAGAACGAGGGGACCTACACGAGCACCACGTCCCCGGCCGCGCAGTACGACGCCCTGGTGCGCCTGTGCGCGTGGCTGTGCGGGCAGTATGGAATTCCCGCCACCGAGCTGTACGGTCACCGCGACTTCGTGAACACGAGCTGCCCCGGGGACGCGCTGTACGCCCGGCTGCCGCAGCTCCGGCGGGACGTGGCCGCGCGGCTGGGCGTCAGCGTGCGGGTCTGGCCCACCACCCGCGGCGGGCAGAGCGGCGAGCGGGTCAGGAGCGTGCAATACCTGCTGCGCGCCCGCGGCCAAACCGTGACGGTGGACGGGGCGTACGGGAGTGGCACGGGAACGGCGGTCAGCGCCTTCCAGTCGGGGGCCGGACTCACGCCGGACGGGGTGGTCGGTTCGGCCACCTGGGAACGGCTGATCCTCACCGTGCGTCAGGGCGACAGCGGGGACGCCGTCCGGGCGGTGCAAAGCCAGCTTGGGGCCAGGGGCTACACGGTCACCGTGGACGGCGCGTTCGGCCCCGGCACGGAGAGCGCGGTACGGGGGTTCCAGTCGAGTCAGGGGCGGACGGCGGACGGCGTGGTGGGGCCGAACACCTGGCTGGCGCTGGTGAGCTGAAGGGGACAACGGGGGGACAGGATGCTGCGGCTTCCCGCCTGCTCCTCCCGGCTTGCCGCTTTGCCCCTCCCCCGGACGCGCTAGCGTGGGGCATGCGCCCCACCGAGCTGACTCCCGGAGAGATTGCCGACTTCCTCGACACCGCCTTCCAGCACGAACGGGGCGGGGACAGGATCGGGCTCACCCTTGAGCAGCGCATGGTCCTCGCCGACTACCTGGGCTGCCATGAGGAAGTGCGCGCGGCGGCCTGGGACGTGTGGCAGACGAGGCTGGAGGCGAGCGGGACGGACCTGGGGGACGCGGAATATTGGCTCGACGTGGAGTTTATCGAGCCGTGCCCCCAGGAGCGGGAGGCGTGAGGGGCTGATCGGGAGGTGGGGGGAGTGCGCGGCGCCCCCTCACTCCCCCGTCTTCTCGTCCAGCAGGGTCAGGTCCTCGTCCAGCCGGTCGTCCAGATCGTCGATCCCGCCGCTCGCCTCGCCCAGCGTCGTCTGATTCGTGCCGACATCCACGAGATCGTCGTCGGTGATGTCGCGGTATTCCTCGGTGACTCCGTCGGGAAGATGCCTGCTGTCGTCCATGTCCGTCATGTCCTGGGGGTCGGTCATACCTGTTCCTTTCGAATCCCCCAGAGGGTAGAAGACCCGCAGGGCGGCGGACATCTCACCTCCATAAACGGACGTTGACCCTCGGCCCGGTGGAAACCCCCGCGGCATCCACGGCGTACCGGACGGCATGAGTGTCCTGCCGTCGGCTCCCGCCGCCCTCGAACTGCGCGACCTGCACAAGAGCTTCGGCGGGCGGGCGGCGGTTTCCGGGGTGAACTTACAGGTGGAGGCGGGCGAGCTGTACGCCCTGCTGGGGCCGAACGGGGCGGGCAAGACCACGACCATCCGCATGATCGCGGGCCTGACGCGCCCCGACCGCGGGGAGGCCCGGATCGGGGGCTTCAGCGTGCAGGGGGAGGCGCGGGAGGCCAAGCGGCTCCTCGCCTACCTGCCGGACGACCCGCTGCTGTACGGCAAGCTCACGCCCCCGGAGTACCTGGAATTCGTCGCGGGGCTGTGGGGGATGGACGCGGAGCGGGCGGCGCGCCGGGCCGAGGAGTTGCTGAGCTGGCTGAACCTGTGGGAGCACCGCGCGGAGCGGGTGGAGGGCTTTTCACGCGGGATGAAGCAGAAGCTCGCGCTGGCGGGCGCCCTGATCCACGACCCGCGCCTGATGCTGCTCGACGAGCCGCTGACTGGGCTGGACGCGGCCGCGGCCCGGCAGGTCAAGGACGCGCTACGGGCCTTCGTGGCGGGTGGGGGCGCCGTGGTGCTGACCACGCACATCCTGGAGGTGGCCGAGCGCCTCGCCGACCGCATCGGCATCATCGCCAGTGGGCGGCTGGTCGCGGAGGGCACCCTGCCCGAACTCCTCGCCCGCACCGGCACGGCGAGCCTGGAGGACGCCTTCCTGCACCTCACCGGGCTGGACGCCCCACCGGCCAGCGTCCCCCTGGAGACGCCGTGAGGGCCTCCCCCGGCAGCCTGAGGTGGCTGGTGGGCCAGCAGCTCGCGTGGCAGTGGCGGGGCCTGGGCGGGCGGCAGCGCCGGGGGCTGGTCGCCGCGCTCGTGATCGTCGCGCTGCTCACCCTGGGGGGCTACGTGGGGCTGCGGCCCCTGCTCGCGGGGGCGAACCTGAATGCCCCCCTGCCGGACCCCGTGCTCGGCCCGGTGCTGCTCGCCGAGGGGTTTCTCCTCACCGTGATGGTCTCGGCGGCGGTGAGGGCGGCCCTGGAAGCGCTGTTCACCCGGGGCGACCTGGACCTGCTGCTGCACTCGCCCGTCCCGCCGCGCACCGTGCTCGCGTCCCGTGCGTTGGGGGTCGCGCTCTCGGCGGGGCTGGCCTCGGCGCTGATCCTCGTCCCGCTCCTGCTGATCCTGCTCGTGCTGGGAGCGTGGCGGGGGATTGGCCTGCTGAGCTGGTGGGCCAGCGCGTCCCTCCTCGCGGGCAGCCTGGGGCTGTGGCTCACCTTGGGGCTGGTGCGGTGGTTGGGGGTGCGGCGCACCCGGACCGCCGCCTCGGTCGTCGGCGCCGTGCTGGGCGCAAGCGTGTTTCTGCTCTCCCAGTGGGGGAATCTTTCGGGGGGTGATGGGACGGCATTGTTCGCCGCCGTCTCCCGCTTTGCCCCCGGAGTTGGGGGGTGGCCGGGTTCGCAGAGTCCGCTGTGGTTCCCCGCCCGGGCGGCCTGGCTGGAACCGCTGCCGCTGCTCGCCCTCCTCGTGGCCTCGGGGCTGATCTTCGCGGGCACGGTGACGGCCCTGACCCGCCAGTTCACGCGGGGTGTGCAGGAGGCGGGCGAGTCCGGCGGGCGCCGGGAACGCCCGGGAGGAAGGACGCGGCCCCTGCGCTTCGCCCCGGGCACGCGGGCCACGCTGCTCAAGGAGTGGCGGCTGATCGGGCGCGACCCGGAGGTGCTGTCGCGCACCCTGCTGCAACTCGTGTATTTGGTCCCGCTGTTCGTCTCGGTGGGCCGCGCGAGCGTGCGGGGGGCGGCGGGGGCCGCTGCCGTGCTCCTGACCGCGAACCTCGCCTCCAGCCTCGCCCGCCTCACCCTGGACGCCGAGGACGCCCCCGACCTGCTCGTCTCGGCGCCCCGCAGCCCGGCCGCCCTGCGGCGCGAGAAGTGGCTGGCCGCCGCCCTGCCCCCGGCCCTGCTGGGCACCCTGGCCCTCCTCTCGCTGGCGGCGCGGGGGGTCCTCGGCCCGGGCGCCCCGTCCGGCCTGCCCCTCCTGGGGCTGGTGCTGCTGGGCACCGGGGGCGCGGCCCTGATGGTGCTGTGGCAGCCCCTCCCCCTGCGGCGGGCGGACGCCTTTCGCAAGAGGGAGGCGCGGCCCCTGGTCAACGTCATCTTCAGCCTGGTGTTCCAGCTTGCCCTGAGTGCCGCCGCTTACGCGACCACCCGGGGGCAGGCGTGGGGGCTGGCGGCCCTCCTGGTGGCGCTCCTCGCCCTGGGGGTCGTGTTCGGGCTGCGGCGAAGCGACGTGCGGTGAGGGGAACGGACCTGCCCCAGTTCTTCAGGCAACGAGCAACCGGGCGTCGGCTTGTCGGCGAAAGATGATCCTCGTCCCGCACCCTCAAGGACTGGACAAGATGGTTCGCCCGCGAGGGGATATATAGTGTGCGGGCAGTTGCAATTCAGTGGACGGCAGGGCCGGGTGCGTCGTCGACAAGGGTCGTTGAATGACGGCGCGGCGAGACGGTACCACGTCCCCCTCGTCCAGACCGTTTCCCCAGCCTGTTCCCCCGGAGGTCCCCACCATGCCCCATCTGCCCCTGCGTTCCTGTGCCCTCGCCCTGACCTCGCTGCTGGCGCTGTCCGGCGGCGTTACCCTGGCCCAGATGGCGCCCGCGTCCACAGCCGTTTCCCAGGCCGTCTACCCCGGTGACCCCCGGCCCGACGCCCCCGAACTCAGCGCCCGCGGCCCCTATATGGTGGGCGTCCGCACGCTGACCTTGACCCGCAAGGACGTGCCCGACATCGCCCGGGCCGCCGCCACCTCCCCGGCGCCCAATCCGCTGCCCCGCTACGACCGCCGCCTCACCGTCGAGGTGTGGTATCCCGCCACGCTGGCCCCCGGGCAGGTGCAGTCCACGATGTACCAGGACGCCCTGGGGAGCGGCCCCGGTGACCCCAAACGTCCGGTCGTGCCCTTCACCTTTCCGGGCCGGGCGACCCGCGACGCCGCGCCGAATGCCACAGGTGGCCGTTACCCGCTCGTCATCCTCTCGCACGGCTACCCGGGCAGCCGCTACCTGATGAGCTACCTGGCGGAGAACCTGGCGAGCAAGGGCTACGTGGTCGCCTCCATCGACCACACCGACAGCACCCACGCGGACAAGGCGGCCTTCGCCTCCACGCTGCTCAACCGCCCGCAGGACGACCAGGCGGTGCTGGACGCCGTGGCGGCGCTCTCGACCTCGGGGACCAGCTTCCTGAACGGGCTGGTGGACGCGAACAACACCGCGCTGGTGGGGTACAGCATGGGCGGCTACGGGGCGCTCAACTTCGCCGGGGCGGGCTTCGCCGATCAGGTGCTGGGCTTCGTGCCGGGCGGGGCGCTGAAAGCCCGCCAGAGCGGGAACTTCAGGGTCGATCCGCGGCTCAAGGCGGTGGTGGCGTTCGCGCCGTGGGGTGGGGACGCGGCGGTGCGGTCCATCGGGGTGAACACGGCCGCCGAGTTCGGCTTCTGGAACGCCGCCGGACTCGCCGCGATCCGGGTGCCGACCCTCTTCATCGTCGGGGACCACGACGACGTGGCAGGCTACGAGCGCGGCGTGAAGGCCCTGTTCGAGAACGCCGTGAACTCCGACCGCTACATGGTCGTGTACCAGAACGCCCGCCACAACTCCGCGCCCAACCCGCCCCCCGCCGCCAGCCTGGACAAGCCCGAGGACTACGGCCACTACGCCGAGCCTGCCTGGGACATGGGGCGGCTGAACAACCTGAACGAGCATTTCGTGACGGCCTTCCTGAACTACCGCCTCAAGGGGCAGGAAGGTGCCGCCGCCTACCTGAACGTGCCCACCCCAATTGCCCAGAACGGGGTCTACAGCCGCAATCCGGACGGCACGCCCAAGGCTGACGACACCTACTGGAAGGGCTTTCCGGCCCGCAGCGCCCTGGGGATCGAGCTGTACCACCTGAAGCCCCGGTAGGGGTAAGGGGAGCGGGGCTGGGCTTCCAGGCCAAACCTCACCCAGAAGACGAAGTTGGGGTTCTCCTCCAAGCGTTGAGCGGTGCCGATCAGGTTCAGGGGGCCCGGCGGGGCGCCTTCTGCGGAGGTCATTCCTTCACCGCCCCGGCGCTGAAGCCGCCGACCATGTGGTTCTGGAAGAAGGCGAAGAGCAGCAGCGGCACGAGGGTGGCGACGATGGCCGCGGCCGACACGACCTGCCAGGCGTTCGTGCCGTACTGCCCCTGGAACATGTACATGCCGGTGGCGATGGTGCGGCTGTTCACCGACGACGTGAGAATGAGCGCCAGGAAGAACTCGTTCCAGGCGTTCACGATCACCATCGTCCCCGCGGCGAGCAGGCCGGGGCGCACCAGGGGCAGCACCACCCGCCGGAACGCGCCGAAGCGGGAGGCCCCGTCGATCATCGCGGCCTCATCCAGGGTGGCGGGAATGCGGTCGAAGGAGGCCTTCATGATCCAGATGGAGAAGGGCACGAAGGCCGCCGAGTAGATCAGGATCAGGGCGGACAGCGTGTCGAGCAGGTGGACCTGCCGCATCATCATGTACAGGGGAATGACGTTGCTGACACCGGGGATCATCTGAGTGCCCAGCAGAAGCAGCAGCCAGGTGCCCTTGTGCCGGAAGTTGAAGCGGGAGAAGGCGTACCCGGCGACGGTGGCGAGGCCCAGGGCCAGGGCGGCGGTGCAGCATGCGACGACCGTGCTGTTGAGGAACAGGCGGGGGATGGGCGTGCCGAACAGCACGAAATGGTAATTCTCCAGAGTGGGCCGCGCAGGGATCCAGCGGGGCGGGACGGTGAAGAGTTCGTCCAGCGATTTGAACGACATTGACACGACCCAGAGGATCGGCAGGGCAGCGAGCAGGCCGACGACGAGGTAGGCCGCGTAGACCAGGGGGGCGGCGCGGCGATGGGCGAGCCGGGTCATAGGGCGCCCTCGCTGGTGTTGCGGAAAAGGCGCACGTAAACGACCACCAGGGCGACGTTGATCGCAAACAGCACCATCGCTATGGCCGCCGCAAAGCCCAGGTCGTACTGCTTGAAGGCGGCGTTATACATGGTGAGCGCCAGCACCTCTGTCCCCCGCGCCGGGCCACCGTTCGTGAGGGCGAAGACCAGCGCCGTGACGTTGAAGGTCCCTAGGGTGTTATTGACCAGATTGATGAGCAGCGTCGGCGTGATCATCGGCAGGGTCACGAAGCGGAAGAGTTGCCGCCCGTTCGCCCCGTCGATGCGGGCCGCCTCGTACAGCTCGTCGGGGATGGCCTGCAGGGCGGCGAGCTGCAGGATCACCGAGAAGGCCGTGCCGCGCCAGACGTTGACCAGGATCAGGGAGAAGAGGGCCACGGCCGGGGTGCCCAGCCACAGCACCGGACCAAGGCCGAACTTCGCCAGGAAGGCGTTGAGCAGGCCGTATTCACCGCCCGCCAGGATCATCTGCCAGGTGAACCCCACGACCACCTCGGGGATGATCCAGGTGGCGAGGATCAGGGTGCGGACGAGGACGCGCCCGCGGTACGGCAGGTTGAGCAGCAGCGCGAGGCCGACCCCCAGCCCGATCTGGAGGAGGACGCTGCCCGCCACGAACACGAAGGTGTTTCGCAGCACGAGCACGATGCTCTGGTCGGCGAAGAGCCGCGCGAAATTCTCGAAGCCGACGAAGCGCGCGCCGCCCTGCAGCAGCGAGGTGTTCGTGAAGCTGAGGTACACCGTGTACGCCGCCGGGATGAACGTGAGCAGGGCGATGAACAGGAAGGCGGGCAGCAGGTAGGGGAGCGCGAGCGGAAACCGCCCCCGGGGGGGGCGGCCAGCGGCAGGCCTGGACGTGCTGGTGAGCATGGGCGGGCCTCAGCGGTTCTGCTGGCGGGTATACTGGGCGGTCACGGCCTTGCCCGCGTCGTCGATGGCCTGCGCCGCCGACTTCTGCCCGGTCAGGTAGGACTGGATGGCCTGCTGAATCTGCTCGGACATCACCGGGTAGATGGCGACACCCGGCCGGGTCTGCCCGGCGGTCACGGCCTTGTTGACCGTCTGCCAGAAGGCCGAGGTGTAGAACTTGTCCTTAGAGGTGGAGAAGCGCACCGGCACCTGGGCGGTGGGCTTGTAGCGCTCCAGCTGCACTGCCGGGCTGTTCCAGAAGGAGATGAACTTCCAGGCCGCCTGCTGCTTGGCCGGGTCCTTGGTGAAGATCGCCCAGGTGAAGCCGCCGTTCATCGCGGAGGGCTTGCCGCCGGTGGGGGCGGGGAGCACGGCCGCCCGCCACTGCTGATACGTGTTCGGCGCGATGGGCTTGAGCCCCCCCTCCACCGCGTTGTTGTTGCCGATCACCATCGCGTAGCGGCCGGAGGCCATGCCCGCGTACAGCGAGTCCCCGCCCTTGAGTTGCAGGGCGTCCGGCGGGATGACCTTGCTCTTCTGCAGGTTCCCGAAGAATTCAAGGGTCTTGATCGCGGCGGCCCGGTTGCTGCCCTGCGCGAAGACCGGACGGCCCTGCGCGTCGATGAGCTTGCCGCCCAGCCCCCAGAACTGCGTGAGGAAGAGGTCGGCGGTGAGGTATTCGTGCGGCCCGAAGGCGATGCCCACCCCGTATACGCCGCTCCCCGTCAGCTTCTTGGCGTCAGCCATGAACTCCGCCCAGGTCCGCGGGGGTTTGTTGGGGTCGAGCCCCGCCTTCTTAAAGAGCTCGGTGTTGTACCACAGGACGCGGGTGTCGGTTTCCGACCACACGGCGTACAGCTTGCCGTTGTACTTCGCACCCGCCAGGAAGGGCGGCTTGTAATCCGCGCGGTCCTTGGCGCTCCAGAGGTTGTCGAGGGGTTGCAGGGCGCCCAGCGACGCCAGGCGCTGCACCCAGATGGAATCCACGTACGCGAAATCGGGCGGGTTGCTCGCCGCCGTGGAGGTCAGCAGCTTCTGCTCCAACTCGTTGTAGCCCTGCGGGTCCCAACTGATCTTGATATTGGGGTTTTCCCGCTGAAAACGCTGCATCAGCGCGCGAACCGTCGGGTCGGTGGTCGGACTGTTCGGGTCGAGCCAGTTGCCGATGGTCGCGCGAAGCTCCACCGTCCGCGCATTCTGCGCGAGGGCGGCGGTCCCCAGGGCGAGCGTGAGGGCCAGGGCGTACTTCATGACGTCTCCTTCCGCGCCCCGTGCGGACAGGGCGGCGTGGCCTGCGGGCAGGCAGCGCGAGGTCGTGAATTGTCGCTCTATACACCCCCAGCGTAACACCCGCATTTCTGATCGTCAATCTTTTTTTAATTTGATAAAGTAAGAGAATCTCCCCCGTCTCCCCTGTGCTGCCGTCGAAAGGACCCGTGTGAACACGTCCCTCCATGCCCTGCGCGGCAGCAATGCGACTCTGGTCAAGGCCCAGAACCTCTCCAGCGTCCTGATCGCCATTCACCACCTCCAGCCGGTCTCGCGCACGGACCTCGCCGCCAAGCTCAATCTCACGGCCGCGACCCTCACCAATCTGGTCGGCGAACTCACGAGCCTGGGGTTCGTCGAGGAGACCCAGAGCCCCCACCGGCAGATCGGGCGGCGGCCCCGGCTGCTCACCCTGAATCCGGCCACAGCTCACTTCGTCGGCGTGGAGATCTCGCGCACCCGGGTGCAGGCCCTCTACGTGGATCTGGGAGGCACCATTCATGGTCGGGTGACCTGCCCCCTCCCGGCCCAGCAGCCGGGGCGTTTCGTCCTCCAGACGACCATCGACGCGGTCCGGGCCGTGACGGAGGGCCGCCCGCCCATCGTGGGCATCGGGGTCGGGGTGCCTGGGCCCATCGACCTGGAGCGCGGAATGGTGCTGACCCCGACCAACTTTGGCGGCTGGGCCCACGTGCCGCTGACGGGCCTGCTACAAGGCGAATTCGGGGTTCCCGTCTTCATCGACGACGACGCGCGCACGGCCGCGCTGGGCGAGCACGCCCTGGGCGCCGGGCAGCACGTGCCCAACATGCTGTATGTCTCCTTGGGCAAGGGCATCGGCTCGGGCCTGATCCTGAATGGCAGCCTGTACCGGGGCACCCACGGCCTCGCGGGGGAGATCGGGCACACGGTCCTCGACGTGCGCGGGCCGCGCTGTGACTGCGGCAACCACGGCTGCCTGGAGACCCTCGCCAGCATCCCGGCCGTCCTGCAGCGGGCGCGGGACGTGGGCCTGTCTGTGGACGGCATCGAACAGCTCCTGAAAGCCGCTACGGGGGGCAACGCCGCCGCCGCAACAGTTCTGGAGGACACTCGGACGTACCTGTCCGCCGCGCTCGTCAGCGCCGTGAACTTCTGCGACCCGGACCTCATCGTGGTGGGTGGGGCACTCGTGCAGGCCTGGCCCGGCCTCGTCCCGCGACTCGGCGCCAGCGTTCGGGGCCATTCCTTTCAGCAGGTGTCCTCCGATGTTCAGATCGTCGCGTCCGCCACCGGGGAGGATGCCGCTGCCCTCGGCGCCGCCACGCTGGTGCAGCAGCATGTCCTGCTGCGCCCCGACGTCGTGCGCGGCGTGACCCGCTCCTGAGCGCCTGAACGAAGCCCCACTCCCGTGTCCGCTTCCCGGGCGAACCGGGTAAGAGTTCTGCAAGGGCCAGGGCAGCCATTATGGAAGGCGCTCCCCGGGTGGGCGGCTTCCCGGCACCGCCCACACCTCCCGTTTCCTCTCCTCGGCCAAGGGTGGCTATGTCTGCGGCACCGCACAACCCCTCCCCACTTCCCGCTCCTCCAGAGCCCGCGTTTGCGGCACTCCTGGAGCTGTACGCGCGCCTCGCCCACGCCCAGGCCGCCTGGCTGACGCTCACGGACGGCGAGACGACCTGGGCGGGCGGCTGGCCGGGGAATACGGTGCCGGGTCCCCAGGTGCAGGCGTCCGCCACGATGTTTACCTTTGAGCAAGGCGGGCTGGGCGGAACCCTGCGGCTGTGGGGGGTGGAGTCCGGGCAGGAGGCCGCGCTGCACTCCCTCGTCACCTGTCTGCGGCACGAGTGGGCGCTCCATGCCGAGAGCGCGGCCCTGCGCCAGGCACACGACCAGTTGCAGGCGATGGTGCAGGCCGCACCCCTGGCCGTCTACTCGCTGACGCTGGAGGGCCTGGTGAGACACTGGAACGCGGCGGCGGCCGAGACCTTCGGGCTGCCCGGCGAGCAGGTGCTCGGGCGGGAGGTCGAGGACGACCGCCTGCGCGGGGCCTTTGCGGCCCTGCGGCGCAGCGCGGCCCGGGGGCAGCACCCCATCGCGCCCCAGCACCTGCAACTCGAGCGCCCCGACGGCGCGCAGGTCGACGTGACCCTCACCGCCGCGCCCCTGCCCGGCGGCCTGGTGGGCACGGCGCAGCGGGTCCCGCGCGAGGAGGGCGAGCGGCACCACACCCTGCGCCAGCTCGCCCTGCTGGAGTCGGTCCTGGCGCACGCCAACGACGCGGTGCTCATCACCGAGGCCGAGCCGCAGGACCTCCCGGGGCCGCGCATCGTCTATGCCAATGCCGCCTTTACCCGGACGACCGGCTACGCGCTGGAGGAGGTGCTGGGCCAGACGCCCCGCATCCTGCAGGGGCCGCGCACCGACCGCCGGGCGCTCGACAAGATCCGCGCGGCCCTGAAGCGCTGGAAGAGCGTGCAGGTCGAGGTCGTGAACTACCGCAAGGACGGCAGCGAGTTCTGGGTCGAGCTGTCCATCGCGCCCGTCGCGGACGAGACCGGCTGGTACACCCACTGGATCTCGATTCAGCGCGACATCTCCGAGCGCAAGCAGTTCGCCGAACACCTCGACCGTGAGCGCGCCCGGGTGCTCGAACTCGCCGCCAAGAACGCGCCCCTCTCCCAGGTGCTCGCCCGGCTGGCCGGAACCCTGGAGCGCCAGTTCGAGGGACGGCGGGCCGCCATCGTGCTGCCCGGCGAGCCCCCGCAGGTCTACACCGTTCACGGCGATGCCGAGGCCGAACGCGAGAGCTGGGGGCTTGTCGCGGCGCGCCCTGGGGAACCCAGCTTCACCCTGGGCTTCGGGGCCGCCCCGAAAGAGTGGCATGTCTGGCGTCACCCGGTGCGGGGCGGTGACGGCGCGGCGCTGGGCGGCCTGATGCTGCTGGGCAGGGGGACCCAGCCGCCGAACGCCGACGAGCGCGCCCAGCTCGACGGGGGCGCGCAGCTCGCCGCCCTGGTGATCGAGCGTTACCAGGCGCACTCGGCCCTGGAGCCCCACGCTCTGTACGATTCCCTCACCAACCTGCCCAACCGGGTACTGTTCGAGCGCGAGCTCAAGCGCACCCTGGCCGGGGCCCAGGCGGCGGGGCGGGCGGTGGCCGTCGGGCTGATGGACCTCGACCGCTTCAAGCTGATCAACGACACGCTGGGGCACAGCGTCGGCGACGCCCTGCTCCAGCAGGTCGCCGCCCGGCTGCGGGGGGTGCTGGGGAGCGGCGACCTGCTCGCCCGCATGGGCGGCGACGAGTTCCTGCTCGTGCTGGGGGGCGCGGCCACCTCGCCGGGTATTCAGGCGGCGGCCACGCGTCTGCTCCACACCTTCACCCAGCCCTTCACCCTCTCGGGCCACGAGGTCTTCGTGCGGCCCAGCATCGGGTTCACAGTCTTTCCGCACGGGGCGACGGCGGTCGAGCACCTGCTCCAGCAGGCCGACACCGCCATGTACCAGGCCAAGCGCCGGGGCGGGGGCTACGCCGTCTACTCGCCGGAGGGGGAGGAACCCCTCGCCGCGATGACGCTGGAAACGGCCCTGAATCGCGCCCTGGAGCGTCAGGAATTCGTGTTGCACTACCAGCCGCAGTTCGCGGCCCGCACCGGGCAACTCGTGGGGGTGGAGGCGCTGCTGCGCTGGCAGCATCCCGAACTCGGCCTGGTGCCGCCCGCCGACTTCATCCCCCTCACCGAGGTGACCGGGCTGATCGTGCCCATCGGGGCGTGGGTGCTGCGCCAGGCCTGCGAGCAGGCGGTGGCCTGGAGCCCCCTCGCGCCGGGTCTGCGGATGGCGGTGAACCTCTCCGCGCGGCAGTTCCAGGAGCCCAACCTGATCGAGACGGTGACCTGGGCGCTGCGGACCTCGGGCCTGAGCCCGGGGCGGCTGGAACTCGAACTCACCGAGAGCATGCTGATGCAGGCGCTGGAGGCCAATGAAACCCTGCAACGCCTCAAGGACCTCGGCGTGCGGGTGGTCGTGGACGATTTCGGCACCGGGTACTCCAACCTCGCCTACCTCAAGCAGTACCCCATTGACGGCCTGAAGATCGACCGCTCCTTCACGGCGGGCGTGGCGAGCCGCCTGCCCTCGGCGGACCGCGACGAGGCCCTGGTGCGGGCGGTGATGAATCTCGCCCAGGCGCTGGGGCTGGAGGTCACCGTGGAGGGCGTGGAGTCGGCGGGCCAGCTCGACTTCCTGCGCCGCCACGCCTGTGACTATGTGCAGGGCTACCTGACCGGGCGGCCCCAGAGCGCCGAGGAGTTGGGCCGCCGGCTCAGGGAGGGTGCCCTGGGCCTCGCCGCCGAGGAGGAACTGGGCGGCGCGCGGTAGCGCGCTCCCCGACCCCACAATGCCCGTCACGGGTTCTGCCAGCGCGTACCCGTGAAGTTTTTTCCCCTCAGCTTCCGGGCACGCCTTGCCAGCGGCGCTGAATAGCCGTCACCTCGTCGTGGCGCCTCTCCTCGATGTCGTTCACAAAGGGCCTCACGTCCCGGAAAGAAGTCCGGAACTCCGGGCTGTGGCGAAACCCCTCCAGGTGGCCCGGCAGAGAGTCCCACTCGGTCCGCAGGATGGAGTGCGCAGGCTCCTCGACGCAGCGCGAGCGTTCGTGACCCAGGCAGTGGGGGGAGGCGTCCAGGGCCGCGCGGGCGCTGGTCTTGGGACTCTCTAAGGCGTCTGCCGCCTTTCCACCCGGTAACGGATGTATTCGACGATCATCAGGTGTCTCCCCTCCCCGGCTCTTTCCCGGGCAGCCGGGCCGCTGCGACTGTAGGCGAAAAGGAGACGGTGCACCCCCTCCACACGAGCAGGTCGCCACTCAAGCCCGTCGGCAGAGCTGATCCACCTGACGAAGCAGGGTGGGCAGGCGGTACTCACCGTGCATCTCCCGGATGTGTCCGGCGGCCTCCTCGGCGCTCATGCCTGCCGCCGTCACGTACAGGGGTCGCCTGCCCGGACCACGCTGTACAGAGGTGGCGGGTGCGCCGTGAAAGGCCGACTTGGCGACACCGATCACCGCCGCCCGCCGTCCCAGCGCTTCGTACAGACGCGCCCCCAGACCGAGGGCCTCTCCCAGCCAGACGTAGCCGTCCACGATCACCACGTCCACCAGAGAGATGAACGGGCGCAGCGTGGCGAGCAGGCAGGGGAGTTCCCGCCGGTAGAACTCGCCGGGCACATAGGGGGCAACAGGGGCGATCCGCTCGACCAACGTCCGCGTGGGCCGCTCCGCCTCCCACCGCCCGAAGAGCAGGCAGGCGGAGACGGCCTCCTGCTCCCGGTAGTCCACGTCCACGCACGCCTTGAGGAAGGGGACCGGGTGTTCTTCCGACATGACGCGATTCTCGGCGAAGGCAGATCCCGCACCACGGTCCGGTCTAAACCCCGGTTGTGCCCCACCCCTGGCCGCTGTTGTGGCAGTCTGGCGGGGAAGACGAACACACCTCCCGCGGGCCTTTCGGCCTCGTCTGCCCATTGATTCCCCTCCCAAGGAGCCCCATGACCACTGCACCTGCCACCACCTGGACCACCTTCCCCCCCCGCTACGAGGCCCTCGCCACCGAGCCGCTGACCCCGCGGGACATCCCCGCTTGGCTGGAGCGCTGGAGCGACCTGGAAAAGGACGTGATGGAGATGCAGGCGCAGCTCACGCGCGCCAAGGACGCCGACCCCACCGACGAGGGTGCCGAGCGGGCCTTCGTGGGCTTCGTGCAGGAGGTGCAACCCGAGGTTCTGCGGGCCGGGCAGCGTCTCAAGAACCGCCTGCTGGCCCAGACCGGGTGGGAGCCGGGGGAGCCTCACGTGCAGATGCTGCGGCGGCTGCGAAGCGAGGCGGCCCTGTACCGCGAGGCGAACCTGCCGCTGCTCACCGAGATCACCACCCTCGCCAACGAATTCAACAAGATCACCGGAGCCCTGCGCGCCCGGGTGAACGGCGAGGAATTGACCATCCCCCAGGCCCAGCGCCTGCTCCTGGAACCGGACCGGGCCGAGCGGGAGGCCGCGTGGCGGGGCATCGCCGAGGCCAACCTGGGGGCCGCGCCGGAGCTCGACGCCCTCTTCCTGAAGCTGCTGGCGCTACGCCGGGAGGTCGCCCGGAATGCAGGCTTCGGGAATTTCCGGGACTTCGTGTGGCAGGCCATGAACCGCTTCGACTACACCCCCGAGGACACGCGGGAGTTGCACGCTGCGGTGGAGCAGCATGTGGTGCCCCTCCAGGCGCGCATGAACGACGAGCGGCGGGAACACTTGGGACTGAAGACGCTCCGCCCCTGGGATACCCAGGCCGACCCGCTGGGACGCCCCGCGTTGCAGCCCTTCAAGACCACCGAGGAGTACATTGACGCCGCCGAGCGGATCTTCCAGGCCCTGGACCCGGAGCTGGGGGCGCAGTTCGCCGCGATGCACACCGGCGGCTTCCTCGACCTGGACCCCCGCCCGGAAAAGGTGCCGGGCTACGGGTACTGCAACTACCTGCCGCGCACGGGCTCCCCGTACATCTACTGGAGCGCGGTGGGGACGGACACGGACGTGCGGGTCCTGCTGCACGAGGCGGGGCACGCCTTTCATTTCCTCGCCTCGGGGAGGCCCGGCGACCTGGTGTGGAACCTGCTCTCCCCCATCGAGTTCGCCGAGGTAGGCAGCCAGGCGATGGAGCTGCTGACGCTGCCCCTGCTGGAAAAGCCGGTGGGCTACTACTCGCCGGAGGACGCCGCCCGCGCCCGGCGCGACAAGATCGAGACGGTGTTGCGGCAGTTTACCGGGCAGGCGACCGGGGACGCCTTCCAGCAGTGGCTCTACGCCGAGGCGCCGGGGGACGTGACCATCGAGCAGATCGACGCGAAATGGCTGGAGTGCTCCGAACGCTTTGACTCGGGGGTGGACTGGCGGGGCCTGGAGGACGTGCGGGCCAAGGGCTGGCAGTTCGTCCACATCTTCGCCATTCCGCTGTACCTGCTGGAATACTCGCTCGCCTGGATGGGGGCGCTGCAGGTGTGGCAATCGGCCCTGCGTGACCCGGAGGAGGCGCTGAGGCAGTACAAGGAGGCCCTCGCCCTGGGCGGCACCCGCCCCCTGCCCGAGTTGTTCGGGGCGGCGGGCGCCCGCCTCGCCTTCGACGCGGAGACCATGCGTGGCCTGATGGCCCTGCTGGAGGAGCAATTGGAAGGGGCCGGGCGGGCCTGAGCGACCCGTTTCATGAAGAGGGGGCGCCCGGAGAAGGCAGCACAGACGCGCGTCCGTCCCGCCCCCCCGTGCGGCGCATCAGGAATGGCGGGGGGACCCGGTCACAACGGTGCCTGAGCTGGTCCCGCACCTCACGTTCCGTTTGCCCAGGGTCACCACGCGCCGCGCGCCAGGTACTTTGGCCGGGTGATATTGACACCTCTTTTTACCCGGATAATACTCGGGTCATGAGCGACCCCACCTACACCGCCTTTCTCGGGGAGCGGCACTGGGTCACGGCCCCCTGCCTGAGCTCCTGCGCGTCCTCAAACCCCACCACGACGCCCCCATGCTGATCTTCAAGGACCAGACCGGGCGGCAGGTGGACTTCGACCCGCGCGGCAGCCTGGACGACGTTCTGGCCCGCCACGTGCCCGAAGCGCCGCGCAAGGGTCCCGGGCGCCCGAAGCTCGGCGTCGTGGCCCGCGGGGTGACCCTGATGCCCCGCCACTGGAGCTGGCTGGACGAGCAGCGCGGCGGAACCTCGGCCACCCTGCGCCGCCTGATCGACGAGGCCCGGAGACACGACGGTTCCAAACAGGAGGCCGCCCGCGCCGCCGAGGCTGCCGGGCGCGTCATCACCGCCCTGGCGGGCAACATGCCGAACTTCGAGGGGGCCAGCCGCGCCCTGTGCGCCGGTCAGGGGGGACGCTTCGCCGGGCTGACCCGCACCTGGCCGGAAGACGTGCGGGCCTATGCCCTGCGCCTCGCCCAGCCCGCCTTCGCCCGGGCCTGATGCTCCGCCGAACCCGCCCGCACCTCCCCCCAAGGACGATCATGAATAATCCGCAACCCGCCCTGTTTGCCCCGGCGCGCCCCTCCAAGGATTTCGAGCCCGTCATGTGGGCGTGGGCGATCCGCAACACTGCGAACGGCAAGGTTCTGCTGGGCGAGTCCGCACACCGCCGCGCTCAACCGGCACCTGTTCAGCCCGCAGCTCGGCGACCATCGCAACGCCGCGCTTCAGCGGGACTGGCGCGAGCAGGGCGAGGCGGCCTTCGTCACCGAGGTGCTGCACGTCCTCGAACGCCGGGAGGGCCGCCGCGATGGTGACTATGCCCGCGACCTTGCGGAACTCGAACGCCTGTGGTTGGACGAACGCCAGCCATTCGGGGACGCCGGGTATCACACTCCTCCCCGACGCTGAGCCGGACAGGTTCGGGCATCCGAAGTTGAACGGAGGCGGCACCGCGGCGCCCGGGATAAGCCTCGCCCCTCCCAGGTCCGGCCACCCCCGCGTGAACTCCAGTGTCTGCGGCAACACGGCCCCCTTCCCGCAGACCCACTGCCTGCCCAGGCGGAGCTTCCACCACATTCCATGTGGTGCTCCTTCCGTGGTCAAGCCAACTTGAGCCCAGCGGCGGGACGTGGCACGATCATGAGGATGTCCAACAGTCCCGCCGCCACGCCGTCCCTGCGCGACCTCGCGCGGCTGCGGCGCGTGCGCGACCGGATCGACCGGGAGTACGCGCGGCCGCTGGACGTCGAGGCGCTCGCCCGGGGCGTGAACATGTCGGCGGGGCACCTCAGCCGCTCATTCCGGCGCGCCTACGGCGAGTCGCCCTACAGCTACCTGATGACACGGCGCATCGAGCGCGCGATGGCGCTGCTGCGGCTGGGCGACCTCAGCGTCACCGAGGTCTGCTTTGAGGTCGGCTGCTCGTCGCTGGGCACCTTCAGCACGCGCTTCACCGAGCTGGTGGGGATGCCGCCCAGCGCCTACCGGAACCACGCGGCGGGCGAGACGGCGGGGATGCCGCCCTGCGTGGCGAAACAGGTGACGCGGCCGATCAGAAATCGAGAAGCGCCGGACCCCGCGCCCCGCCTAGAGTGAGGGTATGGACCTCACCATTCACCAGACCTTCCTCCCGCACGACGACCCGGACGCCTCGCTAGCCTTCTACCGTGACATCCTGGGCTTCGAGGTCAGGGGTGACGTCGGCTATGGCGGGATGCGCTGGATCACGGTCGGCCCGGCTGACCAGCTCGGCCCGTCCATCGTGCTCTACCCGCCAGTTGCCACCCCCGGCATCACCGAGGGCGAGCGCCGCACCATCGCCGAGATGATGGCGAAGGGCAGCTACGCCACCATCGTCCTCGCCACCCCAGACCTCGACGGCACCTTCGAGCGGGTGCAGGCCAGCGAGGCCGAGGTCGTCCAGGAGCCGACCGAGCAGCCGTACGGCGTGCGGGACTGCGCCCTGCGTGATCCCGCGGGCAACTTGATCCGCATTCAGGAGCGGCGCTGAGCCGTCCGGCGGACGCGGGTCAGCAACGAAAGGAGGAGACATGAGCGCGCTCGACCGGCTGCTCGGAACCTGGGAATTCACGATGCAGCACTCGGCCATGTCCGGGCCGGTCACCGGCAGGCAGCGGTACGAGCGGGTGCTGGACGGGGCGTTCGTGCTCCAGCACTGGACGTACGACCACCCCGACTTCCCCGACGCCCTGGGGCTGCTGTCGGAGGACCGCTACCACTACTTCGACATCCGGGGGATCATCAGGGTCTTCACCCTCGAAATGGACAACGACGGCTGGTCAATGATCCACCTGGACGAGGAGTTCTCACAGCGCTACGCGGCACGCTTCCGCGGCCCGGACATCATCGAGTCAACCGGAGAGAAGTCGGACGACAAAGGCGTGACTTGGCAGCCCGACTTCACCGTGACCTACCGGCGCACCGAGTAGGAAGCCGACGGGGACCGCAAAGGAGCCCGCACACGACGCACGTGGCCCCCGTCACCCACCCCGACCGGAGGACGCATCATGACAGCAAACACATCCAGGAAGCCGACGAAATCTGCCACGAGCGAGACTGCACCGGACCAGACATCCCAGGGCTTCACGGCCGAGGAACGGGCCGCGATGAGGGAGCGCGCCAGGGAGCTGAAGGCGGAGGCGCGCGCGGACAAGGACAGGGCGGAAGGGGAACGCGACGTGCTGGCAAAGATCGCCGAGCTGCCGGAAGCGGACCGCATCCTGGCCGAGCGAATCCACGCGATCATCCAGGCCAGCGCGCCCGCCCTCTCGCCGAAGACCTGGTACGGCATGCCCGCGTACGCCAAAGGCGGCAAGATCGTCTGCTTCTTCCAGGCCGCACACAAATTCAATGCGAGGTACGCGACGCTCGGCTTCAACGACACGGCGAATCTCGACGAGGGCGCGATGTGGCCGACCTCCTTCGCGCTGAAGGAGTTGACCGCCGAGGCCGAGGCCAGGATCGCCGCACTTGTGAGGCAAGCGGTGAGTTGAGGACGGGGTGCGCCACAGTGTTCCGCATGAGGTGGGAGGTCTCGTGCTTTGGCCCGTCGAGGGAAAACGAACAGCCTGCCACCGGGATCTCTCCCAATGGGGAAAGCCTGCCCGTCAGGTTTCAGTGACAGACCTGATCCAAAAATAAAAACTCCATGAAGGCGCTCGCCCTGTTCCTCCTGCTGGCCCTCGGCGTGTCCCAGGCGCAGACCACCCACACGGTTCGGGCAGGCGATACCCTCAGCAGCCTCGCGCGCACCTACCACACCACGGCGGGCCTGCTGCTGACACTCAACGCCCTGACGACCAGTACCCTCCAGGTCGGGCAGATTCTCCGGCTCCCGCAGACGGGGTACACCGTTCAACCCGGCGACACCCTGTACCGCGTCGCCCGGCAGTACGGGATGACCCCGGAACTGCTCGCCGAGCTCAACGGGCTGACCTCCAGCACGGTCCAGGTCGGGCAGGTGCTGCGCCTCCCGGAGGGCGCGTCCCCGGTCACGCCCACCCCGGCGCCTCGCGTCCAGGGATCGACCGGGCTGGACCGCGGCCTCTTCACCCCCTCGCGGCTCCCCCCCGTCCAGGCCCTGACCTTCCGCACGGCGGGGACGGGCACCCTCCGCCCCCCCAGCGTCTACCTCCAGGACGTGGGCTTTGCGTACCAGACACGCAACAACTGCGGCCCGGCCGCCATCGCCGCCGCCCTCCGGCACTACGGCGTCCAAGCGGACCAGACCACCTGGCAAGGCGAGCTGCGCCCGGGGGGCCGGAACATGCGCTTTCCCGACGCGCAGCGCCTGCTACGGGATCTGGGCTTCGAGGCACCCGTCCTGACGGGCGGCACCGTCGAGGACATCAAACGGCAGGTGGCGCAGGGGTTCCCGGTGGTCGTGTTGCAGTTCCACAGCGTTCTGGGGCAGACGCCGCATTTCCGGGTGGTGCGCGGGTACGACGACGCGCAGGGCATCCTGATCATGAGCGACTCGCTGAGCGGGCCGAACGTGGCGCTGACCGAGCACGACTTCGACCTGCTGTGGAACACCCAGGGGCGGCAGTACCTGGTCGTGCGTCCGGGTTGAGGAACGCTGCGGCAGGGGATGAGTCAGGGAAGTTGCGCTGAGCCGCAAGGCTCCCCCTCCAGTTGGTGAAGCTGGACCGACCCACTCGTCAGGGGACAGGGGCAAGCGTGAGCCGCAGGATGTACGTCTCCCCAGGCGTGTCCTGCTGCAACGTCTGATACTTCACGTGCAGGTCATGCAGGTCACGTTGCAGCCGCTTCGCGTTCTCCCTGGAGAGCTGGACGGGAGCCGTGTTATCCCACACGGCGGGCACGTCCTCCTGGAGAAGCCACTGCAAGAGCCCCGGGGCTGGCGAGGCGGGTGAGGCGGGGCGCACCGGCAGGAGCGTGTGACTCTTGAGACCCTCCGCGTCACCGTAGGTGTACAGCCCGAACCACCGGGGATCATCCGCGAGGGTGCTCCACGCCCGCGTCAGGAGGGACAGGACCGAGCGGCGCGTGTGGTCCAGGGAGGACTCGTACAGCGCGTGGATGGACTCAGCTGAGGTCGCGGCGTACGGGACGAAATAGCCCGGCGATGAGGACCGGTAGTACCGGATCGCCCGGCCCGCCCTGGGTTCCGCGCGGGTGACCTCCAGCAGGCCCAGCCGGAGCAGCTTGTTCACCTGGTACAGCATGACGTTCTTCGTCACGCCCAGCTCCGCAGCCACGTCCGTCACCCGCCGCTCCCGCCAGATGAAGGGCTCGAAGTACTGCCGCGACTGCGCGTCCGCCAGGACCCGCGCCGCCCGGGGGTCGTCCAGGCGCTGCCACACCCTGGGTAAATCGTCCCGTGTCATTTTCACCAGGGTACCGCGCACGCTGCTTCCCATGAGGCTGCCATGCTCGCCGCGCTGACCCTGCCCAACTTCCGCAAACTCTGGCTCGGCGAGGTGATCTCCCTCATCGGGGACCGGGCGCTGCTGCTCGCCCTGCCGTACTTCCTGTATCAGGAGACCGGCTCCACCCTCGCCACCGCCCTGCTCGCGCTGTCCTACTACCTGCCGGGCCTGCTGTTCGGCTCCTTCGCGGGCGTGCTCGCCGACCGCTGGGACCGCCAGCGGGTGCTGGTGGTCACGCATCTCATCCAGGGGGCCGTGGTGACGCTGCTGCTCCTCGCCCCGCAGCCGGGTCTGGTGTGGGTGGCGTACGCGGTCACCTTCGCGGAACTCACGGTCAGCACGCTGTCCACCCCGGTCGCGGGCGCCCTGCTCCCCTCCCTGGTCGGTGTGGGGGACCTGATGAAGGCCAACGCCGCGCTGTCCCTGGGCACGACGGGCGCCCGCCTGCTGGGATCGGTGGTCGGGGGTGCGCTCATCGCCACCTTCGGCATCCCCGGGGTCGTGCTCTTCGACGCCGCGTCGTTCGTCCTCGCGGCGCTGTGCTTCCTTCGCCTCCGAGTGGCCGCGCGGGTCACGCCGGACGTGCCCGTCCAGGCCACGTCACTGCTGGAGACCTGGCGTGACCTGGGTCACCAATGGCGTGAGGGGCTGCACGTCATCCGGCGCAGCCCAGTCATCCTGGCCCTGCTGGCAATCCTGAGCATCACGAGTCTCGGGGGCACGCTGATCGACCCGTTCTACACGCCGTTCCTGGTGTCCGTGCTGCACGCCGACGCGCGGACGATAGGTCTGCTGAGCACCCTGGGCGGCCTGGGCGCCCTCCTGGGGAGTGCCGCGTCGGCGTGGCTGGGCGGCCGGGTGCCCCCGCGCCTCCTGATCGCATTCGGCACGCTCCTGGTCGGCGTGCTGATGCTGCGGATGTACAGCGGGTCATCCCTGCCGCTCCTGTTCGCCCTAGTGCCTCTCCTGGGGGTGCCGATGGTGGTGTCGAACGTCGCCCTGTCGACCATGATCCAGACGGTGACGCCGGACGCTTACCGGGGCCGGGTATACGGCGCCCTGGGGACGACCAATGCCCTCGTCGGGGTGCTTGCCACCGCCGCGGCGGGCCTGATCGGGCCGCGGGTGGGAACCATGCCCATGCTCGTCATTGCCGCGTGCATCACGCTCCTCGGGGGCGTCGTGGCGCTTGTGTTCCTGCCTGCCCGGGCGGAGGGGGCGGCCACACAGGCTGAGCGGAGTTCGTCCGCGAGGTGAGGCGGCCTGGGCTGGACCCGAGGCATTCCAACCAAACCGTTTGACACGCCGGGGAGATGAGCAGACCATACGCCCGCTTCTCCCAACTTTCCGGGTGGGCGCTCTTTCCCTCACGCCACGCTGAGCCCACGCTGCTTCGGAGCGGCAGGGGGACACGGGAACGCCCTGGGGTGGCCGGGCAAGTGGCAGCAACTAAGCCTCTTGTCCCCGCACGTCTGCCATTCGGCGCAGCCCCCCTTGCGCCACTGCGCCGATGCCCACCGTTAGGCCCATCCGGCACCATGAGGGCAGCCGAGAAGGAAAGACCGACCGGCGGAAGGAGACCTCGCCGTGAACCCCAACCTCATCCTCCTCCAGAACCGCGCCCAGGAACTCCGGGACGAGGTCAGGCGCGACCGTGAAGCCCGCGCCGCCCGCAGTGACCGCGCTGGCCTGCTCCAGCGGGTCAGGCTGATGTTCCTGTTCCGCCAGCCCCGACTCGCCTGAGCCCCGCTTTCCGGGAGATAAAGAGACCCCCAGGGCGTTGTCAGAATTCTGTAGATGCTTCCAGCTACCCTGAGTTCAGGCCTAAAGCTGACCCGACCGAGTGAAGTCGGATGAACCCGCCCCCGCGTGCCCCGCCGCACCTGGGGGCTTTTTCCGTTCACCTTCCCCGGACCGGACAGCCTCAGGACCTTTTTGCCGGGGGGCCGCCCCTCAGCGCCAGGTCCACAAGCGCACGGTACGGTCGCGGCCCCCACTCGATGCCAGGAGGGCGCCGTCCGGGCTGAAGGCCAGGGCGCTTACCACGCCCGTGTGCCCGCCCAGCGTGCGGGTGTGGCGACCGGTGGTCACGTCCCACAGCCGGACCTGCCGGTCCTCGCCGCCCGAGGCGAGCGTGCGGCCGTCGGGGGCGAAGGCCACGGCCTCGACAGGCGCGCTGTGGCCGCGCAGGATGCCCAGGTCGCGGCCGTCAGGCACCGACCACAGCCGCAGATCGGTGTCCCAGCTCGCGGTGGCGAGCGTGCGGCCGTCGGGGCTGAAGGCCAGGGCACTCACGTAGTCGGTGTGGCCGCGCAGGGTGCGCGTCTCACGACGGGCCGCGACGTTCCACAGCCGGGCGGTCTTGTCGCGGCTCGCGCTCGCCAGCAGGGTGCCGTCGGGGCTGAACGCGACCGCCGTGACCACGTCGGTGTGGCCCCGCAGCGCGGCGAGAAAGCGCCCGGTCGCCACATCCCACAGCCGCACCGTGTTGGCCGGGCCCGACAGGGCGGAGTTGTCCCCGCTGCCGGTTGCCAGCAGGCTGCCGTCGGGGCTGAAGGCGACAGACGTGACGTAGTAGGTGTTCAGCACTAGCGTGCGCCGCAGCGCCCCCGCCTTGGCGTCCCACAGCCGCACCCGGCCGTCGGTGCCCGCCGCGGCGAGCAGGCGGCCGTCGGGGCTCCAGGCGACGGCGTTCACGATCCCGGGCTGCGTCAGAGTGCGCTCGACCACCCCGGCAGGCAGGCGCCACAGCCGGAGCTGCCCCTGACCGTTCCCGATGGCGAGCAGCCCCCCGTCGGGCGCAAAGGCCAGCGGACCCGCGTAGAGGGAGGCCACCTGGAGGACGCGGGGCGGCGGGGTGGTCGCCGGGACGGGCGAGGAGGCGGCCAGGGAGAGGGTTCCGCCCAGGGCCGCCTGAAGCGCGAACGAGGAGGCGAGGGCCAGCAGCCTGAAGTTCTGGAGTGGACTCATGACGTTCCTCCCGGAAGGGCGGCGCGCCGCCGGGCGGGAACCAGGCGGCGCGCGGCATCCTCCTTGTAGCGGAGGCGGGTGACCGGGGGCTTACTTGGGACGCACCAGCGTGATCTTACCGCTGCCGGTGCGCTCGTCGAGCTGCGCGACGTACAGGTGGCCGGTCGAGCGGTTCTCGGTGAGGTCCAGGGGGCTGGGGTTGAAGTTGGTCAAACCGGTGACCTGGGTTTCGGCCTTCACGATGTCCTGGTTGGGAGCGCCGGGGGTCAGCACGATGATGTCCTTGCCCGCGCTGTAGCGCACGACGAGCAGCTTGCCGTTGAGCTGGGAGTTCCCGACCGTGGTGTACTCCTCGATCACGCCGTTGGACGAGGCGTGCTCGCCGAAGTCGTAGGCGAAGCCCTTCCAGTTGCGGTCGGGCTGGGTGCCCACCGGGTACTCGGGCACCTCGCCCCGATCAGGTCCCGCCGTCGGGTTGCCACCGTTCATCACCCACTGGCAGCGCAGCGGGTTGGGGTGGCCGTAGTAGCCGTCCTTCTCGACCCGGAACAGGAAGTCGTGCTGCACGGATACGTTGTTGAGGGCCGGGACGGCCGGGCCGGTATAGGGGCCGTCGGCGCGGGTCTTGCACGAGTCCGGCAGCGGGTTGGGGGTGCCGGGCGTGTTGCCGCCTGCCGCCGAGCCGTTGGTGGGCACGTACAGTTGGCCGTTGGTGTGCCACACCATGTCGTAGGCGTTGCGGATGCCGCTGGCGTGGATGGTGACGGGCGCACCGAGCGCGTAGGGATTGTACACACCGCCGTCGCCGGTCTTCACGTCGAGCGGCGGGCTGGTGATCTTGGTGAGATCCACCCGCAGCAGCGAGCCGTTGAGCAGCCGCTCGGGTCGGTTGCCCCAGGCGGTGTCGGGCGCGCCCATCGCGGAGTTGCTGCCCTGAAGCACGTACAGCGCGCCCGGTTCGCCGGGGTGGAAGGCGATGGAGTTCGTCGCGTGATCGCGGATTGAGCGCGGCAGCCCGACCACGTAGTCCTGCACGTTCTCCAGGTTGGGGCCGCTGAGGCGGGTGATCTTGCCGCTCCAGTCGGGTGCGTTGGTGGTGCCGTCCCAGAAGTAGTTGTTGCTGATCCACAGGGTCGGGTTGGCGGGGTCGGAGACCGGGTCGAACTTCATGCCGATGATGGTGCGCGGCCCGCCGTTGGCGGTCTGCACCGAGGTGATCGTCTGCGGCGCGGTAAGTGTGCCGTCGGGCATGACGCCGAAGCGCAGAATTTCGCCGGTCAGCGTTCCAGCGTACAGGTTGCCGTCCGGCCCCATCTCCACAGTGGTATACGGCATAGCCGGGACGTTCGGCAGCGCGACCTGCTCGAAGCTGTAGGGGCTGGTGGTGCTGCTCGCGCCCGTCACGAAGCTGGAGCGTAGCGGCAGGAATGCCACCCCGCTCGTGTCCTTGACGCCAGCAGTGACCTCGAAGATGTACCGGGTGTTGGCGCTCAGCGGCGCGTTGGGCTTGAGCACGATCACGTCCCCGCCGCCCGAGGTGTTCACCGTGGCGGGCACCGCCACGTTCGTGCCAGCGTCGACCAGCCGCACCGTCGAGGACGTGAGGGTGCTGAGGTCGATGGCGCTGTTGGGCAGGTTCACGTCCGCCGTGATCGACACGGTGGTGGGAACCATCGTCTGGGCGTCCTGCGGGCCCGTCGAGCGCACGCTGGGCCGGTCGCCCGGCTGGATGGTCACGTAGTCGATCTTGGTGTTCGAGCCTCCGCGCGCGTCCACCGTGAGGCGGCCGTCGGTGACGTTGGCACGCAGGGTGGCCGCCGCGAACTTCTTCGTCGCGTCGGGCTGGAAACGGGAGATGGCGAGCTGCCCCTCGATGTTGATCTGGTGGGCGCTGTCGTAGACGTTGCTGGCGTCGCCCACCCCCACGGTCACGGTGTACACGCCGTTGGGCAGGGCGTATTCCCAAGCGGCAGGAGTCTTGACGGCGGTGGAGTTGCTGGTGCTGGCCGGGAACTGCATGTGCGCCAGGGTGTTCAGCCGAGCGTCCACCCCGGCGAGCGCGCGGTCCCGGGTGTTCGGCGTGATGTCGAGCGGCACGCCGGTGCCCGTGCCCACGCTGTCCTCCCGGATCCAGCCGAAGCCGCGCCCCGCGTCGTAGGCTGCGCCGGTGTCCTTCGTGTAGCCGGGGGGCGTGGTCGAACCGGCGGGCTGGAAGTTGATCAGGATGCCGCCTGCAGGGAGGGTGGAGGCCGGGTTGACTGTGACCTGCGAGCTGCCCGACTTGCTCGTGTCGAACTTCGAGGTGGCGGTGATCGTCGCCGGACCCTGGGCAACGGCCGTGACCAAACCGGTGCTGCTGACGGTGGCGACCGCCGGGTTGCTGCTCGTCCAGGTGACGTCCGAGCCGTACGCCCCGCTGCCCTGCACCTCGGCCGTGAACTGCCGGGTCCCCCCCACCGTCATCACGGCGCTGCCGGGGTTGACCGTCACGCTGCTGACCGTCGGCTGGGCCACCGAGCAGCTCACCTTGGCGTTGGCCCAGTCGGCATGGTCGTAGTTGACCCCGTCGCCCGCGTCCGTCACGGTCAGGGTCAGGCGCTGCTTGCCCGCCACGTCGACGCTGACTGAGCGGGCCGGGTCACGCCCGGTCATGGTCCCGCTGTCGTAGACCTTGGTGCCGTCGGTAAGTACCTGGAACACCACGCTACCGCGGTCCCCCACCTCGTCGTCCACGCCCACCTCGGCGGTGAAGGTCACGCAGGTGCCGCTCAGGTCGTAGGTGAGCGTGGAGGCGGCGTGAGCGCCCAGCCCCTTGGAGTAGTTGGTGCCGCCGATGGTGAGGACACGGCCATCCCCAGCTGCATTCTGACCGTTGCTACGGTCTTTTTCGTAGGGGCCGTAGCCGTTGACGGGCGTACTCACCGGGGTGAGGTCACTTAGGAACTTCTCGCCGGAGGTTTCGGGGACCGTGCAGCCGAGCAGGCGGGTGGCGGCCCAGTCGGCGTGGTCGTAGTTGATGCCGTCGCCCGCGTCTCGGATGACCAGCCGGAGCTGCTTGACACCATTTAGCGGGACCGAGATGTCCTTGGCCGCGTCGGCTCCGCGCATGACACCGCTGTCGTAGAGCCTGGTCGCGGTGGGGTCCGTGGCGCTGCCGCTCCAGACCTCGAAGACGACGCTGCCCCGGTTGCCCACCTCATCGTCCACGCCGATGCTGGCGGTGAAGGTGGTGCACTGGCCGGGGAGGGTGTAGAGGATGTCGGCGTTCGCGTGAACACCCAAGCCCCGGGCGTAGGTCACGCCGCCGATGGTCAGAGTCTGGCCGTCATTGCCCTTGTTGGTGTTGTTGCTCTTGTCCACCTCGACCGGGCCGTAGCCGTTGGTGGCCGAGTCCCAGCTCCCACTCGTCAGGTCGAGGTCGGTGGGCTGCCCCGCCGTGCTCACGGCCAGGCCGCGCCAAGGATAGCCCTGGTTGCCCGGGTACGGGTCCCCACCCTGCGGGGCACTGGTCCACGAGTAGTCCGTGCCCGGCTCGTAGGGGTAGGCGGCCACCGGATCGTGCGTGGGGGGCGTTTCGCCCTGGGGTGACGAGCAGGCCGCCAGGCTCAGGGTCAGCGCAAGTGTCAGACCAAGACGCAGGGACGAGTGAAGGCTCGGCTTACGTGAAGACATGCAGAGGGTCCTTTCGGGGTGGCAAGCGGGTGCCACGGGTGGGAACGGGGGAGGCAGCGAAATCCGGGACAGTATGCAGGATGGCACCCCGCCCGCTAACGTTTCGTTACGGGGAAGAAACGCCCTCCCATCCTCCCCGCAGACACCCATGCGCCAGCACTCTACCCCGCCGCCTCGCGGTCCGGGCGGCACGGGAAATTGGGGATGGTGTCAGGTCTTCCCACACCATCCCCAATTTCCCGTGGACTGCACGCCCGTATTCGGGAGGCTATTCGGTTGCCGGGAGGGTGCGGATGGGCCGACTCCTTTCCCGGTGGCCCTGCTGTTCCTCCTGCGCCCCTTCGGCCGGGCCGAACAGGGCTGTCCACCGTTGAACAGGAAGTTGTCAGTACGCCCCGCTGCCGCGCAGCACCACGCGCAGGGTTCGCAGCAGGATCACCATATCCAACCACAGGGACCAGTTGCGGACGTAGTAGGGGTCCCAGCGCTCCATACCCAGGTTGCCCGCCTCCGAGCGGCCAGACACCTGCCACAGCCCAGTCATGCCGGGATACACCCGTTCGCGCAGCCGCTGCACCTGCCCGGAAAGCTGCTCCTGGTGGTAGGGGGGCAAGGGACGCGGCCCAACGAGCGACATCTGGCCCAGCAGGACATTCAGGAGCTGCGGGAATTCGTCAAGGCTGGTCTTGCGCAGCACGGCTCCCACCCGGGTGACGCGGGGGTCGCGCCTCAGCTTGTAGTTGGCCTCCCACTCGGCGCGCAGGGCTGGGTCCTCAGCCAAGCGCCGCTGCAAGACCGCCTCGGCGTTCGGCACCATCGTTCGGAACTTGTAGGTGCCGAACAGCCGCCCGCCGTAGCCCACCCGCGGCTGCACGAAGAGCGGGTTCTGCCGGTCCTCCAGCCAGATCGCCAGCGCGACGAGGCCGCACAGGGGCACCCAGAAGGGGGCACTGAGCAGCACGGTCGTCAGGTCAAAGGCCCGCTTGACGGTGCGCGCCACCGGATCGAGCAGGTTGCGGCTGACCTCCAGACCCAGGACGCCGCCGAAGTCGCTCGCCTTGACCCACAGTGACTCCATCTCGAACAGGTCGGGGATCAGGACCACGCTGCGGTAGCCCGAGAGGGGGCCTTCCAGCAGTTCCAGGGTGCGCTCGCGACCGATGCCCGGCATCGCCAGCACGGCGATGGGCGCCTGGGGCAGGGTGCCCGAGGCCGGACCCAGCACCGGGACTCCGCGGATCTGGGAGCCGCGCAACCCGGGATCGTCGTCGAACACGCCGACGGGCCGGTAGCCGTAGCCGGGGTTTTCCTGCAAAGCGGCGATCAGAAGCTGGCCCGTTTCCGCGCCGCCATACACCACGGTGGGGACGCCCCAGAGGCCCGCCCCCACGAGCAGCCGCTTGGCCCCGTAGCGCAGCAGCAGCACCAGCGGCCAGGCCAGCAGCACCCCCAGCACGAGCGCCAGCCGACCCGGCCCCGGCTCGTCCTGGGCAAAGTACAGCGCGACGACGGTTCCTGCGAACACCAGCAGCGTGAGTTCGGTCAGGCGCTTGATCTCGGTGGGGGCACCCAGCCCCCAGCTCGGGAGGAGTTGCAGGAAAAAGGCGCCGCCCAGCCAGGTCACCAGCACGAACCAGACCCAGGCGCTCACCGGCGTGGCGCTCAGCTCGGCATGCTGCCACCACGCCACACAGACGAAGGCGGTACCCAGTGCCAGCAGGTCTCCCAGTGCGAGCACGAGCGCGTTGAGCACCTGCCGGTTGCGAAAAAGCCGCGCCGCGTCACGGGTAGCGCTGAAATACTGAAGGCGGTCACTTGAGACTTGCATGGGGTCACTCCTCAGGCGGCTGGCGTGAGAGTCAGCTCGGTTGTGCCCCATGCTGCGCCTCACCTCGTTACGTGAACGCAAAATGGGACTCCGCGCCTGTAGGGCCGGGCGCCGGGGGAGACGTGGCGAAAAGCGGGCCAGCCGGTGTCTTCCCGACTGGCCTGAGGCGGGTGGAGGCCGTCATGCCCGCACCCGGCTCCTCCCCGTTCGCCGCCTGCCCCGCCCCGGCTGCCGCGCCGCGCCGCGCAACACCGCTTCCCAGGCGGGGACGATGCGTTCGGGAGCAAAATCCTGCGCGCGGCGCAGGCCCACCTCGCGCAACTGCTGCCGCAGCGCCCCGTCCTCCAGCACGCGGCCCAGGGCCTGGGCGAGGGCCGCGCTATCGTTCACGGGGACGAGCAGGCCGTGGCGCCCGCCCTCCAGAATCTCGGCGGGACCCGAGGGACAGTCGGTCGCCACCACGGGAGCGCCGCAGGCCATTGCCTCGGTGATCACGTTCGCAAAGCCCTCGTAGCGTGAGGACAGGGCGAAGACCGCCGCGTGCCGCATGAACGGGTAGGGGTTGGCGGTGTAGCCGGGCAGGTGAACGCTGCCCTCGACCCCCAAGCGGCGCGCCAAGTCCTGGAGCTGCTCCTGCTCACCGTCGCCGAGGATCAGCAGGTCATGCTCCACGCCCCGGGCACGCAGCGCGGCGTGGGCCTCGATCAGCAGGTCGAAGCCCTTCTGCTTGGTCAGCCGCCCGACCCCGAGGACGGTGGCGCGCCTTGTCATGAACGCCGCCCACTCGGGCAGTGGCTCCGCGGCAAGCGCCCGCACCCGCTCGAGGTCCAGCGGGTTGTGGATGACGCTCAGGCGCTCCTCCCGCAGGGGGAACATCCGGGACAGCGTGTCTTTCAGCCCGTGCGAGACGAAGACCAGGCGGGGCAGGCGCGGGTAGATCAGGCGCCCCAACCACCGGTGCAGGGCGGGCAGTTGCCCCAGCACGCGGTCCAGCGAGTTCCGCACCCAGCCCACCACGGGCTTCCCGGTCAGCAGCCCAGCAAAGAAGCCGAAGTACGTCGGCATCAGCTCCACAGTCGCCACAATCACGTCGGCCTGCGCCGCCTCCCTCAGCAGGTCCCGCGGAACACTCCAAAGCTGGTGCCGGATGCGCTGATCGGGCCGCAACGCCACGTGCGGCCGCACATCGGGCGGCACCTCAGCGGCTAGGTCGTTCACCGAGCGCAAAATCCAGATGCGGGGCTCGAACTGCTCGCGGTCCAGTTGGGAGGCCAGACTCAGGGACACGCGCTCAGCCCCCCGTCCATACAGCCCCTCGAAGAGAAAAAGGACCCTGATCTTCCGTTGCACATTCACCTCGCCGGACGGGGGAGTGCTGCGCGGGAGGCAGGTGGGCGGGCTGGACCCGGAAGAGCCCAGGCCCGGAGCTCCGCCCACCTGTCCCAGCACACCCCCGTGGTGATGGGTTCCCCGGGATCACCGGGGGGAGAAGGGCTTGCGGCAGAACGCCGCCTGTTCGTCCTGCCTGGGGCTTAGCGGGTGCCGGTCCAGGTCGTCGCCTTGATGCCGTCGGGCAAGGAACCGCCCGTCACCACCAGCTCGCCGCCGATGACGTCCGCAACCGGGGACTGCCGGGCGGCGGGCAGCGGCGTGAGCGCGGTCCAGGTGTCCGCCGCCGGGTCGTACTCTGAGATGTTGGCGACCTCCAGGGACTTCTGGGTCACGCCCGCCACCACCACGATCTTGCCGTTCCAGACCACGGTCGACGCATTAATGTGGCCCAGCGGGAGCGGCAGGTTCGCGCGGGGGACCCAGGTATCGGTGGCGGGGTCATACCGCTCGACCGAACGCTGGTTGCCCGCCTCCTCGTCCCCCAGGTGCTGGCCGCCGATGGCGTAGATCTGACCGTTCAGGACCACGGCCGCCGTGTGGTTGCGAGGGTTGGGCAGGGGTGCGGCCCGCGTCCAGGCCGCGGCGCCGTCGAGGTTGAGCACCCAGTGGTCCGCCGAGTCCCGCAGGTAGGTTTGGGTATTCTCCAGGTCGCGCTCAACCCCCCCGAAGAAGTGGAGCTGGCGGCCCAGGCGCACCATCGCGCCGCCGCCCCGCGCGCCCGGCAGCGGCACACCCGCGCTCCAGGTCTGGGCGGCGGTGTCGTACTTCCAGACATGGTTCGTCTGCGGGCCGGGATGGTTGCCGATGAAGCCCCCCGCGATATACACCGTGGTGCCGTCCACCGCCACCGCCCCATGCGTGATGGGCTCCGGCATGGCGGGAATTTCCGCCCAGCGGTCCGCCGCCGGGTCGTAGACCTGGGAGCGAGTGGTGGCCCGCAGTCCCGTCTCGAAGCCCCCGAAGACGTACAACTGCCCGTTCACGGCCGCGCCCTGCGCCTCGCTCACGGCGATGAGGGCAGACTTGCGCAGCGTCCACCGGATGGTTCCGGCGGCGGCTTCGGGCTTCACATTGCTCACCACGAAGACGTAGTCCTGGTAGTCCCCGTTGACGGCGGGCTCGAAGGCGACCAGGTAGGTGTTCGCCAGCGGCTGGCCCGCGCGATTTTTCAGGGGATAGATCCGCGCAGCGTGCTGGACCCGGGCGACGTTGAGTTCGTCCTGGGTGTAGCTGTTCTGCGGGGCGTAGCTCGTGGCCCCCACGTACAGGCCGAAGGTGGCGCTGCCCGGGTCGAAGGTCTCCCGCCCGCCGGGGCTGAGGGGGGGGCCCAGCCGCTGCTCCCCGCCCCGCGCGATCTCGGCGACCGGGTGTAGCGCGGGGCTCCCGCTCCCCGGTGTGTAGTACCCGAAGGGCAGGGGGTCGTCGGGCGAGTAGCGGGCGACAGGCCGCAGGGTGACCGGCCCCGGTCCCGCCTTGGTGAAGAGGGGGGCGACCACCTCGTCGCCGATGGGGGCGGACCCCGTGCCCAGGATGAGGTTGGTGCCACCCACATTGACGGTGTACCCCAGCGTCTGCACGATTTGCGCCAGGGGCGGCTCCAGGTTGCCCTGCTCGCCGCGGGCGCTCAGGCCGTACAGACCCACGGTTTGGGTCGGCTTCCCGGCGGCATCACTCGTCACACGCAGCGCGGCCTGAAGCGCGCCCACCTCATTCGGGGTGAAGCTCGCCTGCACCTCAGCGCTCGCGCCCGGCGGCAGGGTGAGCGGCCAGGCGGGCGGGTTCACCAGGCGGAAGTCGTCAGCATTCTTCCCTGTCAGCTCCACGCTGTTGATGTGGAGGGGGGCGCTGCCCCGGTTGCGCAGGGTCACGGACTGGGGGGCGCCCGTGCTGTTCACCACACCGCTGAAGATCTGCTCGGCGGGGGTAAGGGCCAGGTCTTGCCCCTGGCCAGGCGGGGTCTGGGATGGGGTGCAGCCGCGCAGCGTGGGCCCCCCCCAGTCGGCATGGTCGTAGTTGATCCCGTCCCCGGCGTCGGTCACGACCAGCTGCAGCTCGTTCCGGCCACCCACATCCACGCTCAGCGCCCGGGCCGGGTCCGCCCCGCGCACCACACCGCTGTCGTACAGCTTCTCGCCGTCGGCGTAGACCTGAAAGATCGCGCTGCCCCGGTTGGCCACCTCGTCGTCCATGCCCACGCTCGTCGTGAACGTCTGGCACTGGCCCGCCAGCGCGAAGGCCATGCTGGAGTTCGCGTGGGCCCCGAAGCCCCGCTCGAACTTCACGCCGCCGATGCTCAGGGGGTTGCCGTCGTTCCCGTGCTTCTCGCCGTTGCTGCGGTTTCGCTCGATGGGTCCCCAGCCGTTCGTGGCCGAGGTCCAGGTCTCGTAACTCAGGGAGTTGTCTCCCGGATTGATGGTCAGGGGCTGGATCGCCGACGCGTCGCTGGTCCAACTGTAGTCGAGGCCGTCGTAGACGAAATCGGGTCCGGAGGACGGGGTGGAGGTGGGACCGGCACAGCCCACCAGCAGGGCGGCGATGGTCAGGGCACGTCCGGCGCGGCGCGGGTGGGCGACGAAAGCCCGGGAATTTGGCATAGGCAGACTCCTTGGGAAGAGGCGAGCGGGGACGGGAAAACGCCGGGCACCAGCAGGACCGGGGGGCTTCTCGACCCGCAGCCCCTGGCCCCCAGCCTCACGAGAAGGAGCCGCGTGTTGGCAGGGCCTCGGCCTGGCCGCGCCGCGCAACGGCCTGCCGGTAGATGCCCAGCAGCTCCTCGACGTTGCGCCCGGCAGTGTAACGGGTCTCGTACACGTGTCGGGCGGCCGCGCGCATCCGGGTGTGCTCCCCTGGGTGGTCGAGCATCCACCGCACCTGCGCCGCCAAGTCGTCGGGGTCGCCCGGGCGGAAGAGCCGCCCCGTCACCCCATGCTCGACGATGCCAGGCATGGAGCCGTGCCCGCTCGCCACGACCGGGAGCCCGGCCGCGAACGCTTCGAGCAGCGTCATCGGGAACCCCTCGTACCACTCTGAGGGAAAGACGAGCACCTTCGCCCCGCGCATCAGCTCCGCCACCCGGGCCGGGGGCTGACGGCCCAGCCACTCCACCCCCGGCAGGTCGCGGGCCGCCGCCTCGACCTGGGGACCGAGGGGACCGTCGCCCACCACGCGCAGGGGAAGCCATGCGCCCAGCTTACGCCAGGCCCGCAGCAGGGTTCCCGTGCCCTTTTCCGGGGAGAGCCGCCCCACGAACAGAGCGTAAGGTTCCGCGGCCTCCGTCCTCACCGTCACGTCGGCGGCGTCCCCCGTCAGAAAGTTGGGCTTGACCGCCAGCTTGTCCCCGGGCAGGCCACCCTCAATCAGTTTGCCGCGGGCGAACTCGGTGAGCGCCACGTAGAGGTCCACGTGGCGCTCATAGGTCCGCAGCAGGCGGTGAGTGGTGAGCATCGCCGCGACCACGCCGGAGCCAGCCCGGCTGCCCCGGTAGCAGGCATGCTGCACGGCGGGCAAGGGCGGGGTGCGGCCCACGCAGGCCTCGCACACGTGACCGTCGCGGAAGAGCGTGCCGTTCGCGCACAGCAGCCGGTAGTTGTGCAAGGTTTGCACCACCGCCGCCCCGCGCGCCCGCACGGCCCGGTACGCGGCGGGCGAGATCAGGGGAAAGGTGTTGTGAAAATGCACCACCTCGCTGCCATGCCGCTCGACCAGATCAGCCAGCGCGCGCGCCGCCCGGGCGTTCCACACTGTGCCCAGCGCGGTGCCCAGCCGGTTGCCTTCCCCGATGCTGTCGTTGTGAACGGTATGGGTGACGACGTTCACCCCGTGCCCCCGCAGCGCCTCGGTCTCGGCCCGGAACACCGCGTCCTCGCCGCCGCCCTGCTGGTAAAAGTTATGCACCACGAGCACGTTCATGGCTGACTCCCTTCAGGTCGCGCCGCAGCAGGTCACGGTAGACGCCCCGGTACCCCTCCAACATGCCCGGAAGCCCGAACCTCCGCTCAATCTCGCTCCGCGACTCCCGCGCCAGTTCACGGAACGGTTCCGGGTCATCCACCACGGCGGCCAGGTGCCGGGCGAGCGCCTCCGTGTCCTCCGGCGGCGCGAGCAGCGGGTACTCCGTGGGCAGCACCTCCCGCAGCCCGGCGACATCGGTCGTCACGACGGGCGTGCCCGCGAGCAGCGCCTCCCCCGCCAGCAGCCCGAAACCCTCGAAGCGCGAGGGCATCAGCACCACGTCGAAGTCGGCCAGCACGCCGGAGAGCCCGGCCCGCGGCGGCCCCAGCGTGACCGGCCAGCGCAGGGAGGTGGTCTGAGCCCAGTCCCGCAGGAGGGACCCCAGGCTGCCCTCCCCCAGCATGGTCACCTCGGCGTCCCGCCTCGTGAGCGCGGCGGCCCGCTCCAGGATGGCGGGCAGTAGGTCGGCGCCCTTCTGCGGTTCGAGCCGGGCGGCGAACAGGACACGGACCGGACCGGAAGACGGCGCCTGGGGCTCCTGCGGCCCGGCCAGGGTCACCGCGTTGTGGACGACATGGCAGCGGTCACGGGGCAGCGCGGGCAGGGCGTGGCGGGCGCGGAAGTCCCGCAGCCCCTCCAGAGCGGCCTGGGACACGGCCACGGCGCTGACCGGAGTGAGCTGACGCTCCACCCAGGCGCCGACACGCTGCCAGACCGGCCAGAGGGTGGTGTTGTGGATGGTCCGCACGGCAGCCGGGGAACGTCCCCCCAGCGGAGCGCCCAGCAGGGCCGCCAGGGCGTAGACCGCCTCGGGAATATCGGTGTGCAGGTGAACGATGTCGGGGCGCGTGCGCCGCAGCAGCGCGGCGAGCTTGAGGGCCGCGTGCAGCAGGCCGCCGCGCTTGACGTCCAGCCGCGTACCGCTGTGGACGGGCACCCCCAGCGCGGCCAGGCGGGAGGCCATCCCCTGCCCGACCTCGGTGTCGGCGACGCCGTAGACCGCGAAGAATTCGGGCTTGTACTCGCCGCCGAGCCCCCCGGCGAGTGAGATCGCCACCTCCTCGGCCCCGCCCAGGTCGAGGTGGGTGACGACGTGGAGGACGACCGGCCTGCCCGCGCCCCTCACCTCGCCCCCCGCGGCAGGGCCGGGCGCCCCGCGAAACGCCGCCGCTGGACCTCCAGCAGCGCGATCCCAAAGCCGAAGAGGCTCCAGAACCAGATGCCCCCCTGCGGCCCCTCCAGGAACACGTCGAAGGCCGCGTTGATCATGAAGGCCGCCCAGTACGCCAGCACCCAGAGGTTGAGCCGTGCCCAGAGCTCCTCCCCCGCGGCGGCGGCCTGGCGGTAGGCCCGCAGCAGGCTCAGGGCGAAGAGGCCCTGGAGCAGCACCCAGGCGGTCAGCCCCGGCACCCCCGAGCGCGCCAGGATGTTGAGGTGGCCGTTGTGCGGGCTGCGGAGCGAGCTGTCCTCGTTGACCTGGAAGCCGTCGGCGTCGGCGAGGTTGATGCCGTAGCCCTTGCCGGTCCAGAAGTACGGCCCGTGCACGGTGTAGTTCACGATGTTCTGCCACCACTCCAGCCGCCAGCGGCGCGAGCCGTCGCGGTAGCCCTCGCCGGTGTTCCCAGTGATGCTCTGGACATTGAGCAGCAGCGACTGGGCCGAGATGGTGTTGCGCGACTCGCCCAGCTTGATGCTCACGTTGAAGGTCAGGAAGCAGGTCACGATGAAGGCGAACAGCACGAGCGGTTTCCACCAGCGGGTGCCGGGCCGGAACAGCAGGACTACCAGGACAGCGGCGGCAATCGCCAGCAACCCCGCCCGCACCCGGAAGACCGGAATAGCCGCCGCCGCGAACCACAGGGTCCACCACAGCCAGTCCAGCCGGGTGAGGCGCAGGCGGCGACCGCCCAGCCAGCGGATCGGGGTCTCCCGGTCGAGCAGCCGGGGCAGCCCCAGCAGCAACAGGGCGGCGACCCCTGCCAGATGCACCGCCACGTCGCCGCCCTTCAGGTCGAGCAGCGAGGCGTTCGCGCCGGGCAGTTTGGGCAGCGGGAAGGGAGCGAGCTCATACAGGAGCAGCGCCGGGGGAAGCCACAGCAGCAGCAGTGGCACGAAGCGGGTGTACTGCCGCGCGGCTTCCAGCACGCCACCTACACGCAGCAGCAGCGCCGCGACCACGAGCGCGAAGAGGCCGTAGGCCCACAGCACGGCGTCCCGCAGCGTGTCGATGCCGTAGCGGCCCAGGTAGGGCAGGGTGGCCGCGGCCCCGATCAGCAGGAACGCCAGCAGCGCGTACATCACGGGTGAGGCCGCCAGGCTCCGCACCCGGCCGTCCAGCGCGAGTACCAGCAGCCCCAGAAAGAGCGCCGCCTCGCCGATGTACAGCGGGGGGGCGCCCAGGTAGGCAAAGCCGCGGCCCAGCAGGGCGTAGCCCAGCAGGCAGCCGCCCAGGATGCCTAGCGCCAGGCCGGGGAGCCCCCGCCGCTGGCCCAGGACCGCCAGCACCCCGCTGCCAGCGAGCGTGACCACGATGGCTCCCGCAGGGTTCCACAGCACCAAGGCGCTTACCAGCAGTCCCAGCAGGGCTGCCAGCCCCCAGGAAGACCTCGTCCATTCGCCCGAAACCGTTCTCAGCACAGCGCCGCTCCTTACCTCGCGCCGGGGCCAGGAAGCACCTCCGGCTGCCGCTCCTCAAGTTCTCCTGGGGACGACCCGCTCACACCGTATTCAGGGGGCGCTAAAGAAATATAAATGGCCCTTCCCCTTCCAGTTTGTCCAGCACGTGATCATGCTGGCCCTGACCACCCGGGACACGGGGGCAGGGTGCCGCCGCTCAACGAAAAATTTACGCTGCTCGTCCCATGGTGGGGCGCACCGTCAATCCATCTCCCGCACAACTCGCAAGCTTTCCAGGAGGAAAAGATGAAGACAACCCCACGATGGCAGGGCCGCGCAGCGCTGCTGCTTGCCCCCCTGCTGGCGCTGGCCGCCTGCTCCAAAGCCCCGGCACCTGACGACTCGGACCCCTACGCGGGGGGAGTGAGCTACCCGTGGAGCGACCAGGTCCAGTCCAACTCCGCTGATCCCTACGCCGGAGGGGTCAGCTACCCCTGGTCCGGTCCCGGTGCCCCCGCTGGCCTCCACGCCACCGCCATCACCGCCGACAGCTACCTCTCCGACGCCACCTGGGACCCCGGCTCCGCCACCAACGCCTGGGGTCCCATCGAGCTCAACCGCTCCAACGGCGACAAAAACGCCGGTGATGGCAAGACCCTCACCATCGGTGGCCAAACCTACGCCAAGGGGCTGGGCACCCACGCCAACTCCTCGGTCTCCTACTCGCTGGGCGGCACCTGCACCACCTTCTCCGCCACCCTGGGCCTCGACGACGAGGTCGGCGACCGCGGCTCGGTGATCTTCGAAGTCTGGAGCGGCAGCGCCACCGACCCCAACGCCACCCGGCTCTACGACAGCGGCGTGATCCGGGGCGCCGACGCGCCCCGGGACATCTCCCTCTCGGTCAGCGGCGTCTCTACCCTGCGCCTGGTCGTCCGCGACGCGGGCGACGGCATCAACTACGACCACGCCGACTGGGCCAGCGCCCGCGTTACCTGTCCTCCCCCCGCCCCCAGCGGCGATCAATACGTCTCCGACCTGGCCTGGTCCACCCCCACCAACGGCTGGGGTCCCATTGAAAAAGACCGCTCCAACGGCGACAAGGCCGCTGGCGATGGTCGGGTCCTCACCATCGGCGGCGTGACCTACGCCAAGGGGCTGGGCGTTCATGCCAACAGCAGCGTGAGTTACGTGCTGGGAGGCCGTTGCACCACCTTCACCGCCTCGGTGGGCGTGGACGACGAGGTCGGCGACCGGGGCAACGTGCTGTTCCGGGTGTACGGGGACGGGGTGGAGCTGCTGCCCGCCGTTTCGCGGCGGGGCAGCGACGGTGCGCAACCCATCAGCGTGAACGTCAGCGGCGTCAATGAACTCAAGCTGGTGGTGAATGACGGCGGTGACGGCGTCAACTACGACCACGCCGACTGGGCCGACGCCAAACTGAGCTGCTC
>NZ_KB906401.1 GCF_000381345.1 Deinococcus apachensis DSM 19763 | reverse complement strand
TGGGTGGGGTGGTACCGGCACATCACGTTAGCCATGCTCGCCCACGCCTTTCTGACCGTGGTCACGGCCCGCGAGAAAAAGGGGGGGAGGCGAGTGACGAAGACCTCATCCCGTTGACCGTCCCCGAGGTGCGACGTCTCCTGCTCCTGGTCTTGCCTCAGATCACGTCAAAGGCCAGGGTGTGGAGCTGGTCGTGGTGGCGACGCCACCACCAGGCACAAGCCAAACGCAGTCACATCCGCCGTCAGCAACGCTGGCTCTCCTCCCACTAACTGCGGCTGTAGTACTAGAGATCATCCGGAAATTTGGCGGAGCAAGATGAGGATGCAGGCGAGTTGGACGAAGCCCAGGAAGTTTTGGGCTTTGCGCTCGTCACGGGTGCGGACTCTACGAAAGGACTGCAACCAAGCGATGGTCCGCTCGACCTTCCAGCGCCGCTTATAGCGGCGCAGCGGCCTACCATCCTGCGTTTTCTGCTTGCGGTTTTTACGGTTTGGCGCGATCATCTCGACGCCCAGCGCGGCCAGTTCTGCATCCAGAGGGTCACTGTCGTACGCCTTGTCCCCGATCAAGCGCCTCGGAAAGTCCATACCGAAGGACGCATCCAGAGTGGCGTGAACCAAGGTGACTTCACCTGGACTGGCCGAGTCGGTATGAACGGCGAGCGGCGTGCCGCTCGCATCCACCATCAGCATGATTTTGGTGCCCTTGCCCTTCTTGGTGGGGCCGACCTCCGAGCCCCCTTTTTGGCGGCACTGAAGGTGCCGTCAATAAACGCTTCTCGCAGGTCCAGCAGTTCCTGCTCTTCCAACAGCTCATAGAGCTGCCCCAGAACGTTCGGGAACACGCCGCGCTCGTTCCACTCCTGAAACCGCTCGAAGCACGTGGACTTGGGCGGGTAGTCCGGCCGGGGAAGCCGCTCCCACTGCGCCCCCGTACGCAGCACCCACAGAATGCCTTCCAGCAGCTCTTTGTCAGCCCGCCGCGGACGACCGCGACGGGTCTGCTTCTCGGGAGGGGGCAGCAAAGGAGCCAGGATCGCCCACTGTTCATCGGTCAACCGCACCTCTTCAGGTTGCCAGCCACCCCCGCCCCTTGACCGTGACGATTTTCCGGACGAACTCTACTATTCACGGCTGACTGTACCATCGTCTTGAATAGCTTTAAACAATTTGACCATTTCGGCCCAGTAAGGAGGAAACTCGCCCCAAGTGTTAATAAATTTTCCATTCCTATCTTTCCCACTTCCCTTAGGCACTACGTACGCATAGTCGGCTCCACGCTCTCTAGCCTCTAGAATTACGCTCTGCATATCACCTTGGTTGGGCGCGGTATGCACTACGTGCCACGCCAGCGCTCCTTTTTTATGCAAGTTATCAGTGTGGGATTTAATTTCTTGACCTTTCAATTTGTAATCTTCCATGTCGTCTTCAACCATTGCAATTTCGCCTTCGACCACTCCTTGCACTACGCATTCATGAGCTACTCCTGGATTAAATACAATCAAGGCCTTTTTAGATTTCAATTCTTTTTCATACTTTTGTACGATTTCTCGGAGTCTAGTATATTCCTTTTTTACCTGACTACAATCCCAAGATTCTTGAGCAGTTTCATCAAAAAAAATGCCTTTCAGCCGAGGCATATGCTTGAAATAACTTCGAACCTGAGCCTCAATCGTGCTCCATCTCTGGCAACTTGTTTTGGCGAAAAAGCCGCAATTATGCTTGAAGTAACCGGTTGGCACATAACCCAGCATCTCGACATCCCTGTTGTATTGATTTCTTACAATCCTCTTATATTCTTCCAAATTTTCTACTAGTCTATTAGGCCAAAAGGGAAAGTTATTAGTGACGAATATGCCATTGTTTGGGTTGATTATAGCAAGGCTATATCTTGGGATCTCGTTGTACCATTGCTCGTTGACTCCCCAGTAGCTGATCACGCCCATTTTTGTCTTTGCTCGAAACATTGTTTGCGGGGATTGGAGCGTGAGGGATTGAGGGACCGGGGCGAAGCTGACCAGGAGTAACGACGCAACGAAGGTGGCTCTGATCTTCCCCTTCACACGAATACGTGCGACTCGGACAGACCGACGTGCAGGAACCTGCCGCATAGTGGCCTCCTGATCAAATGAGGTTCTAGGAGGGCGCGGCCCTCCTCGAACAGCGACGATGAACCAGCGACAGGGGGCAACCCGCAGCGCAACCGACTGGCCCATCATGGTGTTAACCCGAGCAGACCCACCGTTTCGTCTGGTTCTTATCCGCGTGCGGTGGGTTGTCATTGTAATAGTCAGAGCCTCGGAGGCGCATGCGCAGAATTATGTACATCCAGAAGACCCCCATTGTTACCCTCCCTTTGGGACCGACCGCGCAGAGGTAGTTATCGTGGCCTACGTCTCTTGGAGAGCCTCGCCGGATCACCCAGTGATTCTGCTCTGCTCGGAGTGACGCTCCAAAGCTCCAAATCTGGTCTTGGCAGCCTCTAGGCGGGCCAGCCGTAACAGAGGGATTAGCACTACGTAAACACGGATTTCAGCGTTGTAGACGGTTTCTGTGCCCCTCTGGCAGGCTGGAGCATGATCGCTCCTCAGGACAACGTGCTGCCCCTTCGGCGCTTCCTGCGTCCTTTCCAGCGGGTCCTGGGCCATGCTCGGCGACGCAAGTGGTGTCCGCTATATCTGCGCGGCTTGATGGCCCCCCTCGAACGCAAGAGCCTGCAACCCCTGGCTGAATATGTTGCTCCGGGTGAGTATGCCCAGCTCCATCATTTCGTGACCGTGAGTCCCTGGCCGGATGACCACCTGGAAGCTGTGTTAGCTCGACAGGCTCAACGGTTGGTGGGGGGTCGAGACGCGGTGTTGATCGTGGATGACACGGCGTTCCCGAAGCAAGGCGAATGCAGCGTGGGGGTCGGTAGACAGTATTGCGGCGTGTTGGGTAAGGTGGCGAACTGCCAGGTCTTGGTCTCGCTGACCCTGGCCAAGAACGACCTGCCCGTTCCTCTGGCGCTGCGGCTGTTCCTCCCCAAGGTGTGGACTGAGGATGCACAGCGGTGTGCGGCTGTCGGTGTCCCGCAGGGACACCGACCATTCCTGACCAAGAAGCAATCGGCCCTGCAGGAGATCGACCGGGTCCGGCGGCAAGGCGTGAGGTTCAAAGTGGTCGTGGCCGATGCCGGGTATGGGAACAGCGCGGAGTTCCGTCAGGCCCTCTCGGCTCGGGGGCTGACCTGGGCGGTCGGTGTCCCAGGCACGCAAAAGGTGTACTCCACGAACGTGGAGCTGCTAACGGGGAAGCGGTCCAAGACGGGGAGGCTGCTGGTGCCCGTTCCCAACGAGCAACGCCAGAGCGTTTCTCAGCTCCTGCTGGCTCTCCCGCCCCACCAGTGGGTGTCACGCACCTGGCGCACAGGCACGAAGGGACCTCGGCGGGCCCGTTTTGCCGTCTTGCGGGTTCGAGTGGCGGATGGCGGGGAGCAGCACGACGGCTCACACCTTCCCGGGGAGGAAGTCTGGGTGGTGGGAGAACGTCGTTCCACGGGGGAGCGTAAGTACTACCTCACCAACCATCCGAGCAAGACGACGAAGATCGCGATCATTCGGGATATCAAGGCGCGCTGGTCCTGCGAACAGGTGCACCAGCAGCTCAAGGAAGAACTGGGGCTCGATCACTTCGAAGGGCGCTCCTGGCGAGGTCTCCATCACCACGCGCTGCTTTGCATGATGGCCATGACTTACCTCCAAGCCCTGCGGTTCAGCGCTGGGCAGACGGAACGGCTGACCTTGCCTGCTGCACGTCGGCAGCTCGGTCCAACACTCCCCAGAGACTCCACTGCGTCTCCCACTCGTGATCCGCCGCGTTGAGCACGCATAGGAGCCGTCGGCATCGCCAAAATTTGTGTTTAAGTAGTGCTAGGAACTCCTGCCGTAGCCATGAGGCGGTGCAGGCGAGCAGCGCGGGCCTTCCCGATGGTGGGCACGCTGCGCTCCTCGCTGAGCAGGGTCACGCGGCCTTCAGCCTTGGCCCAGTTGAGGATGCTCACGACCTCTTCCTCACTGACCTCGCAGCCGTTCACCTGGGCGACGATAGGGAGGAGCTGGCCGCGGGCATGCCGCCCGCCAGACAGGCTGACGGTGCGCTTCCCCAGATATACGCGGGCGCTGGGGCCGTCCCCGTAGGTGCCGTACAGGGCAACTTCCCAGGTGCGGGTGACGGTGACGGGGCTGGTATCCTTCATGGTGCTTCCTTCCTTAAACCGGGGGGAGTCAGAGCGGGCGGTCACTTCTTGCCGGATGGGCCGCCCTTCTCTGCTGCCCTTATAGTACATACTTATATGTACTATACCAATCTTCTATGTTCCTGTCTTCTATGATATCCTCTCTCCATGACTAGCGCGGCGAGCATGGTGCGGTGGCGTGTGGGAGACGTTCTCCAAGCCCACGGGTTGACGGCGTACAAGCTGGCTGGGGAACTGCATGGGAAGGTCAACAGGAACAGCGTTTACGCCATTGCACGCGGCGATACCGAGCGCGTAGACCGGGCAACGTTGGCCGCCCTTCTGGCCGCCCTGCACGCGCTGACCGGCCAGCGGTACACCGTGGGCGACCTGCTGGAGTACAGCGAGGCGGCACCGGAAGCTCAGGAAGTGGACACGGCGGGGCTGGTGAGTGCTGGGGAGAGCGAGCTTCACGCCCAACTTGAGAAATTGGAAGCCGATACGCCCCCCGTTGAACTGGACGCCTGGGCCGCTGCCTTCGGCGGTAAGCCCGCGTGACCCGGGGCAAGGCTTATCCGCGCGGCGCCGTGGTCCTGGTGGACCTCGACCCCTCGACAGGCAGTGAGCAGGGCCGGAAGCGCCCGTGCATCGTGCTGAGCGATATGAAGACGGTACGGACCTCCGGTTCACGCCCGCTCTACTTCATCGTCCCGCTCACCACGGCAAACAAGCTCACCGGCCCGCTGGCCCCGCAACTGAAGGCCCGCCCCGGTGGGCTACCCGCTGACTCGACAGCGCTCATCATGCACGCCCGCGCGATTGACCCGGCGCGGATCGTGCGGCAGTGGGGAACGGTAGACGCTCAGGATGTGGCCACCCTTCAAGCCGCCCTGCGCGTGCTGGCAGAAGGGTAGAAGGGCGTTTCCCTGGTATGTGTTGCCAGTTTGCCAGTAATCACTTTTCCCCAGCTGGGAGAGGGAATTTTTACTGGCAGGGCATTTTGCCAGTAATCCGTTTTTGCCAGTAAAAGAGGCGGGGGCAAGGCATGGCAAGGAAGACAGAGAAAGACATTCCCAAACGGGGGAACGGGCGGGGCAGTGTGCGGCGCCTTCCCTCGGGGCGTTGGCAATGGCGGGCAACCGTCGAACTGCCGAACGGGGACGTTCAGCGGGTGGCGGGGACAGTCGGCACGAAGACCGAGGCGGAAGACGCCCTGAGCCGGGTGCGGACGGACGCGGCCCGCGGGCAGTTCAGCGTCTCGCCTCAAACCACGCTGGGGGAGTATCTGGAGGCATGGCACGCCGGGCGGAAAGCGGGGCTGGCCGCAAAATACGCCCAATCGCAGGACAGCCTAATTCAGCGGCACATCATTCCCGGCCTGGGGAAGCGGCGGCTCTCCAGCATCACGTCCCGCGATCTGGAGACGTTCTACGCGGGCCTGACCTTCCAGGACAAACGCCGGGAGGAGACGAAGGGAAGGCCGCTGGGCGACTCCATGAAGCGGCAGATCCACAACCTCTTGCACCTCGCCTTCTCGGAGGCAGTGCGGCACGGCGACCTGATGCGGAACCCGGCAGACGTGGCCCGGCCCCGGTACACACGGGACGCGGCCCTGGAGGAGAAGGTCAAGGCCTGGACACCGGAGCAGGCCGCCGCGTTCTATGGGGTGGCCCGCCCAGATCGGCTGGGGAGCGTGTTCTGTTTCATGCTCTCGACGGGTCTACGGGTAGGGGAGGCGCTGGGGTTGCGCTGGGAACACGTGGACCTGAAGACGGGCCGCGTCGAGGTACGGGAGGCACTGGTGAGCCTAGGTGGGGTGGCGCACCGGACCACGCCGAAGACGCCCCGCTCTCGCCGGGCCTTCACCGTCTCCGGGGACGCGCTGGCGATCCTGCACGAGTGGAAAGAGCGGCCCGTACTCGATCGGGAAGCCCAGGAGAAGCGGTATATGGGTAGTGATGCCGTGTTCACGAACACGCTGGGCGGGCCGATCCTGCCGGACACCATTTACCGGGGCCTGAGGGCGCTGTGCGCGGCGGCTGGGGTGCCCTACCTGGGGGCGCACGCCTGCCGCCATACCTTCATCTCCTTACAGGGGGCTAGCGGTCGCCCCATTGAAGTAGTGAGCGCCCACGTGGGGCACGCCCGCACTTCGTTCACCCTTGACCGCTACCGCACTGTCTTTGAGAAGGAACGCGAGGGTCTGACGCTTGACTTCTCAACGCTCAGGAAACACACAGAAAAGGAGGGTTAGAAATGCTGTTGGGCACACGTTGGGCACAAAGGCCAACTCCCATCCGGTTGGGCACGCAGGGCCAAAAGAAAAACCCCGTCTCTGACGGGGAATCTCTGGCGCACCCTGTAGGACTCGAACCTACGACCGACCGCTTAGAAGGCGGTTGCTCTATCCAACTGAGCTAAGGGTGCAAAGCGAAAGGGCCCCCTGGTGGAGGCCGTGTGGAGCGGGATCACGGATTCGAACCGAGGCCAGAAGCTTGGAAGGCTGCTGTGCTACCACTACACCAATCCCGCGAAGACTAGCGCGAAGCTGTGTTTGGTCGAGGCGACTGGATTCGAACCAGCGACCCCTTGGTCCCAAACCAAGTGCGCTACCGGCCTGCGCTACGCCTCGTCCACGGCCCGCGCAGGCAGAATGATAGCAGAGACTCGGGCCGTGTGTGCACTTCCCTCCGGCCCGTCCGGCGGCCCGGGCGTATCCTGCGGGCGTGAGTGCGGCGGCGCGGCTGAAGACGTATCTGGACCTGGTGAAGTTCGAGCACACGGTGTTCGCGCTTCCCTTCGCCTACGCCGGGATGCTGCTGGCGAGCCTACAGGTGAACGGAACGGGCTGGCCCGGCTGGCCGACCCTGCTGTGGGTCACGCTGGCGATGGCGGCGGCCAGGACGGCGGCGATGGGGGCCAACCGGGTAATCGACCGCCTGATCGACGCCCGCAATCCGCGCACGGCGGGGCGCGAGGTGCCCAGCGGCAAGGTCAGCCCCGCGCAGGCCTGGGGGCTGGTGGTCGTCAGCCTGGTGGTTCTGGCGGTCGCCGCGGCGCAGCTCAACCCTCTTTGCCTGGCGCTGATGCCGCTGGCGGTGGCCTTCCTGATCGGCTACCCCTACACCAAGCGCTACACCTGGCTGTGCCACGCGTGGCTGGGGGTGACCGACGGGGCCGCCGCCGCGGGTGGGTGGATCGCGGTGACAGGTCACTTTGCCCCCGGCGCCTGGCTGCTGTGGGCCGTGGTGATCTTCTGGATGATCGGCCTGGACGTGATCTACGCGACCCTCGACCACGATTTCGACCGGGCCAACGGTATCCAGAGCATCCCGGCGCGATTTGGAATCGCCCGCGCGCTGCGGATCGCGGCGGCGAGCCACGGCCTCACCTTCGTGTTGCTGCTCGCGGTCGGCGTGGCGACCGGCGCCAGCCCGTGGTACTACCTGGCGGCCCTGGCGATGGGCGGCATCCTCCTGTACGAGCACCGCATCGTGAATCCGCGGGACCTGGCGCGGGTGAACGTGGCCTTTTTCGACGCGAACATGTGGCTGGCCCTCACCATGCTCGCCGGGGTGGTGGTGGATGTCACGTGGCGAACGCTGACCTGAGGGTGCTCGTTCCACCGCAAGCAGCGCGGGCCTTTGTCGAGGGGGACGAGTGGCTGGCCCTCACGTTGCTGCGCCGGGCGCGGGACGGGGAGGCTCACGGCTCGGTGCGTTGGGCGGTGCTGGAACGGCTGGGCGGCTTGGTCCTAATCCATCTGCTGCGTGAGGTGGAGGGCACCTTCGCGCTGGAACGCGCCGACGCCGTGCTCGACGCGGCAGGTGTCACCCGGCCCACGCTGGCGTGGCTGGAGGAGCCCCCGGGTGCTGGGGACCGCTAGAATCTCCCCGATGCGGGCCGTGCGACAGGGGAATTCATGACGCTGGAGAGTTCCGAGACCGAGTTCGCCTCGCGGTATGAGGCGTTCGCGGCCCAGGGCCTGCTGTACCCACAGCGCGAGGGCAGCCCGCTGCTGGAGTTCTCCACGGGGGGGCGGGTACTTTACCTCTTCGACCGCAGCGGTCCCTATGCGGGCCGCCCGGGACCCGCCCGGGTGGTGGTCCACGGCCTACTCGACCTGCCCGGAACCCACGTGCTTACCCCGGAGGAGACGGTTACGGTCCGCGAGAACCTCACCGTGGTGGGCATCTCCGGGGTGGAGGGCGTCGGTGAGGTGCTGGACGTGACCCGGCGCGTGTGGGTGGTCCGGGCACGCGTGCCCCTTGTCCTGGCCGCCTTCGAGCCGCTTCCCCACGTGCGGCCCGGCGACTGGGTGGCCTTCCGCACCCAGCCCCCACTTCACGGTTTTTTGGTCTGAGACGAACTTGCGGTGAGTCGAAGACGAGGGGCGACCGGACCCGGAAAGCTGCGGAGCAGAGGGAGAAGCGAAGAAGACTGACTGGCGGCGATGGACGATGAGCGAGTCAGCCTCCGTGGTGCTCTCCAAGAAAACGCTCGATGCGAATTGCAGATTGGGGAGGGGAATCTTTTACCGTTCAGCAGAGGGACCAACTGCGCCCGTCACCCCCTCCCAGCCTCCCCCGCAAGGGGAGAGGAGAAAAAAGCCCACGACTGGGACGCTGTTCCCCCTGTTGCACATCAAGTGCAAGAAAGGCGAGGGGCCACCCCTGAGTCTCCAGCCAGCGGAGAACATCCGGGAAAGCACGAGAGGTTCCGTAATCAGAGTAGGCCGGGATAAGGGGTCCCGTCGACGTGACGCCTGCAACTGGGGTAGGTCACCGGACGCGTGAAAGAGGGTGAGGTCCCAAGACCCCCGCTCGTACACCCCTTAGATGTGAGGGTCATGGGCTTTACCTGAGCAAAGGATTGAGGCATAGTGGGGGCGTTCCCCCCATGCCTGACTTGCTCCTGCCCCTGCCCAGCCCAAGAAGCGGCCACCAGGCGGCGTGTCTGGTGATGGTGGACCTGGTAGGCAGCACCGGGCTCGCCCATAAGCTGGCGCTGGAGCACTACGCCGCTCTGATGGGCGAGTTCGTGCAGGTGCTGATCCTGAGCTTCGAGGCGTGGGGCGGCCAGGTGCTGCAACACCAGGGGGACGCGGTGGTGGCCCTCTGGCCCGCCAGGCGCACGGCGTCGGGGGTGGCGGCCGCTCTGGAATCGCACGAACGCGCCGCCCGGCTGGGCCTGGCCGAAATCCTAGGGGTGCAGCTTCAGGTTCGCGCCGGGGTGGCGGCTGGCCCCGTGGTGACCGGCCCGGTCGGGGGACAGCCCAGCGCTTACGGCCTGCCGGTCAACTACGCCCGGCGCCTGTGTGACGCCGCTGAGCCTGGCGAGACGCTCGTCTGCGCTGTCGTGGTCGCGCAGGGGGGCGCTCCAGGCGTCCCGGTGGACCGTCCCCTCCCCCCGCTGCGCGGCTTCGGGGCCGACTGCCGGGCCTACCGGGTCACCCCCGCGCCCGCGCGTGTGACGGAGCGTATAAAAGCCGGTTAAGGGGGCGGGCGGCCTTCTCATGAGAACGGTCCATAGACTGGCCCCATGGAACGCAAACCCCTGGTTCTCGTGATTGAGGATGAAAAAGACATTGCCCGCTTTATAGAACTGGAACTTGCCGCCGAAGGGTACGCCACCGAGGTCGCCTTCGACGGCGTGACCGGCCTGAGCAAGTTCCGCGAGGTCAACCCCGACCTGGTCATCCTCGACCTGATGCTGCCGGTGCTGGACGGCTTGGAGGTCGCGCGGCGCATTCGCAAGACGAGCAATACACCCATCATCATCCTGACGGCCAAAGACGGCATCCAGGACAAGGTGGAGGGCCTGGACTCGGGCGCCGACGACTACCTGATCAAGCCCTTTTCCATCGAGGAACTTCTCGCCCGGGTGCGGGCGCACCTGCGGCGAGTCAATCCGGCCGTGACCGGCGAGGTCCGGGTGGCCGACCTGGTGATGAACCTCGACGGCCGCGAGATCTTCCGGGGCGGGCGCCGGGTCGAGCTCAGCGCCAAGGAGTTCGAGCTGCTGGAACTGCTCGCGCGCAACCCCGGCAAGGTCTTTTCCCGCTTCGAGATCGAGGAGAAGGTCTGGCCGGAGTACACCGGCGGCAGCAACGTCGTGGACGTGTATATCGGCTACCTGCGGCGCAAGCTGGAGGAGGGCGGGGAGCGGAGGCTGATCCACACCGTGCGCGGCGTCGGCTACGTCCTGCGCGAGGAATAGCCGCGGGAAAACCCCACCCCCGGGCGCTAGACTGCTGGGCGTGATCGGCTTTTCTGACGCGCCCGGCCTCCTGCTTGCGGGAGGTCGTCCGTGACCCTACGCTGGCGGCTCACGCTGTTTTATACGGGGCTGCTGGCGGTGCTGCTCACGGTGGTGGGGCTCGCCGCGCTGGCGATGATGCGGACGAGCCTCACCAACAACCTCAACCGCGACCTTCAGGACACCTACCGCACCTTCACCAACCTGATCCGGCCGCTCGCGCTGGGCGATCCGGGCACCGCCAAGGAGCGCGACGAGCAGGGCCTGCTGCCGCGCGCCCGCTACCTGTTCCCCGACTACGCGATTCAGATCGAGAAGGTGTCGGTGGTCGAGGACGCCGGAGCCCTGGCGGCCGTCCTGGAGGAGTCAAGGGACGCGTCAAGTCGAAAGCAGCTCTTCGACCTCCTCCGCACCTTTGGCGAGGAGACGCGCCAGAGCATCGGGTTGGACCGTAAGGCTCCGCCCCTGCAACTCAGCGATGGGGAATACGTCCAGCTGATCAATTCGCCGGGTGGGCAACTGTTCGTCGAGCGGAACGTCAAGGACCCGTACAACGACCGGACGCGGCCCTACCGCTTCCTGGTGAAGTTGGGGCCGGTGCAGCTCGACCCGCCGGTGCTGGGCCTGGCACGCCCCTCCTTCGCCCTCACCTTCGTCGGGCGCAGCCTGGAAGCCCCCTCCTACACCCTGACGCAGCTTCAACGAGTGATCCTGCTGCTGTTCCTGGCCGGGCTGGGCACGGCGGGCGTGGGCGCCTACCTGCTCGCCGGGCAGGCGCTGCGGCCCCTGCGGCAGGTTCGTAAGGCGGCCGAACGCATCGGCGGGCAGAACCTGGGCGAGCGCGTGCCGGAGCCGCAGACGGCCGACGAGGTGCAGGCCCTCGCACACGCGCTGAACGCGATGCTGGGCCGCCTGGAGGCGAGCTTCGAGGCCCAGCGCCGCTTCACAAGTGACGCCAGCCACGAACTCCGCACCCCGGTCACGGCGATCAGCGGACACGCGAGCTACCTGCTGCGCCGCACCGACCCGACCGGGCAGCAGCGTGAGAGCCTGAACATCATCCGCAGCGAGTCCGAGCGCCTTACCAACCTGATCGCCAGCCTGCTGGAACTCGCCCGCTCCGACAGCGGCGCCCTGCCCCTGACCCGCCAGCCCATCCTGTCGCGGCTGTTTCTGGGCGAGGTGGCCCGCGAACTCGCCCCGCTGGCCCAGGCCCAGGGCACCCACCTGAGCGCGGACGGCGAGGACGTGGCCTTCGAGGGGGACCCCGACCGCCTCAGGCAGGTCATCATCAACCTTGTCGGCAATGCCCTCAAGGCCGGGGCGAAACACGTCCACCTCACCAGCCGTGTCGAGGAGGGGGGCAAGGAGATCCGCCTGAGCGTGCAGGACGACGGCCCCGGCATTCCCCCCGAACACCTGGGGCGGCTCTTCGACCGCTTCTACCGGGTCGAGGACAGCCGCAGCCGTGACCAGGGCGGCGCGGGCCTGGGCCTGAGCATCGCCAAGGGCATCGTGGACGCCCACGGCGGGCGCATCTGGCTGGAGAGCGAGGTCGGGAAGGGGACGACCGCGCACGTGCAGCTGCCGGTGGGCAACCTGCCGGAGCTGGATGAGGACGACGTGCCGTGAGGGGGAGTGGAAAGGAGGCTGGAGGGGCTTCTGACGGAGCAGTCACGCCCCACTGACCGTCAGCCCAGCATCAGCGCGTTGAGCTCCTCCATCAGCGACTCGCCCTCCCCGGTGGTGCGGGCGACCAGGAAAATGGTGTCCTCCCCGGCAATGGTGCCCACGATGTCGTCGCGGCGCAGCCGGTCGAGGAGCAGGGCCACCCCGGTCGCGTGCCCGTCGGCCGTGCGAATCACCAGAATGTTCTCGCCGCGGTCGACATCGCGCACAAAGTTCTGGAAGAGGCGGCCCAGCTCCTCCTCCACGTCGCTGTGGCCCGCCACCTGCGCGAGCGCGTAACGATGACGGCCCTTGCCAATGGGCAGGCGCACCAGCCGCAGCTCGTTGATGTCGCGGCTGACAGTGGCCTGCGTGACTTGTACGCCTTCGGCGCGCAAACGCTCAACAAGTTCGGACTGGGTGGAGATGGAGTCGCGGGCGATGATGTCCTGAATGCGCTTCTGACGTTGTTCCTTGCTGAGCATCGCCGACATGGTATGCATATGTGTTGAATAATTCAATGAGTGGGGCACGGTTGGCAGTCGTGCCGGGGCCTCAGCCCCCCGTTCTCATTCCCCGGCGCTCTGTATAGAGGTGCGCGGCCTCGTCCAGCAGCCTGCGCGCCACCTCGCGCTTGCTCAGGCGGGGCCACTCCTCGGAGGTGCCGTCCGGGCGCACCAGGGTGACCTCGTTGTCATCGCCGCCGAACGCCGTGCCCTCGCGGGTGGGGTAGTTCAGCAGGATGAAGTCGGCGTTCTTGCGCCGCGCCTTCATGGCTGCGCGCTCCACGCCCGCGTGCGTCTCCATGGCGAAGCCGACGAGAACCCGCTCGCCCTTCTGTGCCCCCAGCTCGGCCAGGATGTCGGGATTCGGGGTGAGGTGGACCGTCACGTCGCCCGCCACCTTCGCCTGCTTCTCGTCCGAGCGTTCTGCGGCGCGGTAGTCGGCGACCGCCGCCGTCATCACCACCAGGTCAGCGTCCCGGGACGCCCCCACCACCGCTTCCCGCAGTTCGAGCGCCGTCTCAATATGAACGACCTCCATGCCGGGCGGGTCGGGAAGGTTCACCGGGCCGGTCACCAGCGTCACGTCCGCGCCCCGGTCCCGCGCCTCCCCGGCGACCGCGAAGCCCATCTTGCCGCTGCTGGGATTGCTGATGAAGCGCACCGGGTCCAGATATTCGCGGGTTGGCCCGGCGGAGACGACGACCTTGACGCCCTCCAGATCGCGCGGCGACGGAGTGAGGAGGGCGAGGGTTGCCGCCGCGATGTCCTCCGGCTCGGCCATGCGGCCCAGACCCCGGCCCTCGCCGCGCGAACCGAAGGCGCCGACCTCCGGCCCCAGGAAGCTGTGCCCCCAACCCCGCAGCCTGTCCGCGTTCGCCTGCACCGCCGGGTGGAGCCACATCCGCTCGTTCATCGCGGGGACCCACAGGACCCGCCCCCGCACGCTCAGCAGCGTCGCCGAGGCGAGGTCGGGGGCGTGCCCGCCCGCCACCCGCGCGAGCAGGTCGGCCGAGGCGCCCACAATCACCACCGCGTCGGCCCGCGCCAGGGTGAGGTGCTGGGCGTCCGGTCGAGCCTCGAACCACGTCGCGTCGGTCGCCACGTCCCCGTCCGCTGCCGTCGCCAAGCTGAGTTCGGTGATGAAGGCGAGTGCGGCCCGGGTGGCGATCACCGCTACCCGCGCCCCCTGCTCGCGCAGCCGCCGCAGCACCGACGGGGCCTTCACGGCGGCGATGCTGCCCCCCACGATGACGAGGACGGTTGGGGCGGCGGGAAGGGGAGAGGCAGGCGTGCTCACGGGTCCAAGTATCCCGGAAAACCCTGAGTCCTCACCCCGGGTCAGGATTCCCAGCTCCCCCACGCTTCGGGAAGTTACCCCTCCTCGGCCAGGAGCTGCGCGAGGGCGCGGACGGGTCTGTCCACCCGCTCGGGGACCTCGTCCAATGTCTGCGGGGTGAAGGCCAGCATCCCCTCGGCTTGGGGCGCGAGGTCGGAGGGGACGAGCGGCAGACGCCCGGCCAGCGTGAGGAGCCGCTTTTCCCCGGGATGCGACGTGCGGTTCAGCGCCAACAGCACGTCGAAGTAGCTGGCGAGGAATTCCGCGAGACGGTGGTTGACCGCCACGGGATCACGGCGCCGCACGGCGAGCGCGATCTGGTTGGGATACGCCCCGAAGGCCCCATGCAACAGCGGGAAGTTCCGGGCGATGATAGCCCGTGCCAGCCCCTCGGGGTAGGACTGCTCGGCCCGCCGCTTCAGGTCCGCGAGCCAGCCCTCCCGGTCGAAGAGGATTTCGCTGGTGCGGAGGTTGTGCCACAGCGCCGTGGAGGAGCCGTTCCGGGCCTCGCAGTGCTCCAGCAGCGCGGTCAGGTGGGCCTCAATGTCGGCGGCGCGGCGGAACGTCACGTCGATGTGCCCGCGCTCCAACCATTCATCGCCCGTCTCCCACCAGCGGTTGTCCACCTCCCAGCGGCGGCTCCGGATGTGGGCGATCTCGCGGCGGGGCGCGAGGGGCACCTCCTCCCGGCTGTAGACGTACAGGTCGGTGTCGGACTGCTCGTCCGCGTTCCCGGCGGTGCGCGAGCCGCCCTGCGCGACCGCAAGGACCCCCGGAATGGCGGCGGAGTGCATAGCGATCTCCCGCGCGCGGTCGTCCCTCGTCATGCCCCATTCTGATCCCGCTCCGCCATCCCCTCAGGCCGGGCGGTAGACTCCCCGCATGACCACAACCCTGAACGCCGTCGAGCGCTCGCTCGCCGTGCCCAAGGACCAGACCCGCTGGGAGACGTTCGGCCCGCGCTACCAGGCCTTGCAGGAGGCCGACCTGACGGCGGACGCGGTGCCGGGCTGGCTCGCCCAGTGGAGCGCGCTCGCCTCGGCGGTCATGCAGGCGGGGGCCAAGCTCGCCACCCATGCCGACCTGCACACTGACGACGGGGCCATTCAGGCACGGTTCGCCCGCTTTCTGGAGGAGGTCTCGCCGCAGGTCCAGCGGGCCGAGCAATCACTCATCAAGAAGCTGCTCGCCGTGCCGGACTACACCCCCGCCCCCGACTTCGCGTTGAACTACCGCCGCTTCCGGGATGCCGCCGCTCTCTTCCGCGAGGCGAACGTGGAGCTGGGCGTGACCCACGAGGCGCAGATGAATCGCCACGGGGTGATCACCGGGAACCAGAAGGTCCGGCTGGGCGAGGAGGAACTCACCGTCCCGCAGGCCAGGCAGCGCGGCGACAGTCCCGACCGCAAGGCCCGCGAGGAGGCGTGGCGGGCACTTTCCGCAAGCAATCTGGACATCGCGCCCGACCTCGACGGGCTGATGTTGGAGCTGCTGGGGACGCGGGAACAACTCGCCCGGAACGCCGACCTGCCGGGCTTCCGCGACTTCATGTGGAGGCGCCTCGACCGGGTGGACTACACGCCCGAGGACTGCCGCGCCTTCCACAACGCGGTGCGGGACGAGGTGGTGCCTCTGGCCGGTGAGATCGTCGGGGACATCGCCGCGCGGCTGGGGCTGGAGAGCGTGCGGCCCTGGGACTACAACCGCAACAACCTGCTCGACGCGGGGGGCCGCGAGGCGCTGAAGCCCTTCACCACTGGGGCGCAACTGGAGGACCTTGCCCAGACGGCCTTCGAGGGGCTGGACGCCGAGCTGGCGGGGCGCTTCCGCGCCATGCGTGGCAGGCTGCTCGATCTGGAGTCGCGCCCCGGCAAGATGACGCACGCCTACTGCCAGTATTTCCCGGTCCAGAACGAGCCCTTCGTCCTGATGAACGTGGTGGGCACCGCCGAGGACGTGCGGGTGCTGTTCCACGAGGTCGGGCACGCCTTCCATGGCTTCCTGAGCGGCGCCGCGCAGCCCCTGGTCTGGAACCGCTGGAGCCCCATCGAGTTCGTCGAGATTCCCAGCATGGCGATGGAGTTCCTGACCCTCGACCACCTGGGACACGTGTTCAGCGAGGGCGAGCTGGCCCGTTACCGCGAGAAGCAGCTTCAGGGCGTGGTCGTCTTCCTGCCGTGGGCCGCGCAGATGGACGCCTTCCAGCACTGGCTGTACACCGAGGCGGGCGAGAACCCGAGCATCGCCGACCTGGACGCGAAATGGCTGGAACTCGACCGCACCTTCCACCCCTTCGTGAGCTGGGAAGGGCTGGACGAGCAGGTGCGCGCGAAGGGCTGGCACTACTACCACATCTTCCGCGCGCCGTTTTATTACATCGAGTACGCGATGTGCTATCTGGCGGCGGTCGGCATCTGGCGAGAGGCACGGCAGGACCCCGCCGGGGCACTCGCCAATTACAAGGCCAGCCTGCGCCTGGGCAGCACCCTGTCCGTGCCCGAGTTGTACCGCGCGTCGGGCGTCGAGTTCCGTTTCGACCGCGAGCATATCCGGGGGTTGATGGCGTTCCTGCGCGAGCAACTGGCGTAGACGTTCATGGAGGTGACCATCCGCGCGGCTGTGGAAGCGTTGGGGCTTGAGGTCACGGGCAGCCACCGAATGCCCGGGGGTTCGACCCTGCCCACCTGGCAGGTGAATACGCCACACGGACCGCTCGCGGTGAGGCTCTACCCCACGTTCCTGGAGTGGGTGGCGCGGGGAATGGCCCGGCTCTCCACGGTTCTCCGGGAGGCGAACTTCCCCGTGCCAGGGGTCGTCGCCGTTGTGGAAGACCTTCCGGGTTACGTCGCCCTGATTCAGGAATGGCTGCCGGGCGTGACGTGCGGCGAGGCGTTGCGGCGTGAACCAGGGCAGGCATGGGCGTATGGTGTCCAGTTCGGACAGCTTCAGGCACGGCTCCACACCCTCCCCATTCCACCGGAGGTCGCAGGCGAGGTTCCGTGCCTGGAGACCCATCTGCCCCCTCCGGCCCGGCTCGCTTGGCTGCATCTCGACTATCACCCGCTCAACGTGCTTGTCGCCGAGGGCCGGGTGAGCGCGGTCCTCGACTGGGAGAACGTGCGGCTGGGGGACGCGCGGGCGGATGTGGCGCGGACGTTGAGCATCCTGAGCGTCGATCCCGTGGTGTGGCGCGCGGGGCAGGAGGTGCGGCAAAGTTTGCGGACGTTCCGTCGGGGCTACCTGGCCGGATATGCCGGGGGCCTCATGGACGACTTGCCCCCCTTCCTCGCCTGGGCGGGCGAGTTCATGTTGCGGGATCGGGGGCCCCACTGCGCTGAGGCCGGACTGGTCCACGTGCGGCGTTGGACCCGGTACTGGCGATCCCGCTCCCGGGATGGACACTAGGCCGGGAGGCGGCCCATCTCCTCCGCCACTTGGCCCATGTGCCCCTGACAGGCCCCGCGCACACTGGTCCCATGACCACTCTTCTCCTCGCCGTGACCCCCTTCGACCCGGCGGGCGCGCCGCCAGAGGCACGTCTCGCGGTCGGCCACCTGCTCACCGCCGCCCACCACTTCGCCTACCCCGAGGACCCGCCCCTCCTTCCCGAGCGGGAGGCAACCGGCCTCACGCACGTCACGCCCGGCGAGGTGCTGCGGCATTTCGTGATCTGGGACGGTGACCGGGCCCTCGGATGGGCGAGCCTGGAATACAACCTCACCCAGAACCTGCACGCCGCCCATGCCCGGGTGGTCGTGCACCCCGAGCACCGCCGCCGGGGTCTGGGCCGCGATCTGGCCCGCACCCTGGAAAGGGTTGCCCGCGAGGAGGGCCGCTCGGTCGTCACCTTCGGGACGAGCAGTCGAGCGCCCGCCGGGGAGGCTTTCGCCCGCCACCTGAACGCCCAGCCCGCCCTGCCCATGCGCCAGAGTCGGCTCGACCTGACGGAAGTCCAGGACCGCCTGCTTGACGCCTGGACCACCCGGCCCGGGGGCGAGCCCTACCGTCTCCACCTCTGGGACCGCGTGCCCGAGGACTTCCTGGCCCGCACCGCCGACATGATGATGGTGATGAACACCGCCCCGCGCGGCGACCTCGATATGGACGACTGGACAGTCACGCCCGAGATGATCCGCGCCTGGGAGGCCATGATCGCCGAGTCCGGCGAGGTGCGGTACCTGATGGCCGTGGAGGACACCCGCACCGGGGAACTCGCTGGATACACCGAGGTGTTCTGGAGCCCCGAACGCGCCGCGCTGGTGTTTCAGGGCGCCACCGCCATTCGCCCCTCGGCACGCGGCCAGGGCCTGGGCAAGTGGCTGAAGGCGGCCATGCTGCGCCACGTCCGGGCGTCCTGCCCCGGGGCCCGCTGGGTCCGCACCAGCAACGCCAATGAGAACGCCGCCATGCTAGGCATCAACGTCGCGCTGGGCTTCCAGCCCTGGGCGAACTTCACCGAGTGGCAGGTCCGGTTGGCCTGAGGATAGGGTTCCCGGCGGGCCGTTCCTGTGGACGCCTCAGGCCAGGACGCCGGGCCTGTCCGCGTTCTCGGGGGTCCGCACCCGGCGGCGCACCCCGTCGGCATACTCGGCGAGGTCGGCGAGCAGGTCGCGCACATCGGCGCGCAGCAGGTACTGGCCGCCGGGCAGCGGCGTCAGGGCCAGGAAGGGGGCGCGGGTCAGCGTCTCCAGGATGCTGCGAAGTTCGGCGATGTTCACGCCGCTGCCCAACTTCTCGGCCAGGCGCCGCGTGTTCACGATGCTGTGGGCGGGCTGGGCCGCCAGCGTGAGCAGCACGAAGGAGAAGGCGCCGCGCTGGGCGAGGTGCGCCCCCACGAGTTCCGAGATGCTGGCCGCCGACTCCAGGTCGAGGTTCCCCGCCTGCCAGTACCCGCGCAGGTCAATGGGCGAGAGCGGCGCGAGCCGGGCGTGCTCGATGAGCGCCGCGAGCGCCTCGCGCGTCAGGCGGGGCGTGCCCTGGGGGCGCTCGGTCTCGCCCGTGACCTGGAGGGCGTAGTCGGTCTCCTCCTTCCACGCCGGGGAGCGCAGGCCGTCCCCCGTCAGCGCGAGCTTGACCGTGTACCCGTGCTCGCCCAGCTCGGCCGCCAGCCGCGCCACGCCGGGGTTCGGAAAGCTCAGCCGGTAGCCGGTCAGGCGCGCGAGTTCGGTCAGTTGGCCGTCGAGCGTGGCGGGCAGGGGCGCGCTGCGGGAGGTGGCGCGGGGCTCGGGCCGGGCGGGCGCCGCAGCCCCGGCCACCGGGGTGGGCGTCAGCGGCGCGCGGGTCTCGGGGGTCGGGGCAGCCGGGGTGAGGGTGGCCCGGACGGCCGGGGCCGCCTCGGGCTGGGGCGTCTCGCGGGGGGGTGCGGGGCGGGGCTGTTCCAGCCGCACCTCGCGCACGTGAGGGGTAGCGGTCACGACCACGCGCCGGGCCTCAGGGGCCTTTTCGGCCGCGCGGGGGGAGGGGGGCGCGGCGTGGGGCTTCACGATGGCCTCGACTTGGTAGCGGCCGGGCGCGAGGGGCGTGATCAGCAGCACGTCGTTCACGCCGAGGTTGCCGGAGTGGTACAGGTCCCGCAGGCCCCAGACCCGCCCTGCGGCGCGGTCCACCTGCACCGCGTGTTCGCGGCCCCGGTCGTCCATGAACTGGGCCGGGCCGCTCTCCGGGAAGGTGGCGTCGAGGTATTTCAGCAGGCGCAGGCTGCCCTCTTGCAGGCAGGGCCGGGTGATGATGTAACGCATTGCTTTCATGCGGGGGTCCTCCATTGGGAGCGGCCCCGCGGAAGGCCGGGGACGCGGTGGGGCAACGTGAATTGTCATCTCAACCATACCAGACTTGCGGGAACGTCAAGCCCGGAACTGCCGATCCACACGTCCAAAATCCTTGAGCTTCCGTGAAAAAAGGCACACCTGGCCCCGGAGGGGGGAGGCCGTTACACTGCCGGGCATGACCAGCGGTGCCCACACCTCCGACCTGCAGACCCTCGACCTCGTGCGGCGGTACTACGCCGCCTTCAACGCGGGCGACGCGGAGGGGATGCTCGCCCTGCTCACCGGGGATGTGCGCCACGACATCAACGAGGGCGAGACGCAGCGTGGCCTGGAGGCCTTCCGGGCCTTTCTGGAGAGGATGGACACCCATTACCGCGAGCGGGCGGAGGAGCTCGTCGTGATGGCGAGTGGGGACGGCACGCGCGCCGCCGCCGAGTTCATGATTCACGGGGAGTACCTGAAGACCGACCCTGGCCTGCCCGAGGCGCGGGGCCAGCGGTACGTCATTCCGGTGGGCGCCTTTTTCGAGGTCCGGGAGGGCAGGATCGCCCGGGTGACGAACTACTACAACCTGGCGGAGTGGTCCCGGCAGGTGGGCGGGGGGCAGGATTGAGCCTGAGCGTCACGCCCGCGACCGGGGAGGCCCTGCGCGCGGCCATCCCCGATCTCGCCCGGCTGAGGATGACCGTGTTCCGCGACTTCCCCTACCTGTACGAGGGCAGCCCGGAGTACGAGGAGCGCTACCTCGGGACGTACCTGGAGGCCCCCGGCGCCCTCGCCCTCCTCGCCCGCGACGGGGAACGGGTGGTCGGGGCGAGCACGGCGCTCCCGCTGGCCCAGGAAACTGAGGAGATTCAGGCCCCCTTCCGCGCCTCCGGGTTCGACCCGGCGCGGGTGCTGTACCTGGGGGAGAGCGTGCTGCTCCCCGAGTACCGCGGGCGCGGGGTGGGCCACCGCTTCTTCGACGAGCGGGAGGCGCACGCCGCGCGGCTGGGGCTGCCCGTCACCGCCTTCTGCGCGGTGCAGCGCCCCGAGGGGCACCCAGCCCGCCCGGCGAACTACCGCCCGCTGAACACCTTCTGGCACTCCCGCGGGTACGTGGAACGCCCCGACCTCGAAACGGCCCTCACCTGGCAGGACGTGGGCGAGGTGGGGGAGACGGCGAAAAGGATGCGCTTCTGGGTCAGGGGGTGAGCTTCCCCCTTCACTTCCGCTGCGTCCAGCCGTAGGCGCGCACCGCGTCCACCGCGAACCACACGGCGACGGCCCCCCACAGCAGGGTGGGGAGCCAGTTCCCGGCGGCGCCGTAGCGGACGGCGGGGACCGCGCACAGCACGGCCAGCACGAGGCTGAGCAGGAAGACGATCCGGGGGGGCACGCGGCGACCGAACATGGGGGCAGCGTATCGCGCCCCGTCTGGCGGATTCCTGACCGTTGTGCCCCCGCCCGCTGTGCCAGGATCAGCAGGAATGCCGGATTTCGACGTGTTGGTGATGGGCGCGGGACATAACGCGCTGGTGACGGCGGCCTACGCGGCGAAGGCGGGCCTGAAGGTGGGTGTGTTCGAGCGCCGCCACCTCGTCGGCGGGGCGGTGAGCACCGAGGAACTCGTGCCCGGCTACCGCTTCGACTACGGCGGCAGCGCGCACATCCTGATCCGCATGACGCCCGTCGTGCGTGAGCTGGAGCTGACCCGCCACGGTCTGCACTACCTGGAAGTGGACCCGATGTTCCACGCCTCAGACGGGGAGACGCCGTGGTTCGTGTACCGGGACGCGGGGCGCACCGTGCGCGAGCTGGAGGCCCTGTTTCCCGGTCAGGGCGAGGCTTACGGGCGATTTCTGGACGACTGGACGCCGTTTGCCCGTTCGGTGGCGGACCTCTTCAACTCCGCGCCCGGGCCGCTGGAGATGGGGAAGATGGTGCTGGGAAGCGGAGGGGGCCGCGACTGGCAGAGGCAACTCCCCCGCATCCTGCGGCCCTACGGGGAGGTGGCGCGCGAGTATTTCTCCGAGGAGCGCGTGCGGGCCCCCCTGGTCTGGATGGCGGCGCAGAGCGGCCCGCCCCCCTCGGACCCGCTGAGTGCGCCCTTCCTGCTGTGGCACCCCCTCTACCACGAGGGCGGGGTGGCGCGGCCCAAAGGAGGGAGTGGTGGCCTGACCCGCGCCCTGCGCCGCGCCGTGGAGGCGGACGGCGGCGAGGTCTTCGTGAACGCTCCTGTGAAGCGCATCCTGGTCAAGGGGGGCAAGGCGCAGGGCGTCGAGCTGGAAAACGGCGACACCTACACGGCCCGCGCGGTCGTGTCCGGCGCTCACGTGCTTACCACAGCGGGGGCGCTCCCCACCGAACACGTTCCTCCCGCCGCCCGGGAGGTGCGGGTGGGCAACGGCTTCGGGATGGTGTTGCGGCTCGCTTTGAGCGAGCGGGTGCGCTACCGCCACCACACGGAACCCGACAGCCGGGTGGGCCTGGGCCTCCTCATCAAGGACGAGCGGCAACTCCTGAAGGGCTACGGCGAGTACCTCGCGGGCGAGCCGACGACCGACCCGCCGCTGATCGCCATGAGCTTCTCCGCGGTGGACGACAGCCTCGCGCCGCCGGGGGGCGAGGTGCTGTGGCTCTGGGCGCAGTATTACCCGTATGAGCTGGCCTCCGGTTCCTGGGAGACGCGGGGGGCGGAGGCGCGGGAGAACATCCTGCGCGCCTTCGAGCACTACGCGCCGGGCACGCGCGATACCATCGTCGGGGAACTCGTGCAGACGCCGCAGTGGTTGGAGACCAACCTCGGGCTGCACCGGGGCAACGTGATGCACCTGGAGATGAGCCTGGATCAGATGTTCGCCTTCCGCCCGTGGATCTCCGCCAGCCAGTACCGCTGGCCCGGTGTGAAGGGGCTGTACCTGACCGGAGCCAGCACTCATCCCGGCGGCGGCATCATGGGGGCGTCGGGGCGAAATGCGGCCCGCGTGCTGCTGCGAGACCTGACGCGGCGGGGGTGGCGGTGAGGGAATGGAGAACGATCCCGTGCTTTTGATCCTCCCACTGGAGGGGGTGAGCAGGCCTGGCGTCCAGAACAACAAGGTGCTGTCCCGCCCGCCCCTCGCCCCGGAGTCTCCATGACTCCCACCCTCCTGCGCTCCGGCCTCGCCTGCGCCGCGCTGGGGGTGGCCTTCCTCGGCGCGCTGCTCGTGCTGAGGGGTGGAGGGTTAGGCTGGCTCCTGATCGCGCTGGGACTGCCGCTTTCCCTCCTGCTCGCGCTGGCGGGGGACGCATTGGGGAACGATTTTGGTGGGACGCTCCGGATGCGGGCCGCCGTCCTGTCGGCCCAGATGCGCCCCTGGATGTGGCTCCTGACGCTCTACGCCGTGCTCAAGATCCCCGTGCCCCTCTGGCCGGACGCCTTCCCGTCCCTGGCCCTGCTGAGCACGGGTGCCCTCTTCGCGGCGGCGCTCGCCTTCGCCTGGGAACGGGCGGGGGCGCGGCGGGCCTTGATCATGGCGGCCCTGGGCTTCGCGGTGGGGCTGGGGGTGGAGGTGCTGGGGAGCCGGACGGGCTTTCCCTTCGGGCGGTACTCCTACGCGGGGGCGCCCGGGCCGACGCTGCTCGGCGTGCCGCTCCTCGTGCCGCTGGGGTGGTTCGCCCTGCCGCTGGCCGCCGCGCTGCTGGCTGGGGGGCGGGCGTGGCTGGCCGGACTGCTCCTCGTTGCGTGGGATGTGGGCCTGGAACCGCTGATGACCGCCCAGGGCTACTGGCGCTGGAGTGACCCCGTGCCGCTGTGGGCGGGCGCTCCCCCGCAGAACTTCCTGGGCTGGTGGGCAGTCGGGACAGGGCTGGCCTGGGCGTTCGTGGGGCTGGCGCCGCAGGTGTTCGGGCGGCCAGGCCAGGGCTGGGGAGTGAGGGAGACGAGCGCCGACAGCCCCACACTGTTCTATCCGCCGGATGTGGAGCGGGCCTCACTGCTCAACCTCTCCCGCCTCTCCTTTTCCGCCGCGTACCCGGTCGAGACCTTTTTCCTGCCGGGCGGCCTGGTGCTCGTGGGCCGGTACGCCGAGGCGGCAGTAACTCTCACGGCCATGCTCGCGGCCCTCACCCTGGTGTGGGCCGTTCGGGGGCGACGATGATCCCCTTCGACTGGGCCGCGGTCCTGCTGCGGGCCAGCATCCGCCGCAGCGTGAGAACGGGGCTGGGGGGCATCTGGGTGCGCGGGCCGCTGCCCCCCGCAGGCGCCATCCTTGCCCCCAACCACCACTCGTGGTGGGACGGCTACGTGCTGCGCGAGATCACCTGGGCCCTGGGCCTGGACTACCGGGTGCTGATGCTGGGGGAGCAGCTTGCCCGCTTCCCCTTCCTGCGGCGCGTGGGGGCGCTGGGGGTGGGGGAGGTGCGTCCCGCCGTGCGCGCGGCGCGGTCTGGCGCGTGGGTCGTCGTGTTCCCGGAAGGAGCCCTGCACCCGGCGGGCCCCCTGCGGGAGGTGCGCCCCGGCGCGGCCTGGATCGCCCGGTCGGCCGGAGTGCCCCTCTTGCCCGTGGCGCTGCGCGTGGTGCTGCGGGGCGGGCAATATCCGGAGGCCTACCTGCGCTTCGGGCGGGCGGTGGGGGCGGACGTGCTTGCCGCCGCCCTGGCCCAGGAACTCGCCACCCTGGACGCCGACTTGGTGGGCAGTGACCCGGAGGCGCCCCTGGCGGGCTATCTGCGCGTCACGGGGGGTCGGGCGAGCGCCTCCGCAAGACTGGATCTGCCCAGCCGAGCCCTGATCTGGCTCACGGGAGACCAGTGAGCCGCCCCTTTCGCGCGTATCGTCTGGCGGTCGGGGCCTTTTTCGCCGTCAAGGGGGCGACCCTGCTCGTCAACGCGCTGACCTTTCCCCGGCTGCGCCCCCGGGCCATCCTGCCCGGGGGCCCGCGCGTCTCCCTGCTCGTCCCGGCGCGCAACGAGGCGCATAACCTCCCGCACACGCTGCCCGGACTGATCGCGCAGGGGGCGCACGAGGTCCTGGTCCTCGACGACCACTCGGAGGACGGCACTGCAAGAATTGCGCGGGACCTGGGCGCCCGGGTGATCCCCGGCCAATCCCTACCCCCCGGGTGGCACGGCAAACCGTGGGCCTGCCAGCAACTCGCGGCGGCGGCGACGGGCGACGTGCTGATCTTCACCGACGCGGACGTGATGTGGCACGCGGGTGCCCTGGGCGCCGTGCTGCACGAGCTGGAGCGCTCGGGGGCGGACCTGCTGAGTGTCTATCCCCGCCAGCACAACGTCACGCCGGGCGAGCGGCTGCTGACGCCGCTGGTGGACGCCGTGCTGCTCACCTTCCTGCCCGAGCCGCTGCTGCGCTTTCCTCATCCCAGCGCCGCCGCCGCGAATGGGCAACTCATGGCCTTCCCTAGAAAGAGTTACGAGCGGGTCGGCGGGCACGCCCTCGTCCGGGCGGAGCTGCTGGAGGATGTGGCCCTGGGCAGCCGCCTCAAGGCGTGGGGCGGGCGGCTGGCCCTCGCGCTGGGGGAGGAGTGTCTGGGCGTGCGGATGTACCGCGGCTACGCCGAGTCGGTGGAGGGCTTCGGGAAGAGCGCGGGGTCGGTGCATCGGGGCTCGCGGGGGCTGATGGCGGCCTCGCTGGGCTGGCACCTCGCCGTCTACACACTCCCCTGGCTGCTGCCCGCCCGACGATTGCCGGGGCTGGCCGCCCTGCGCGCGGCGGGGCTGCTGGAGCGCACGCTCGTCAACCTCCTCACCGGGCGCCGCGCCCCCGCCGACCTCACCGAGGGGCTGCTGGGGCCGGTCACGCCGCTGCTCGCGCTGCCCGTGTATCTTCGCGCCATGCGCCGCCGGGTGAGCTGGAAGGGTCGGGAGTACGACCAGTGAAGAGGATGCGGGACGCGGGGCGCCGTGATCGGCCGTCACTTTCCCCCCACCGTGCCCCCCGCCACGTCGCCGTGATCGGCGCGGGCTTCGCGGGGCTGGCGGCGGCCCTGCGGCTGGTCGGGGCCGGGGTGCAGGTCACGGTCCTCGACAACCTGGAGCGCCCCGGCGGCAAGGCGGCGCTGGGCTACGAGGATTTTTCCAGCGGGCCGACCGTCGTGACCATGCCGCAGGTGTTCCGCGCCCTGCATCAGCGGATCGAGTTGCCCCTGCCGGACCTGGAGGCCGCGCGGCCCACGACCACCTATCACGGTCGGGACGGGCGCACCTTCGCCCCCGAGGCGCTGCACGTCGCCGGGAGCCTGGAGCCCACCCTCGCGCAGCTCTCCCGCCGCGAGGGCCGCGACTACGCCCGGCTGCTGGCCGCCTCACGCCGGATGTACCTGGACGCCGCGCCCACCTTCCTGTTCCGGCCGCCGCCGGGCCGCGCCGCCCTGGCCCGCTACGCCCTGACGAGGGGGCTGCGGGCCGCCCCCTGGTCGAGCCTGGCACGCTTCGTGCGGAGCGGCCCCTTCCTCACGCCCTTCTGGTTACGCTTCGCCACCTACCTGGGGGCCAACCCATACCGGGCGCCCGCCGTGCTGCACAACGTCGCCTGGGTGGAACTGGGGTACGGGGTGTGGCACCTGCCGGGGGGGCTGGGCGCGCTCGCGGAGCGGCTGTACGAGCGGGCGGAGGAACTCGGCGTGCGCTTCGAGTTCGGAACGCGGGTGCAGCACCTCAGCGTCCACGGCAGCCGGGTGCTCGGCGCCCACACCGACCGGGGCGCCTTCGCGGCCGACGCCTGGGTGAGCGCCGCCGACCGCGCCCTGACCCGGAGCTGGCTGGGGCTGCCCCCCGACCCGGCCCCGCGCGGCCTCAGTGGCTTCGCGCTGCAACTGTGGCTGGCGGAGGACCGGGGGCAGGCCCACCACGTCCTGTGGCCCGCCGACTACGCCCGCGAGTGGCGGGACATCCGCGCGGGGCGGCTGCCGACGGACCCCACCCTCTACCTGCACCTCGACGGCGACCGCGCCTTCCTGCTGGTAAACGCGCCCCCCAATCCCGGGGTGGCGGGCGACCCGCACGGGTATGGCGCCTTCCTGCTGCGCTCGCTCCAGGCGCGCCTTCCCCTCGACGTGACCGAGTGGCGGCCCCTCTCGCCCGCCGACTACGCGCGCACGGCGGTGGCGGGCGCCCTGTATGGCCGCGCCCCCCACGGGCTGACGGGCAGCCTGCGTCCGGGCTGGACCCTCCCCGCTGCCCGCAATCTGGTGCAGGTCGGCGGCACCGTCCATCCCGGCGGCGGCGTCCCGCTGTCCGTGCTGAGCGGCTGGAACGGTGCGGGGCGGCTGCTCGGCCTGCCCTACGACGACCTGGACGGTCGTCGGGTTCCGGGCGAGGGGGAGACGTGGGCGGACCTGGAGTGAGGCGGCTGGAGAGCCTGCCCGCTCCCCCCGTTCGGCCCCCCGTCGGCCACCTCCAGGACTGGGCGCTGGCCCCGCTGCCGCTGATCGAGGAGGGGGCGCGGCGGGCACGCCTGGCGGGACGCGACCTCTTCCACCTGCGGCTGGGCCTGCCCGCCGTGGTGGGCTTCAGTCCCGCCTGGAACCGCCGCCTGCTGGGCGACCTGGCGACTTTTCGCAGCGCGGGAAGTTTTTCCCGGGTGATCCCCCACCTGGCAGGCGGCGTGATCCTGAGCGACGCGCCGGAGCATGGGCGGCGGCGCCGGGCGGTGAATCCCGGCTTCGGCAAGGCTCATTTGGAGAGGTTGAGTGCCTGTGTCCGCGCCGCTCTGCCTGCCGTTCCAGAAGGAGAGTTCGACGCGCTGGCCTGGGCGGATGGTGCGGTCCTGCACCTGTTGAACGCGGCATATTTCAGCGGCGAGTTCGACTCCCGGCTGCTGCACGCCTTCCTCGCGCCGCTGCGGCAGCCCTTCCCCCTCGCGGTCCTGCCCCGCCCGCTGCTGTTTCACCGCGTGAACGGCGAGTTGCGCCGCCTCGCCGGGCGGCGGTTGAAGGGGAGCGGCGACGATCTCCTCGCCCACTTCGCGCCCCTCCCCGCCGGGCTGGAGGAGACGCGGGTGAGTCTCGCCGCCGCCCACGACACGACGACGCACGCGCTGGCCTGGGCGATCTGGCACGTCGCCACGTATCCTGCCTGGCACACGCCCGAACACCATCCCGCCGTCCTCAGGGAGACGTTGCGCCTCTCCCCGCCCGGCTGGATGGGCAGCCGCCGCCTCGCCCGCGACGTGACGTGGGACGGCGTGTGCCTGCCGCGCGGCACGCTGGCCCTTTACAGCCCCTACCTCAGCGGCCGGGACCCGGAGGTGTGGGACGCGCCCGAGGAGTTCCGGCCCGAGCGGTGGCAGCAACCTCCCCCCGCCTGGGCCTATCTCCCCTTCGGCGCGGGCGAGCGGGTGTGCCTGGGGATGCACCTCGCCCAGCTCCTCATCCTGGAAACTCTGGCCGCGTTGCCCCCGCTGGAGGCCGTTTCCGGCGATCCCCGCCCCCAGCCTGGAGTCACGTTGGGTCCGGTGGGGCCACTGAGGGTGCGGCGTCACCTGTAGAAACCGGGTCGGAGGGACGTTCCTACTCATGTGAGCTTTGCCGTGGCCCTGATCCCGGTGCCCTGACCTTCAGTTCCAGCGGGGGGGAGTGCCCCGGCCTGGACTGACGTGAAGCCACGGCCTGCCCCAACCCGGCTTGACTCTTCCAGGAAGACCAAGTACTTTCCATATCGGGAAGTACTTGTGGAGGTAGATATGGACTTTGAGCATGCCAGGCAGCAACTCGACACCCTCGCCCACCTGCGGCGGCGTGTTCACCGACGCCTCAACCGCCCGGCGCTGCTTCTCTTCGCGCTCGGCGTCTTCCTCGCCCTCGCGCTCAAGCACTTCGGCGAGCGCACGGAATTCCTGAGCGTTGCCATCCTCCTTGGAACCTACCAGTCAGGCAACCAGGGCGCGGCCCCTCGCCGGATGCCCTGGGGAAGCACGCTCCTCCTTCTCATAGCCCTGCTGCTGTGGGTTTTGCTGTGCATCACGTTCGGCAACTGGAACCCCTTCGACTGGACGTACGTGTGGCCCCTCGCCGGTCTGTGTGCCGCCGCGCCCATCATGCTGATGGCCTGGGCCCAGCGGCCATGAAGCACCCCCGCGCCAACCTCGACGAACTCCTCACCCACCCGGTGCGCTTCAGCATCGCCGCGCTGCTCGCCCAGCTCGACCTGGCCGACTTCGCCTTCGTGCGGGACGAGGTCGAGATCAGCGACTCGGTCCTGTCGAGGCAGGTTTCCGCCCTGGAGCAGGCGGGCCTGGTCGAGGTGGTCAAGGACTTCGTCGGCAAGCGGCCCCGCACACGCCTGCGCCTGACTCCCCGGGGACGAACGGTGTTTGACGCGCATGTCCGCGCCCTCGAAGCCATCGTCCGTTCCCCCGCGGCCCCCGCACTCGACCCCACCTGAACCCATTTGACGTTCCCTGCGTCCCACGCCACCTGCTTTTCATCACCGCCCGGAGAGGCGGTTTTTTTCTTGCCCTTTCCCCAACGCGCTAGCCTGGGGCATGACATTGCCCGCTGAGCCCCCTCCCGCGCCCGCCCCGGAGACCGGCTCGCCGGGCCCGGTGGGCTCGGCTGAGCGGTCCCTGCTGCCGGACGTGCTGCGGGGCCTGGCGCTGCTGGGCATCCTGATCATCAACGTGCAGGACTTCGCTGGCTTCCGCGAATGGACGCAGACAGGGATCGACCGGGTGGTGCAGGTGTTCACCGACATCTTCCTGAACGGGCGCTCCATCAGCCTGTTCGCCATGCTGTTCGGGTGGGGGGCTGCCGGGCTGCTCGCGCGCCACGGGACGGTCACGCTCGCGCGGCGGCTGGCGGTGCTGCTCGTCCTCGGCACGGCCCACTTCGTGTTCGTGTGGCACGGGGACATCATCTCGATGTACGCCCTGCTCGCCGTGGCGCTGCTGTTCACCGCGCGGTTGACGGCCCGGACGCTCGTCCTGCTGGCGGGATTACTGGGTGGCTGGTGGCTTCTGAGCGGGCTGCTCGCCGGGCTCGCGGCGGTGGGAAGTCCGGCTGGCCGTCCCGTGTTCTTTCCCAACTTCGCACTGGGCACGGGTTATCCCGATCTCGTGGCCTGGCGAACCGCCAACTTCGTCGAGGATCAGCTCGGGAGCACGGTCTACAACGGCCCCTGGCTGATCGCCCTCTTTTGCCTGGGGGCCGCCGCGCAGCGCACCGGCCTGTTGACCCGGCCGGGGGAACACCGCCCGCTGCTGCGCCGCCTCGCCGTGTGGGGGCTCGCCGTCGGCCTCCCGCTGGGCCTGCTGCTTGCCTGGTTGAACACGCAGGGCACGCGCCCCGCCTTCCTGTTCTCCATCCCCGTGCGGATGGGGGGCGGGCTGGCGACGGCGCTGGGGTACGTGGGCGTGCTGGGGCTGCTGGCCTCCCGGAACCGTCTGGGATCGCTGAGGGCCTTCGCCGCCAGCGGGAGGGTCGCCATGAGCAACTACATCGCCCAGAGCCTGTTCATGACGACCTTCTTCTATCCCTATGGCGGCGGGCAGTTCGGCCGCTGGGGGGCGGCGCCCGCGGTGGGGCTGGCGCTGCTTGTCGGGCTGGCCCAGCTTCCGCTCAGCGCGTGGGTCCTCCGCCGTTTCGGGAGTGGCCCGCTGGAACGCCTCACCCGCCTGCTCGTGTACGGGCGCCCGGCCCGGCGGGAACCGGGGGAGACCTGAGCCCGTACCCCCGGCATGGAATTCCAACTGCATCCCGAGGTCATCCACTCCGCCACCAGTCAGGGCATCCGCCTGGAGGTCATCGAGTACGACCCCCGGCCCACCGAGCGCCCGCTGGAGGGCTTTCACCAGCCCCTGAGCCGCCCGGCCCGCTGGCGGCAGCTCGCGCTGCACCTGGAAGGTGGCCTGGCGGTCCTCGAACCTGGCGCCCTCCAATACCTGCGGGGCGAGATCGAGATGCAGGCTTCCAGCAGCGGCGGGGCGGGTGGCGGCGGCCTGGGCGGCTTCTTGCGCGGGGCGGTCGCGGCGGCGGCGAGCGGTGAGAGCCTCTTTAAGACCGCCTACCGGGGTGCGGGCGTCATCTACACCGAACCGACCCGCCTCCACCTCCTGCTGGGCGAACTTCACGGCGAGGACCTGATTGTGGATGACGGCGCCTTCGTCGCCTGCGCGGGCAACGTGACTGTGGGGCGGCACGTCAACCAGGGCCTCGCGGCGATGCTGGGCAGTGGCGAGGGCCGGGTGCAGCCCAAGCTGAGCGGCACGGGCGTCTTCGCCCTGCAAAGCCCCGTCCACCCCGACGAGTTCCAGATTCTGGAGTTGCAGAACGAGACGCTGAAGGTGGACGGCAATCTGGTGGTGGCCTACTCGGGCGGGCTCGCCTTCAGCGTCGAGAAGAGCAGCCGTGGCCTGCTGGGCAGCGGGCGCACGGGCGAGGGCTTCGTGCAGGTGTACCGGGGCACGGGCCGGGTGTGGCTGGCACCAACCCTGCCCATCCATTCGCCGCCGCTCTCCCTGGCGGGAGCCTCCTGAGGTCTGGGGATCAGCAATTCCCGGGACGGGAACTAGGGCTAATTGCTTACCCCATGTAAATACTTGACCAGAGTGAACTAAAGGGCTAGGGTGGGGCGGTGACGCAGACTGTCCCACCCCCCCCCGAATTGCGCCAGGAGGTCGACCGCTTCCTGCGCGGAATGTGGCGCTTCAACCGGATGCTCGGGCAACAACTCGCCCCGCTGTTGGAAGAGCGGCACGGCATCAACCCCCGGATGTACCACGTCCTGCGGAGCATCCAGAAGGGCGACCACTACCCCAAGGTGCTGGCCGACCACCTCAAGATTCCCACCACCCTGATCAGCCGGTATCTCGACGGCCTGAGCAAGGCGGGCTTGATCGAGCGCCAGATTGACGAGCAGGACTCGCGCCGCACCCGCCTCTCCCTGACCGGCCGGGGTGAGCAGGTCGTGCGTGAGACCGACGAGACGCTGCACGAACTCGTCAGCGGGCAGCTCGCCCGGCTCGACCCACAGGTCCTGCAGGGCCTCCTCACCGCCCTGGACGCCCTGACAGGGGAAGGAGAACAGGCATGACCGCGCCAGAGGCCCCCACCTTCAACTTCACCGACCAGGAGAAGCGGATCACATTGACCGGCCTGATGGTCGTGTTCCTGCTCTCGGCGCTCGACCAGACCATCGTCTCGACGGCCATGCCGCGCATCATCGAGCAGCTCCAAGGGCTGAACCTCTACGCCTGGGTCACGACCGCGTACCTGCTCGCCTCGACCGTGATGGTGCCCATCTACGGCAAGCTCAGCGACCTGTACGGGCGCAAACCCATCCTGGTGACCGGCATCGTGCTGTTCCTGCTGGGGTCGGCGCTGTGCGGCATGGCGGGCGAGCCGTGGTTCGGCGGTCTCTTCGGCGGCGGCATGATGCAGCTCATCGTGTTCCGCGCGCTTCAGGGGCTGGGCGGCGCGGCGCTCTTCACGAGTGCCTTCGCCATCCTGGGCGACATGTTCCCCCCGGCCGAGCGGGCGAAGTTCGGCGGGCTGTTCGGAGCGGTCTTCGGCCTCGCCAGTGTCCTCGGGCCGCTGGTCGGCGGCTTCCTCACCGACCACGGTAGCGTGAACCTGCTGGGGTACTTCATCGAGGGCTGGCGTTGGGTGTTCTACGTGAACCTGCCCCTCGGCCTGCTGTCCCTCTTCATGATCATCGCCAAGATGCCGCGCCTGACCCACCGCGCCGCCGGAAAGGTGGATGTGCTCGGGGCGCTGCTCATCGTCACGACGACCATCCCGCTGCTGCTCGCCCTGACCTGGGGAGGCATCACCTACCCCTGGGACAGCGCCCGCATCCTCACGCTCTTCGGGGTCAGCGCCGTCAGCCTGATCGCCTTCATCCTCGCCGAGGCGCGCAACCCGGACGCGATCCTGCCTCTCAGCCTCTTTAAAATCCCAGTGTTCACCTTCTCGAACCTGGCAGGCTTCGTGATCGGCATGGCGTTCCTGGGCGTGGTGATGTTCCTGCCGCTGTACATGCAGAGCGTGCAGGGCGTGTCGGCCACCAACTCGGGCCTCTCCATGCTGCCGCTGATGGCGGGGCTGATTCTCGCCAGCATCGTGTCCGGCCAGCTCGTCTCGAAAACCGGGCAGTACAAGCCCTTCATGATCGCGGGCGGCGCCGTCCTGATGCTGGGCGTGTACCTGCTCACGAAGATCGGCGTGGACACCACCCGCCTCGACCTGGGCTGGCGCATGTTCATCGTGGGTCTGGGGCTGGGTCCTTCCCAGAGCCTCTACAACATCGCCGTGCAGAACGCCGTTCCCATGCGGCAGATGGGCATCGCGGTGAGCAGCAGCCAGTTCTTCCGCCAGATCGGCTCGACCATCGGCACGGCGATCTTCGGCACGCTGCTCATCAACAATCTGCACTCCGAGCTGCCGAAGTACCTGCCGAACGTGCCCGGCGTGGAGGCCCAGACCCAGAACATCAACCTGGGTGAGATGCGCGCCAGCGGTGGGAACAGCGACACGGGCAAGCAAATCCGGGCCACCTTCGATCAGCAGTACGCCCAGATCGAGAAGGCGTTGCGGGGCGATCAGGCCGCCGCGCAGGCCCTGACTCAGAACCCGCAGGTGCCGAATGAGCTGAAGGCACTGGTGGCGAACGGCGGCCTCCGGGCGCAGGTGCATCAGAAGGTGGTGGCGGAAGCGGCGAACATCGGCAACGTGCTGAAGAATGGTGAGGCGGGCCGCCAGGCCCTCCTGAATAGCGATGTCCCCGCCGCCCTCAAGACGCAACTCCGCGCCCTGCCCGCCCAGGCGCTCGCCACGCCGCAGGCCGCGCAGATCACCGCCGCGCAGTTCCGTCAGGGCATCCTCGCTCAGGAGCCCGCCGCCCTCCAGCAGGCGACGACCCAGGCCCTCGCGCAGATTCGCACCACTCTTGACCAGCAGGCCACCAAACTCGCCGCTCAGGTCACCAGCGGCATGAAGCAGGGCTTTACCGCCGCCGTCACGAGCATGTTCAGCACCTCCATCTTCATCATCCTGATCGGCTTCATCATCACCCTCTTCATTCCGGCGCTCCCACTGCGGCAGGCACGACCGGTCGCCCCCAGCCCCGAGGAAGAACCCACGCCCAGCCCCGCTGACTGAGCGGTCCATCTGGGAAACGGAACAGGCCGACCTCGCGGGGTTGGCCCGTTCCCCTTCTGCCCTGTGTAGGAAAACGACTCTCCCAGGTGGAGAAGATGGCGTGTGGCTCAGTCATGTCTAGATTTCGGTCGAGCTCTCAACCTGCATAATTTGACTCCTGCTGCATTCCACGCTATTTTTTCAACATCACCGCCCGAGAGGCGGGTTTTTTATTGCCCACGTCACGGCGACACCTCGCGCGGCCTGCCCCTTATCCTGCCCAGGTGGATCACACACGGACCTGGACCGACATCTACGGCTCGGCCTGCGCGGGCTTCGAGGGCCGCCCCGGCGGGCACCGCTGGCTGATCGCCGCACCTCCGGAACTCGCGGCGGGGTTGCCCGCCCAACTGGCCGCGCTGGACGGCAAGGGGTACGCCCTGCTGCTCGTCCACGACGGGCTGACGCCGCTGCTGGCCGCCCTGCGCGAACAGGAACCGCGCGGCGTGGTGGTCGTGGCGGGGCGGGTGCTGGGGTGCGGTCCCGCCGTCAGGGTGCCCGAGCGGTACGTGGACGGTGGAGGTGGCGCCGGGTACCGCGAGGGGGGAGCGTTCCCGGAGTGGAAGAGTGCGCTGGGCACGGGGGGCGGGCCGGGCGAGAACGCCGCCGCGAGCGCCACCGCGTCGCTGGGAGTGCCGGTGGTGATCGCCGCTCCAGACCAGGTGCAGGCCACGCTGGAAGCGTGGATGGACGCCACCCCCCACGGGCGCTGAGGCTCCGGGGCAATCGCAACTTGTCCCCCTGCCCACCCCCCGCCTCCGGGCTACCCTGCCCCCGTGCCCGCGCTCGACCCCACCGTTCACCACCTCTACGTCCACGTGCCGTTCTGCCCGACGATCTGCCCGTACTGCGACTTTCACGTGCTGACGCGCCGGGCCGGGCTGGTCGAGCGGTACCTGGACCGGGTGGAGGAGGAGGCCGCGCGGCTGGCGGGCGAGTACGCGCTGGACCTCGACACCGTATATATAGGTGGCGGCACGCCCAGTTTTCTGCGCGACGCCGAGATCACGGCGCTTGTGGGAAGCATTCGCCGTCACCTGGGCTGGGGACAATTGGAGAACACGCTGGAGATCAATCCCGGCACGGTGGGCCCGGACCGGGCGGCGCTGTGGCGGGACCTCGGCTTCGACCGGGCCTCGGTGGGCGTGCAGAGCCTCGACGACGCGACCCTGCGCTTTCTCGGGCGCCAGCACGACGCGCGGCAGGCCCGCGAGGCGGTGACCACGCTCGTCGGCCAGGGCTTCCGGGTGAGTGGTGACCTGATCACCGCCGTCCCGGGACAGCCTCTGGAAAGCGACATTCGGGGCCTGGTGGACCTCGGCGTGGGGCACGTCAGCGCCTATACCCTCACCATTGAGCCCGGCACCGAGTTCGCCCGCCGGGGCGTGACCGTGGGGGAGGACGACGAGCGCGCGGGCTTCGAGCAGACGGAGGAAGTGCTGACCGCTCTGGGCTTCACCCGCTACGAGGTCAGCAACTACGCCCGGCCGGGACAGGAATCCCGGCACAACCTTGCCTACTGGAATAACCGCACGTATCTGGGCCTGGGGCCGGGAGCGGCGGGACACTATCCACTGGGAGGCGACGTATTGACCACCCGCCGCACCAATCCCCATCTCCACGAGTGGCTGACGGGCGAGTCGGGCGAGGCGCAGCCGGTGGACGCCGAGGAATACGTGACCGACGCGCTCTTCATGGGATTGCGGCTGCGGGAGGGCGTGGACCTCGCCGACCTGACGTGCCGCAGCGGGCTGGACGTGCGCGGGCGCTACGCGAAGCCTATCGCCGCCAACATTCGCCGGGGACTGCTGACCCTGGAAGGTGACCGCCTCCACGCCACACCGCAGGGCTGGTGGCTTCTCAATCAGGTGGTGGCGGACTTTCTGGAGGCCTGAGCTTTCCGCCGATCCACCATTCGGCATGGTGAATCCCCCGCTTCTGACTTCCGGCAGGCGTTACAGGTGGGGTTCGGGGCGCGCGTTAGACTACCCCCATGACGAATCAGATGGATTTTGACCTCCTCGTGATCGGGGCTGGTCCGGGCGGCTATCACGCGGCGATCCGGGCGGCGCAGCTTGGCCTGAAGGTCGCCTGCGCCGAGCGGGACGCGGTGGGCGGCGTGTGCCTGAACGTGGGCTGCATCCCCACCAAGGCGCTGCTGCATGCGGGCGAGACGCTGGCCGCCGCCCGCCACGCCTCGGACTTCGGCCTGACCTTCGGCGAGCAGGCGCTGAACGTGCCCAAGCTCAACGCCTGGAAGGACGGCATCGTCAAGAAGCTGACCGGCGGCGTGGCGAGCCTCTTCAAGGCGAACAAGGTGACCCACCTGGTCGGGCAGGCGAGTTTCGTCGACCCGCACACCGTCAGGGTGGGCGACAAGACCTACACGGCGGCGAACATCATCATCGCCACCGGCTCGGAGCCCGCCCGCATTCCGGGGCTGGAGGTGGACCAGCAGGGAATCGTGGACTCCACGGGCGCCCTGATCGTCCCCGACCCCCTCCCCGCCCGGATGCTGTGCGTCGGCGGCGGCGTGATCGGCTTCGAGTTCGCGCACGTGTACAACAACCTAGGGTCCAAGGTCAAAGTCATCGAATTCCTGCCGACGATCATTCCCGGCGCCGACGCCGACGCCGTGCGCGAATTCAGCAAGTCGATGAAGAAGCAGGGCATCGAGATCGAGACGGAGACCAAGGCGAACCGGGCCGAGAAGAAGCCCGACGGCATCCACGTCGAGCTGGAGAGCGTGAAGACCGGCGAGAAGCGCATTGAAGTCTTCGACCGCGTGCTCGTCGCCGTGGGCCGCCGCCCCCGGACTGACGGCCTGAACGCGCAGGCGGCGGGCGTGAACGTCACGGAGCGCGGCTTCATCCCCGCCGACATTCAGCAGCGCACGAACGTGCCGCACATCTACTCCATCGGCGACGTGGCGAGTAACCCCATGCTCGCGCACAAGGCGATGAAGGAGGGCCTCGTCGCCGCCGAGGTGATCGCCGGGAAGCCCGCCGCGCAGGACGCCGTCGCCATTCCGGGCGTCGTGTACACCTCGCCCGAACTCGCCTGGGTGGGCCTGACCGAGGCCGAGGCGAAGGAGAAGGGCTACGAGGTCAAGACGGGCGTCTTCCCCCTGAGCGCCTCGGGCCGCGCGATGACCCTTCAGCAGACGGACGGCTTCGTGAAGATGGTGGTCGAAAAGGACAGCGACCTGCTGCTGGGCGTCCATATCGTCGGCCCCCACGCCTCGGACATGTTGGGCGAGGCCAGCCTCGCGCTGGAGATGGCCGCCACCGCCACCGACATCGCCCTGACCATCCACGCGCACCCCACCCTGGGCGAAAGTGTGCTGGAGGCCGCCGAGGCCGCGCACAAGCAGGCCATTCACATCATGAACCGCTGAGACCCCGCAAGTGGGAGACGGGAGCCCGCGCTGGGTTCCCGTTTTTTTGTTCTGGAGTTGCGCCGCAAATGCGGCAACGGTGAGAAGAGGAAGGTTGTAGGGTGAAGAGGACATGAGTGTCCCCCTCTCCCTGCGAGTGCTCGGCATCAGTGTGGTTGGGATGGCGCTGCTGACGGCCTGCCCCGGCCCCACGCCTCCGCTCTCCGGCTCCAACCTCACGTTCACGTTCCCGTCCCTCGCAGATACCAGCAATGTGCAACTGGTGGCCCTGGGCTTCGAGCAGACCGGGGCGGGCGGTGACCCCCAACGCAGGGTGGTGGCCCAGACGCCCATCGGATATGGACTCCCCTCCACCTCGGCGACGCTCTGGCTCTGGGGCGACCTGCTCAGGACCTGGGCCGACAACCCCAAATGCACCACACCGTTCCTGGGAGGGGAGACGGATGGGATGCAGGAGGTGACGGTCACGCCGAATACGGTGAAGACCTGCAACCTTTACTTCCTGATGTACCGCGACGCCAACCGCAACGGCACGCCCGAGTCGGGCGAGGTGCTGTACGAGACGCACGACCTCTACAGCTACGCGACGGAGGCCTTCAGCTACCGCTTCGTCAGCCCGGACGGCCACAGCACCGAGACGGGCACCCGGACGAAAGGATGGTCGCTGGTGCGTCACCAGGTGCTGCAACCTTCCGCCACGCCGAACCGGTATCTGGTCACCATGAACAGCGTGCCGCAGACGGACGAGGCCCTGCCCATTCGCCTGCACGAGTCGACGGACTACTTCACCAGCCAGAGCCTGACCGGAGGCCACCGATGAAGCGCGCCATCCCCCTCTTGCTGCTCGGCCTGGCCCTCACCGCCTGTGGGGCGGCTTCCCCGAGTGGAGCCGGGGGCCGCCCCCCGCTCCCCATGGGGGTGGAAGTTCGTCACCCGGCAGCCCCCTCCGGCACCTACCTCAACCTCGTTACCGAGGCGGGGGAGAGTGTGTACCAGAAGGCGGTGTCCGCCGGTTCGACCCGCACCGAGGTGGACCCGGCGGCGTGGCAGGGCAAGGCCACTCTGGCCCAGGCGGTCGAGGGCCGGATTCCGTCGGGCGCGACCGATGTGAAGGTCAGTGCCCCCGAAGCGCGCGTGCTGTTCCTGCACTGGCTGATGTGGCAGGACAGGGACAGCGACGGCCAGCGGGACGAGGGCGAGACGCTGGATCTGATGACCCATGACCGGGTGGTGTACGCAGACCGGGCGGTGACGGTGGACTTCAAGACCGCGAGTCCCGACATGGTGCAGCACTGGCAGTTCGCGCAGGGCTGGAGCCGCGCCGAGCACTACGTGTACCTGCCGCTGAACAGCACCACGTACCGCCGCAGCCTGGAGACCCAGGGCCTGGGACGCTACGAACTGCACGTGCCCACACCGGTCACCAGTCAGTAGGAGCGGGCCTGCTATACTCCCGGCGGCCCAGATGGGCGGCCTGCGCTCGTAGCTCAGCTGGATAGAGCGGCCCCCTCCTAAGGGGCAGGTCCCGCGTTCGAATCGCGGCGAGCGCACCACGGTCCAGACCAGAACTCCCGCCGCCCCGGTGGGGGTTTTGCTTTGGACGAGACGTCAACCATGACAACAACGGGGGCAAGCCCCTAAGCTGAAGCATGACGAAGTTCATCAAGCTGGAAGATGGCAGCTACGTCAATCCCTCGGTCATTCGGCGAATCCATCTGGAGAAGCACACCGACCCGAAATTCTGGAAGCTGAACGCCCAGCTCTCCAGACCTGAGGGCGGCGCGGAGTGGGCCTACCTGGCGGGGGAGTATGACAGCCAGAAAGACGCCGAGGACGCCATCAAGAAGCTGGGCAAGTAGGCGGGTCACAGCCTGTGCGGGGACAGGGGGCCTATCCTCTCTGGATAAAGGCGGATTGGTCCAGGGCAAACCTGGGGCTGTGGAACGCCCCCTACCCTGAAGGCGTTCCACAACAAAACCCGACCGGGTGAAGTCGGGCTTCCCGCTCCCGGCTGCGGCTGGGAGCTTTTTCGACCAGGCTCAGCGAATGCTGCCCGCCGGGAAGGTCCGGGCCTGGGGGCTGAACAGGGCGTTCCAAGTCACGCGGTCCACCTGACCCGTGACGGGGAGCCCGTTGGCGACCTGGAAGGCGCGAACGGTCGCCACCGTGACCGGGCCGTACCAGCCGTCGCCGCGCCCACCCCCGCTCGGGCGGGTCAGGGCGATCAGGCGGTCCTGCACCGCCCGCACGTCTTCCCCGTTCATGCGTGGGTCGGTTAGCCGCAGCGGGCGTGTGAACGGCACGCGGGCCAGAGCGGGGGTCGCGGAAGGGGAGGGCGCGGGGGTCCGGGCTGTCTGGCTGGGGGCCGCCGTCTGCGGGGAGGAAGGGGCCGGGCGCGGAGTGGTCGGGCGGGCCGCCGGGGCGCTGGTCGCCGGACGGGTACTGGAAGTCTGGTTCCCGGTTGCCTGGCTGCTGGGCGCCATGGTGCCCGCCGCCGTGCGGTTCGCCCCGCTCCCCTGCGCGGTGGTCTCGGGCGGTGTGTCGAGGTAGACCAGAGTTTGAGCGCGGCCCTCGGGGTCGGGTTGCAGGCGCAGGTACACGTAGCCGCCGGGGGTCCGCACCCAGTTGTACACGCTGCGCTGCTCGTCCCGGCTGCGCCAGACCCCGTACAGGTCGTCCCCCAGGGCGGCGCCCAGCCGGGTGCGGGCTTCCTCGACCGTGCCCTGAACGCCGACGCACCTCTTGCCCGGGGTGCCCACCCTCGCGAAGTTCACCGGGCAACTCCGCAGCACCCCGTCGAGCGCCTGCGCGGCGCGTGTCGCCGCCCGCTCCACGTCCTTTCCAGTAGGGGCGGCGAGGGCGGGGACGGTGAGCAGGGTGGCGAGCAGCGCAGCGGCGACCTTCATAGGGTAGTGGTAGCACGCCCAACCTGACGGGGGCTGAGGGGCAGGTCACCCCGCGTTCAGCCTGACGGTTTGAGGGCCGGGTGCGCTACCCTGCCCAGGGTGACGCCCGAACGGTACGAGAAGATCCGGCGCGTCCTGAGTCGGCGCCAGCCCACCCTGAGCGTCCTGATGGACGAGGTCAACAAGCCCCACAACTTCAGCGCGATCCTGCGGACGTGCGACGCGGTGGGCGTCCTGACCGCCCACGCCGTGCCGCCCAAAAGCGGGGCGCTGCCCACCTTTGACGCGACCAGCGGCAGCGCCCACAAGTGGGTGGCGGTGCGGAAGCATCCCGACGCCGTGACCGCCGTGCGCGAGTTGCAGGCCGGGGGCGTGCAGGTCCTTGCCACCCACCTCTCGCAGCGCAGTGTGGACTACCGCGAGCCCAACTACACCCGGCCCACCTGTGTCCTCCTGGGCGCTGAGAAATGGGGCGTGTCCGACGAGGCCGCCGCTCTCGCCGACGCCAACATCGTCATCCCGATGTTCGGCATGGTGCAGAGCCTGAATGTGTCGGTCGCCGCCGCTACCATCCTCTTCGAGGCGCAGCGGCAGCGGCTCGCAGCGGGGATGTACGAGGCGCCGCAACTCCCGCCCGATAAGCTGGACCGCCTCGCCTTCGAGTGGGCGTACCCCGACCTCGCCCCGGGCTACCGGGAACGCGGGGAGCCCTACCCGGTGCTCGACGAGCGGGGGCAGATCATTCGCTGAGGTCCTGTTCCCCGGTGGGTGACCAGGGTGCGTTCTTTGCATTGCGTGCGTCTCATTTCGTTCCGGCAGGGCGGGTAGACTGCGGAGCCTTTCGCCCCCTGCCCCGTGCGGCCCGGACCCGGGGAGCCCACAACCTTCGAGGACTGCTTTGAACACCGAAATTCTCGTCATCCTGCTGACGCTGGCCGCCCTGGAGGGGCTGCTCTCCGCCGACAACGCCCTGGTCATGGCGGTGATGGTCCGCCCGCTCCCGGCCACCCTTCAGCAAAAGGCCCTGACGTACGTCATGTGGGGCGCGATGGGGCTGCGGCTGCTGGGCGTGCTGCTGGCAAGCTTCATCATCAAGTACTGGTTCCTGCGGGCCTTTGGGGCGGCGTACCTGGCTTATCTGGTGATCGCGCACTTCCTGAAGAAGGGGGGGGAAGAGGGCGAGCCCCGCGAACTTACCGGCAGTTTCTGGAACGTGGTCATCAGCCTGAACCTGGTGAACTTGGCCTTCAGCGTGGACTCCATCCTGGCGGGGGTCGCGCTGCTCAAGCCCGAGATGCGCGACACCCCCACCGGTTTCTGGATCGTGGTGGCTGGCGGGCTGATGGGCCTGGTGCTCGTGCGCTTCGCCAGCACCCTCTTCCTGAAACTGCTCGACCGTTTCCCCGCGCTCGACGACGTGGCCTATATCCTGATCGGCTGGATCGCCGTCAAGCTCGCCATCGAGACGGTCGAGCAGGTGAGCGAGGTCTACCACCTGACCTGGCACGTCGGCATGCCGTCCTGGCTCTTCTGGACCGGGATGGGCCTGATCGCGGTTCTGGGGGGCCTGTTCGCCACCCGCCGTCCCGCTGTCAGCGAAGCGGTGGCGGAGGCCGACGTGCGGGCCGTGCGCCGGGAACTCGACCGCGCGGCGAACGATCCCCTGGACGGCAAGCTCGACGGCCGCTGAACTGAGACGGCGCCGGGGGTCATCCTCAACCGGGGTGGCCCTCTTGCCATTCCTCGACCTCCTGCCAGGGCCGGGACACCCTGACCTGTGGCTCACGACCCGCCCGGATAGACTGGCGTCCTGATGTTCGGACTCGAAATGCCCCCCCTGACCGCCGAGACCTGGGCCATCCTCGGCACGCTCGTGCTGCTGGAGGGTCTGCTCTCGGCCGACAACGCGCTCGTGCTGGCCGTCATGGTGCGGCACCTCGCCGTGAACGTGCAGCGCAAGGCGCTGGCTTACGGCATCGGCGGCGCGGTCGTGCTGCGGATTCTGGGCGTGCTGCTCGCCTCCTTCGTGCTGGAGTACTGGTGGCTGCGCGCCTTCGGGGCCCTGTACCTCGCGTACCTCGCTGTCAGCCACTTCATCAAGAAGGGCCACAGCGAGGAGGAGGCCGAGGGAAGCGCCCGGGGCCGCGGCTTCTGGCCGACGGTGGTGCTGCTCAACCTCACCGACCTCGCGTTTTCGGTGGATTCCATCCTGGCGGGCGTGGCGCTGATTCCGGCCGGGATGCCGCGTGAGCAGGGCCTCACCATCGTGGTGATCGGCGGGATCGTCGGCCTGATCCTGATGCGCTTCGCGGCGACGATCTTCCTGAAGCTGCTGAACAAGTACCCCGCCTTCGACAACGTGGCCTATGCGCTCGTGGGCTGGATCGCGGTCAAGCTGGGCATCGAGACGCTGGAGGCCGCGCACGAGGTCTTCCCGGCCGTCCCGACCCTCCACCTGCCCACGCCGCTCTTCTGGGGGGTGATGGCCGCCATCGCCATCATCGGCTCCTTCATCGCTACCCGCCGCCCCGCCATGAGCGAGGCCGAGGCGGGGGCGCGGGCGGAAGCCATCGTTCATCAGATTGATGAGACGGTCGCCGACGCGGCCGATGGACGGGTTGACGGGCGCTGAGGTCCCGCCGTCCCCCGGGGTCACCTCCAGTTTTGGGTGGCCCCTTTCCCTATGTCACCCCCGCTTCCACTTTGGTGTGCGGGTTACAGTAACCCTATGAGCGACCTGATCGACACCGTTCGCCACATCGCCAAAAAGACCGACAGCAAGATCCTGATGGTCGTGCTCGACGGCGTGGGTGGCCTCCCCCTCACGGTGAACGGCGAGACCGAACTCGCCACCGCCACCACCCCGAACCTCGACGCGCTGGCCCGCGACTCGCAACTGGGGCAGGTGGAACTTGTCGGGGCGGGGATCACGCCGGGCAGCGGCCCGGGGCACCTCAGCCTCTTCGGGTACGATCCCCTCAAGTACGTGGTGGGGCGCGGGGCCCTCTCGGCGGTCGGCATCGGTGTGAGGCTCAGGGCAGGGGACGTGGCCGTGCGGGGCAACTTCGCGTCTCTCGGCAAGAACCGCATCATCGTGGATCGCCGCGCGGGCCGCCCCAGCAACGAGAAGAACGCGGAGATCGTCGCCCGGCTGCGGGAGGCCATCCCCGAGATCGACGGCACCCCGGTCGAGATCTACACCGAGTCCGAGCACCGCTTCGTGGTCGTCTTGCGCGCCCAGGGCGTGGACGAGGCCGGGCAGGGCCTGGGCGCCAACATCAGCGACGTGGATCCCCAGGTGACGGGTGTGCCGCCCCACCTTGCGGTTGCGGAGGACCCCACGAGCGTCCGCACCGCCGAACTCGTGAACACCTTCGTTCAGCGAGCCGAGGTTGTCCTCGCCGACGAGCCGCAAGTCAACGGGGTGCTGTTCCGGGGCTACAGCGATGTGCCGCACTTCCCCAGCTTTGCCGACATCTACCAGCTCAACGCGGCCTGCATCGCCTCCTACCCGATGTACAAGGGCCTCGCCAGCCTGGTGGGCATGGAGGTGCTGCCCGTCGAAGGTGAGGAGGACGCGCTGGAGGGCAAGGTGAAGGCCCTGACCGAGAATTGGGCCAGGTACGACTTCTTCTACCTCCACATCAAGAAGACCGACTCGACTGGCGAGGATGGCGACTTCGCCGAGAAGGTCCACAAGATTGAGCTGTTCGACGAGCTGCTGCCGTCGCTTCTCGCCCTCCAGCCCGACGTGCTGTGCATCGTGGGCGACCACTCCACCCCCAGCAAGCTCACCAGCCACTCGTGGCACCCGGTGCCCCTCCTGATCAACAGCCGCTACGGCCGCAAGGACCTCGCGGGGCGCTACACCGAGGAGGAGGCGCAGAAGGGCAGCCTGGGCCTGCGCCGGGGCACCGATGTAATGCCGCTCCTGATGGCGAACGCGCTGAAGTTGCAGAAGTACGGGGCCTGAGAGGGGTCAGCGGTCAGAAAGGGAGGGGGAGGGTTCCGGGTGGGCCTTCCCCCTCAACGTTGTTCCCGCACCCATTGGGCGAGTTCGGCGAGGTCGTGGGTGAAGGTGGTGTCCACCTCCCGCAGAGGAGCGCTGAGTGCCAGCGGCGTCCAACACGCGCTTTCCGGCAATTCGGCGTGGTCGAAGGGCTGGTCGATATGGGGACGCATCCCGGAGGCCACCCGCGCCGCGTGCCGCCGCCCCAGTTCGTCCAACGGGGCATGGCAGAAGATTTGGACGACCCTCGCTCCATGTGTCATGGCAAGCGCTCCTATTTTCCGCTCGCTCAGGCCCCGGTAGAAGTGCGTTTCCAGCACGGCACTCCCGCCCGCCGCCAGGATCATGCCCGCCACGTGGTACAGGATCTCGAAACTCAGTGGCCCAGCCTGAGCGCGTGTCAGGTCCGGCAGATGGTCGTGCAGCATCTGCTTGTACTCGTCCTTGGTGACCAGCGGCCAGCCCAGCTCCCGCGCCAGCCGCGAGCCGAGGTGGGTCTTGCCGGAGGCGGGAAGACCGGAGACGACGAGCAGGGTGGGCGGCATGGGCGGAAGTGTAGGGCGGCTGGTGCTGCGGAACATTCCCCGAAAGTGGGAGTCCTGGCGTTGCGACCTACGTGCACCCGGGCGGAATCTCGCGGCCAGAGCCTGGGGCGCGGGGCATACTGGCGGTGGTGATGGCATTCACGTCCGAGAGCCAGGTCCCCGGGTCCCCTCTGGTCGAATCGGTCTGGCGGGCTGAAAGTGAGCGGGCCGGGTCCTTCACCTCGCTCGCGGTGACCCGGTCGGAACTGGTGGTCACGCGCCAACGGGGAATGACGACTGTCGTGCTGCGCGGGCCGGAGAGCCGGGCGACCGCCGCGCACGTGCCTGCGGACGCGGAATTCTTCGGCATCACCTTCAAGCTCGGCGTCTTCGTCCCCGCGCTTCCGCCCGCGCACCTCCTCGACCGGCACGCGGTTCTGTCAGCCACGGGAGGCTCGTTCTGGCTGCACGACGAATCCCTCCCGATCCCGGACAGTCAGGACGCCGACGCCTTCGTCGACCGCCTCGTGCGCCTCGGGCTCCTGCGCTGCGAGCCGACTGTCGACCTCCTCTTGGGGCAGGAGCTGCCGAAGCGGCCCACCACCCTCCGCACCCTGCAACGGCGTTTTCTGCACGCCACCGGACTGTCGAGCCGCTCGGTCCTCATCATCGAGCGGGCGCGCCGGGCGGTGGCGCTGCTCCAGACCGGGGCCGCGATCCCGGATGTCGTTCACGACCTGGGGTACACGGACCAGCCACACCTCACCCGGGCGCTGCGGCACCTCGCCGGTCAGACTCCCGCGCGCATCGTCCAGGAGGTGTGGCCGCACTCGCCACTCAGTGTTCAGGAGTTGGGGCGGCAGGACCCGGCGCCTGAGTGAAGCGCGTACGGGGTGTCGTTCCGATACAAGACTTCAATTGCGTTCCCTTCCATACTGCTGATGTGGTGCTGGAGAACATATCCCCCGGTACGACGACAAAGGAGCGTGGATTATGCGAAAAATCATCGCGGTGGAATACCTGAGTCTGGACGGCATCATGAGCGATCCCATGTGGACCGCCCCTTACTTCAACGAGGAGTTGGGCGAGTTGCAGGACCGGTGGCTGTTTGGGAGCGACACGCTGCTGCTCGGCCGGGTGACCTACGAGGGCATGTCCGCGGCGTGGATGGCGAACACCGATGGTGACCGCTTCACGGGCCGCATCAACGCCCTGCCCAAGTATGTCGTCACCCGCACCTTGACCGACCTGACCTGGAACGCCGCGTCCCTCTCGGGCGACATTGCCGGGGAAGTCCGGGCATTGAAGCAGGGCGAGGGCGCCGACATCCTGATCTATGGCAGCGGCGTGCTTGTGCGTTCGCTGCTGGAGCACGGCCTGATCGACGAACTGCGCCTGATCGTCTGCCCGGTCGTGGTGGGCGAGGGGAGGCGCCTGTTCTCCCAGGAAAGCCGCGCCGCCTTTCAGTTGGCTGAGGTCAAGACGACCGCCACCGGGGTTGTGGTGCTGAGCTACCGGACCGAACCGTCGAGCGGCGCCAGCGCCTAACCGACCCCGAACCACAAGAACAAGCAGGCCGGAGCATCACGCTCCGGCCTGCTTGTTCCTGCGTTTTTGCTGGCTCCAGGCTCAGGGACGGCCCCTCGCCATTCTTGCCGCCTGCGACGCAGGAGTCCCTGCTCTTGGTTAGAAGTCCATCCCGCCCATGTCGGGGGAGCCGCCGCCCGCGGGGGCCGGAGCCGCCTTCTCGGGCTTGTCACTGACGATGGCTTCCGTCGTCAGGATCAGGGCGCCGATGCTCGCGGCGTTCTGGAGCGCGGTGCGGGTCACCTTGGCGGGGTCGACGATGCCCGCGGCGATCATGTCGTCCACGTACTCGCCCGTCGCGGCGTTGAAGCCGTAGCGGGGCGCCTGGCTGTTGACGACCGCGTTCACGACGACGCTGCCTTCCTCACCGGCGTTCGCGGCGATCTGGCGGGCGGGCTCCTCCAGGGCGCGGATCAGGATGCGCGCACCAGTGGCCTCGTCACCCTCCAGGCTCTCGGCAGCGCGGCGCACAGCGGGGATCACGCGCAGCAGCGTGGTGCCGCCGCCCGCGACGATGCCTTCCTCGACCGCCGAGCGGGCGGTGGACAGGGCATCCTCGTAGCGGTGCTTCTTCTCCTTGAGCTCGGTCTCGGTCGCCGCGCCGACGCGGATCACGGCCACGCCGCCCGCCAGCTTGGCGAGGCGCTCCTGGAGCTTCTCGCGGGCGTAGTCGGAGTCGGTGGTGTCGAGTTCGGCCTTGATCGCGTTCACGCGGGCGTCGATCTCGGCCTGGTTGCCCCGGCCATCGATGATCGTGGTCTCGTCCTTGGTGATGCGGATGCGGTTGGCGCGGCCCAGCATGTCCATGCCGACGTTCTCCAGGCGGTGGCCCAGGTCCTCGGAGACGACCTGACCACCGGTCACAGCGGCGATGTCGCGCAGCATCTCCTTCCGGCGGTCACCGAAGCCGGGGGCCTTCACGGCGGCGATGTTCAGCGTGCCGCGCAGCTTGTTCACGACCAGCGTGGCAAGGGCCTCGCCCTCCACGTCCTCGGCGATGATCAGCAGCGGACGGCCCGTCTGCGCGACCTTCTCCAGCACGGGGAGCAGGTCCTTGAGGGCGCTGATCTTCTTCTCGTTGATCAGGATGTAAGCGTCCTCCAGGACGGCCTCCATCTTGTCGGGGTTGGTGATGAAGTAGGGGTTGATGAAGCCCTTGTCGAACTGCATCCCCTCGACGACGTCCACCTCGGTGTCGAAGCTCTTCGACTCCTCAATGGTGATGACGCCTTCCTTGCCGACCTTGTCCATCGCGTTGGCGATTTCCTCGCCGACCTGGGGATCGTTGGCGGAGATGCCCGCGACCTTCTTGATCGCGTCGCTGTCCTCGACGGGCACGGCCTGCTGCTTGATCTCCTCGACCGCCACAGCGACGGCCTTGTCGATGCCGCGCTTCAGGGCGAGGGGGTTGGCGCCCGCAGCGACGTTGCGCAGGCCTTCCTTCACGATGGCCTGGCCCAGCACGGTGGCGGTGGTGGTGCCGTCACCCGTGATGTCGTTCGTCTTGGAGGCGATCTCCTTCAGGAGCTGGGCGCCGATGTTCTCGAGCTTGTCCTCCAGCTCAACTTCCTTGGCGACGGTCACGCCGTCCTTGGTGATCGTGGGGCTGCCGAACTTCTTCTCGATCACGACGTTGCGGCCGCGCGGCCCCAGGGTGACCTTGACGGCGTTGGCCACGGCGTTGACACCGCGTTCCAGGCTGCGGCGGGCGTTTTCTTCGAAGACGAGTTGCTTGGGCATGTGTTTCTCCTTCAGGGGGGCTGGCAGCGATCAGCTCTCAGCAGTCGGAAAAGAAGGACAGGGCATGAGCGGGAGCGTCAGCTTTTGCCACTGAAGGCCGAAAGCTGACGGCTGACCGCTTCACTCCACGATGGCGAGGATGTCGCGCTCGCTGAGGATCGAGTAGTTCTTGCCGTCCAGGTTGACTTCCGTGCCGCCGTACTTGGCGAAATACACGGTGTCGCCTTCCTTCACGTCCAGCGCGACGCGCGTCCCGTTGTCGAGCAGCTTGCCGTTGCCCACAGAAATGACTTTCCCGCGCTGGCTCTTTTCCTTCGCGGTGTCGGGGACAAACAGACCCCCGGCGGTCTTCTGCTCGGTTTCCTCGATGATCTCCACGAGAACGCGGTCGCCCAATGGTTTCAGCATAGATCTGTACCTCCTGTGAAATGAAGTAAGTGGAACGGACACCTCACCGGCTTACCCGGCAGTTTTTGCCGTTGCAGACGGAATCCTAGCCCCTCAGGCTCAAAAATGTCAACACCTGGAGTACAAGAATCTGAGTCTAAGACGCTCAAGCCGCACTGGGACGCCGCTTTCCCACCCCCAGTATTGCCGTAACAGTTCCGACATATATACAATGCATCTATATACCAGAGCGGAAAGCTGACCTTTTTCTGATTCCAGCAAGGAGAACCTGTCATGCCCCGTCCCAACATCCTCACCCGCCCGGCCTTCGGAGAGGCCTTTGAGGCCCTGAACGGCGCCCCGGTGACCCTGGCCGTCCTGGACCTCGACCATTTCAAGCAGCTCAACGACACGCTGGGCCATGCCGAGGGGGACCGGGTGCTGCGCGGGGTGGAGCGGCTGCTCTCGGGGAGTCTGCCCAGCGGCAGCATTGTGGGGCGGCTGGGGGGGGACGAGTACGCGGTCCTCCTGCCCGAGACCGCCGCCGAGACGGCCCTGATCCTCTTCGACGAGGTGATCAAGCACTTCCATATCCACCGCGACCCGCACTGGCCGCGCACCCTGGGCCTGAGTGTGGGTCTCGCAGCCCGCCCCGCCCACGCCCACACCTTCGCCCACCTGTCCCGCGCCGCCGACGAGGCGCTGCTGCGGGCCAAACGGGAAGGCCGCTCGCGGGCGTGCATCTACGTGGAGGGCAAGATGGTCCTGAAGAGCAACTACTACCCCAAGAGCCAACTGGAGCGGCTGACCAAGCTCTCGGGGGCGCTGGGCCGGACGGAGGCGTCCCTGCTGCGGGAAGCGCTCGACAGCCTGATTGAGCGGTACCGGGAGGCGTTGTGAAGCGGGAAGTGGACAAAAGTGAGTGGGTAGTGGAAGGGGCACACACCTCACTGACCACGAGCCACTTCCCCCTGACGAGCGGCTGGCACGCGGCCCTTTCCGAAGCCTGGACCGCCTACTGCCATGGCTCCTATCCCATCGGTGCGGTCGTGGTGGATGGGACAGGGCAGGTGATCGCGCGGGGGCGTAACCGACTGGGGGAGCCGCGGGGAGTGGCGGGCGTTATCAGCGGGCACGAGTTGGCGCACGCGGAGATCAACGCCCTGCTCGCCCTGCCCCATACGGAGCCCCCCGAGGTCCGCACCTGGACGCTCCTGACAACCGTGCAGCCCTGCCCGCAGTGCGCCGGGGCGCTCGCCATGAGCGGGCTGCGGGCGCTGGAGTACGCGGCCCCCGACCCCTGGGCGGGCTCGACCCACATCCTGACGCACGACCCCTACGTGTCGCGCAAAGGCATCCGGGTGGGCCAGGCGCCGGAGCCCGTGCAGCGACTGGCGCTCCGCCTCGCCCTCGTCGGCTTTGTGGGAGAGGGATACCACCCGGACGGTCCCTTTCTGAAGAGCTTCGCGGAGTACACCGAGGACCTGGCGCACGCGGCGGGACTCCATCAGGCGGGCACCCTGCGCGCCCTGCTGAACCGGGGCGCTGGCCTGGCTGAGGTGCTGGGGGTCCTGGCGTGAGGTCAATGCGGCAGCCCAACCCAATCACCGGGATGAACCAGACGCCCTACCTGACGGGGCTCACTCCTGCCGCAGCAGCGGGTACGGATTGATTGCCCCAGTCGGGGTGTAAATCCCGTAGTGCAGGTGCGTCGGCGTCCCCCTGGCATTGCCGCTGTCCCCCACATAGCCCACGACTGTCCCGGCCTCGATCCACTCCCCCTCCTTCAAGTCGGCGTAACGGTCGAGGTGCGCGTAGTAGTGCCGCTGCCCGCCGGGGCCGAGCACCATCACCGTGCGCCCGCCCAACCGGTTCTCGCCTACATTCAGAACGAGGCCACGGGTGGTAGCCCGAATCGGCGTGCCGCGCGGCGCAAAGATGTCCACCCCCTCGTGGCGGCGGCCCCCCTCGCGCGCCCCACCCCAGGTGTCCACGAACCGCTGGCCGGGCAGGGGGTTGGGCAGGCTTCCCGCCGCCGGAACCGGGGCCGAGAGCAGCGCCGCGTAGCGCCGGGCATTCTCAATGGAGGGCCACAGCAGATACAGGACGCCCGCCAGAAGCGCCAGAACGGCGGCGAGAACCACGGGTCGGCGGAGCAGGCGGGCGGGGCGGCGCGGGCGCACCTATTCAGGATGGGGCGTGGCCATGAGAGCTGGGACTCCACCTCCAGCCGCTAGCCTACGAACATGGCCCTCAACGACGGCTATACCTACCGCGAGGAACTGGGGGGCCGGGCGCGGGGCCTGACCGTCCTTGCCTACCTGACGCGCCGCTACGGGCATTCGGACGAGCGCGAGTGGCAGGCCCGGCTGGACCGGGGCGAGGTCCGCCTGGACGGCGAGGTGGCGCACGGAAGCGAGGTTCTGCGCCCCGGCCAGCGGCTCGAATGGCGGCGCCCCCCCTGGCACGAGGAGGAGGCGCCGCTGGAATACGAACTCATTTACCGGGACGCGGAACTTCTGGCGGTCAGTAAGCCGAGCGGGCTCCCTACCCTGCCGGGCGGTGGCTTCTTGAACCACACATTGCTGAGCGTGGTTCGCCGTAACTTCCCGGAGGCCACCCCGCTGCACCGTCTGGGACGCGGCACCTCCGGTCTGGTGCTGTTCGCGCGCACCGCCGGGGCCGCCTCCTTTCTGGCGGAAGCCTGGCGCAACGGGGAGGTGCGGAAGCGCTACCGAGCCCTCGCGTCTGGCTTGGCCGAGCAGGACTCGTACACCATCACCACCCCCATCGGCCCCGTGCCGCACCCCTGGCTGGGCAACGTATTCGCGGCAAGCCCAGCGGGCAAACCATCCCTCAGCGAGGCGCAGGTGCTGGAACGCCGCCCGGACCAGGACCAGACGTTGTTCGGGGTGGACATTCCCACCGGGCGCCCGCATCAGATTCGCATTCACCTCGCCTCGGCTGGGCATCCGCTCGTCGGCGACCCGCTGTACGCGTCTGGCGGGTTGCCCCGGGCCGATCTGCCGGGCCTGCCGGGGGACGGCGGGTACCTGCTCCATGCCGAGAGGCTGGTCTTCCCCCACCCCCGGACGGGCGGGCTTTTGACCCTGCGCGCCCCGCCCCCGCCGGAGTTGTTGGCTGCGGACGAACCTCCCCCGTGACCTGGCTCCCGGTGTTGTCCCCACATGGCGCTACAATCCCCCGGTGACGATTGTGGCCGCGCCCCAGGCGCATGTGTGGACCCTGGAGGGGGGCCTGACCCTGGCGTTCGAGCGCCGCCCGGGGCCGGGGTTCGCGCTCGACCTGCGCGTTCCGGTGGGCAGCGCGCACGACCCGGTAGGGCAGGAGGGCTCGGCGGGCGTGCAGGAGGAGTGGCTCTACAAGGGGGCCGGGGACCGGGACGCGCGGGGCCTCCAGGACGCGCTCGACGACCTGGGCCTGCGCCGCAGCGGTGGCGTCGGCCCCGAGGCGACCCGCTTTGGCGTCAGCGGCCTGACGGCGGATCTCCCCGCCGCCCTGCGACTGATCGCCGACCTGCTGCGGCGCCCGGCCCTCCCACCGGGGGAACTGCCCGTCCTAACCGACCTCGCGCGGCAGGACCTGGAGGGGCTGGAGGACAGCCCGCCCGACCTGCTCGCGGTGGAGGCCCGGCGGCTGGCCTTTCCCCGCCCCCCGGCGTCCCCTTTCGCGGGCTACGCGCATCCCGCGAGCGGCACACCGGAGGGCCTCTCAAACCTGAGCGTGGACGGCCTGTGCGCCTTTTTCGCCCGTTACGGCACCCGGGGCAGCGTCCTCGGCGTGGTGGCCGACGCCGAGCCCGGGGAGGTGCGCTCGTTGGTTGAGCGGATCTTCGCCGGGTGGGGTGCGGGAGAGGCCGAGGTTGTGCCCGCCGACTTCCGCCCTGGCCTGCACGCCCACGTCCCGCACGAGGAGGCCGAGCAGACGCACCTCAGCGTGACGGCGCCGGGGGTCTCGCCACGCAGCCCTGACTGGCTGGCCTGGCAGCTCGCCCTGACCGCGCTTTCGGGCGGCAGCGCGAGCCGCCTCTTCCACGCGGTGCGGGAGGAGCGCGGGCTGGCGTACAGCGTCAGCGCGTCGCCCGTCCTGCTGGGGGGACGCGGCTTCCTGTCGGCCTACGCAGGGAGCACGCCCGAGCGGGCCCCCGAGACGCTGGAGGTCGTGCTCGCCGAACTCGCCCGGCTGCCGCGGGGCCTGACGGACGCTGAGTTCGAGCGGGCCAGGGCGGGCCTGACCGCCAGCGTCGTGTTCGGCGCCGAGAGCCTGCGCGCCCGCGCGGCGGGGCTGACCCGCGATCTGGCCGTCTTCGGCCGGGTTCGTCCAGTGGCGGAATTGCGTGCCGGACTGGCGGCCCTCACCCTGGAGCGGGTGAACGGCTTCCTGGCCGGGTACGACCCCGCCCCGGCAGTGACCGTCGTGACCCTCGGCCCCGGGGAGGCCACGTGACGTCCCCCACCCTGAAGCGCACCCTGCCCAACGGCCTGACCCTCCTCCTCGAACCGGACCCCGGGGCGCAGACGGTCGCCGCCGGGTACTTCGTGGCGACCGGGGCGCGCGACGAGCGCCGGGAGGAGATGGGGGCCTCGCACTTCCTGGAACACCTGCTGTTCAAGGGGTCGGAGCGGCTGAGTGCTGCCGAGCTGAACGAGCGGCTGGACGAACTCGGCGGCCACGCCAACGCCTTCACGGGCGACGAGGCGACCGTCTACCACGCCGCGACCCTGCCCGAGCAAGCGCCCGAACTGATGGACACGCTGACCGAACTTATGCGCCCCGCACTGCGCCCCGCCGACATCGAGCCCGAGCGCGACGTGATCCTGGAAGAAATCGCCATGTACGCCGAGCAGCCCGCCGTGCGTGTGGCCGACGAGCTGCGGGCCGACTACTGGGGTGGGAATCCGCTGGGGCATTCGGTCCTGGGGACGCCCGAGACGGTGCGGGCGCTGACCCGGGAGGCTTTGGCGCGCAATCACCGCGAACGCTACGGGGCGGACCGGGTGACGCTGGCGGTCGTGGGCGCCTTCGACCCGGAATGGGTGCTCGCCTGGGCGGGGGAGGAGTTGCGGGGTTGGCCCGCCGGGGCTCCGCGTCCGCCCGCTGAGCCAGCCCCCATTCCGCCCGCGCCCGGCACCGTCCGCACCATCCGGGACGACCGTCTGGCCCGCGTGCAGGTCGCGCTCGCCCTGCCCGGCCTCCCTGCCGCCCACCCGCTGCGCGAGGCCGCCGTGGTGCTGGCCGAACTCGTCGGCGGTGAGAACGGGCTGCTGTACTGGGCGCTGCTCGACACCGGGCTGGCCGACTCCGCCGACCTCGCCCACCTGGAATTCCGCGACGTGGGCACCTTCGAGGGCGGCTTCTCCTGCGACACCGAACGGGCACAGGCGGTGCTGGACGCCTACCTGGCCGTCCTGGCGGGCGTGCCGGAGACGCTAACTGAAACCACCGTGCGCCGCGCCGCGCGCAAGCTGGCGGTCGGCAACCTGCTCCGCGCCGAGACCCCACAGGGCCGTCTCTTCGCGCTGGGCATGGAACACCTTGCGCTGGGGCGGCCCCTGTCTACAGACGAACTCGTGGACCGTGCCGCGCGGGTGACCTTGGAAGACGTGCGGGCCGTCCTCGACCTCTGCCCGCTGACCCGGCCCACGGTCGTCGCACTGGGACCGGGCATTGAAGTGACCTGAAGCACTCCCCAGCCCCTTTTTAGCCGGAGCTGGGGGAGAACGGTCAGAAGTGCGGTGGGGGAGGGAACGACCAGGTCGGGCTGCGGCCAGAAGAGGTTGGGCGGGGTCCTGGGTTGATCAAGAGGCAGGAGAAGCAGGTCTCCGGGGGCCGTGAATCCCATGAGTCCCGTGTGAAGCGTGTCCTAGTCCCAAAACACACCTTTTCTGCCTGTCTGTACGTACACAGTGTGGGGTACAGAAACACTCTGTGGCACCGTCCGCGCTTGCCCGTCCTCGTCTCACCCTTCCGGAGCCAGCATGAATGCAAAAGCCGTCGGTCTCGCCCTGCTCAGCGCCAGCCTGCTTGTTGCCTGTGGCGGCGGCACACCCCCTACGGAAGACCCCGATTCATTCGGGCAGCTCGGAACCCTCCAGCCGGGCGCGCGGGCCACGATCAAGCAGAAACTCCGGATTAACATCGTGAATATCGGGTACAGGTCCACCCTGCCGGGCCAGGTGGCCGGACCGCGCGACCTGAACTTCGAGTCGATGCGCCAGGAGTTGCCCGACACGTACCAGACCATCAACCGCTATCCCAGCTACTACGGCAACAAGGAACTGAGCGGGAACGACTTCGAGTTCGAGTACAACTACGTGGACGCCGGGCAGGCCTTCGAGGACGCGTTCTTCACCTTCCTGGGCCAGAACGGCGCCGAGAAGTCCGTCGAACGCGACGGCGTGAAGTACCTGAACATTTCCTCGGCAGCCTACAACTGCCAGAGTGCGGACCAACAGAACGTGTTGAAATCCTTCCGCCCCGAGGGTGAGGACACGCCCGTGTACGGCTGCCCCCGGCCTGCGGGCAACATCGCCCGGCAGGTCACCGGCAATTTCGAGATCGACGGCGCGAAGGTGGAGCAGTGGCTGGCGGACAACGCGGGCCAGATCGGTGTGGACACCACCGAGTACACCGTGTTTCTCATCAACTGGTATAACCGGCCCGACTTCAAGTTCCACAGCTACAGTCATGAGCGGCCGGAGGCGATCGAAACCGACACCCAGGTCAACTTCGGTGCCCGCAGCAGTCGGCGCACCGTCGCCTGGGGCGGCACACCGGGGGCCGATCAGGGCCAGGCCCGCCGCGTATGGTTCTACGATCAGTCGGCCAACCCTGACTACTGGAGCGACGCGTGGAACATCACCGACAGTGATGTGGACGGCGACAAGATTTATGACAAGCGGATGCCACCCATCTGGGAGTACGGCACCCGCAAGGCCAGCGTGGCCTACGCCGAGAAGATCAGCGCGGACCTGGGCAAGGTGGTGCGGTACGTCGCCATCAACCTGCTGTTCACGCCCAGCCCGCTTTACCGCGTGTCCCTCACGCCGCCCGACATGCCCGAGCACATCAACCTGGACATCGCGCTGGAGCAGGGGACGGGCGCTGTGGCGGGAGAGAAAGTGATTCAGGGCCAGGTGGCCCAGGACAGGCTGACGCCCCTGAACCCCTTCGTGCAGTGGAGCCACACGCAGCGTGAAACCGCGTTGACGGGCGATCTGGCCGACGCCTACCGCTGCTTCTTCCCGCTACCCACCGACGACGCCTGCTCGCCCGACTTCGCCGACGCCACCGGGGAGCGGTTCTTCCAACTGGCCCTCCAGGAAATCCGCCAGCGTGCCCAGGCCACCCCTAACCAGTACAACATCCCTACCTACCTATTCAATGACAGTGATCCCAAGACGCCGAACGCGGGGCTGCTCGGCCGGGCCATCAATGAAGGGGTGACCGGTACCCAGGCCATGACCCTGAACTTCCTGACCCCGGCCCTGAATGCCGCGGGCTACGGCTTCACCGACACAGTGGTCCACGAGTCGGGGCATCACCTCAGCCAGTCGCACCCCCACGACGGCTATGACAGTGAGCGCGACGAGGATTACGGCCCCAGCGGCGACACGAGATTCGCCGACATTGGCGACGAGGTCAGTAGCGTCATGAGCTACAACAACCTCGCCAAGACCTTCGGCCAATTCAACCTGGACGCCCAGTACCGTGACCTGACCACGGCGTACCTGACCAATGCCAACGCCATTCTCGCGCTCACTCGGAGCGCCGGAAAGGTCGCGGATGTCCGCAGTGCCGCTCAGGGGGCCGACCAGACTTTCAGGTCGGCGGTCAACGCCTACAACGCCCGGCAGTACCGCGCGGCGGCTGACCTGGCCCATCAGGGCTACCGAGCCGTGCTGGATGCGGCACGCGCTGCTGGGGTCAGCGTTGAGGGTTACCGGTGGTACGACCGTTTGGGGCCGCTGTCCACCCAGGCCGCTACCGCCCGTCCTCGCGCGGTCAACCACATGCGCCCGGTTCAGGGGCCGACCCTGCGTCCCGAGGAAACGCCTGCACAGCGGGCCAAGCGTCTGGCTCCCTGAGCGGACCCCGCCTGCCGTGGAACCCTGTGAAAATCAGGGTTCCATCTGCTCTGTCGGCAGACCGGGAGGTCAGAATGCCGTCACCCCTGCCGCTGATCCTTGCCGTGTGGCCCCTCGTCAAGCCGCTGACCGGAGAAGATTATGCTGTTGAAACGCATCCGGGCCCGTCATGTCATGACGCTGACCCTGCTGGCCCTGCTGACAGGGGCGGCAGCGACCCGAGTTCTGCCCGGCTCACCTCTCGGTCCTGTGCCGTCTCAGCCGGTCAGGACAGGCGCCGTGCCTGAGCCGACCTCCTGGGAGCCGCCCACCTTCGAGTTGCTGGTAACCGTGCGCGCCCTAGCTGAACTCGCCCAGAGGGACGTGCGGGTTTTCACGGCCGCGTCATCCGCCCAACTTACCCGCGTTCTCGAACCCCTGGAGCGGCAGCGTCGCCTAACGCCCGCTCAGGCGGAGGCTACTCTGGACGCCATCGCCCGTGCCCTAGGGAGCAGTGGGCAGCGGCAGCTCCAGGAGGCCCGGGTAAGGCTGGATACGCAGGTCCACATGCAGCTCGCCAGCAGCCGGTACGCGCGCGGAGATGACGTTCTCGACATGGCGACCTTCCGCCTGGCCCTGCTAGTTCCTGGCGGCCAGGCCACAGTGGCTGCTGTGAATCGTGACCCCGAGTTCAACCCCTTCCTGCGAGGCGCTCCCGCCGCCACCCTGAAAAAGTTAATGCTCTCGTTGAGGCGCTGAGCTGTCTCCAGAGGGAACCGCAGAACCTGGAACAGCCGCGCTGGACGGGATGGCTGATATTCCTGCTTGACGCGAGGGTCGCTGGGGTTGACGTCGGCCAGCCGATCAGCTTGTCACGGGCCTCCTCAGCACGGGTGGTGGGGACAGTGACACCAACTTAGAGGCGACCCCGGCCAGAATCCGCACCACCCGTTTCTCGATATGAAGCGGCGGGCTGGGACGATCAGCAGATCAACCGTGACCCTTGAGTAGCTCAGGAGGCAGGGGCAGAAGCCGCCGCCTCTGCTCTTTCATTGTTGTGGGAAGCCCCCGAGCTGACGTCCCGTGACTTCAACGTGACCTCCTCACCGCCGCGCTCCCAAAAAGAAGCCCCAGAAGTCGACGACAATCCGCTTATGAGAAAGCGGCGAATTCTTGCGCTTCGTAAAGGTGGCCGATATGATGCCTCTCACCGGAAAAGCGCCCAGGACGCCTTGGGCCGTTCATCTCTCCTTTTCAGCCTCACGGCGAGCCCGTGATGCTGTCTATCATCCGGTATTCAAGGAGTTCACATGAAACCACATCGGAGTCTGTCGCTCGCACTACTCACGGGTTTGCTCCTTTCCGCGTGTGGAGGTGGTGGTGAAGGTCCCAACCCGCCTCCTGCCGGTGACACGAGCGTTGTCGGTACGGGCAGCAGCAGCGTGGCCGGTTACCTCGCCAACTCCCAGGGCGGGGCGCTCGTGCCGAGCAGCGCCGTCACGGTCGAGAATGCGAGTGGCGGCGTCATTGCCACAGGCACGACCGACGCGAGCGGCAAGTTCACCCTCAAGCTCGATCCGGGTGTGTACAACGTCAGCTTTAAAAAGGAGGGCTACGCGGCCTCCCGGATTGAGGGCTTGCGGGTTACCGGTGGCACGAACGCTCCTCTGAACGCCATTCAGCGCAACGCCTTTGCGACGACGCTGCCGGTGAACGCGCCCAAGCTGGACGTGAAGTACCTGGTGGGCGCCGATGCTAAGGCCTTCGGCAATGACCCGGCCACCGCCGCCCAGTTCGCCGCGAGTGCGGGCGTGCCGGTCCAGGTGACGGCCACCGCCGCCGATCCTGCCAACAGCCCCAACCTCATCTACACGGCGGTAGGCGGGGTTCCTGGCAGCGGCGTGTTCGGGGCGCGGGCGCTGTTCACGAACGATCCCAAGAACACCACCGTCACGACGACCGCGACGCTGGCGGGCAACACCCTACGCGGGGTGCGCGGCCCCACCGAGCTGTACGTTGTGGTCTACGACAGCAACGAGAACCGCACCGAGCGCCGCATCCCCATTGTCATCACCGACGACAAGCCCAACGACGTCGCGCTCACCAGCATCCAGGACCCCAAGGCGCTCGCCATCACCCTCTCGCAGAAGATCGGCTACTACAGTCCCATCCGGCCCACGGGCGCGCCCGCCGAGCAGAGCACCCTCACTGTGGACCTGACCTGGAATTACGCGGGCGGTGTGCAGGGGAACCCGCTGGGTGTGCGGGTGTGGACGAGTGACGACGGCAACACCTTCCGCCTGCTCAAGACCGTGCAGGGAAGCGCGCGCTCCATCAAGGACGGCAGCGCCAGCCTAGAGGTCGGCAAGAAGGTTTACTACCAGCTTGAGGCGTTCAACTCCACCGCGAGCATCCGCAGCGACGTGTTCAGCACCACCCCGCTCGACAGCTTCACCCTGAGTGACCTGACGCCCGCCGACGGCAGCAAGGACGTGTCGCGCACCCCCACGATTTCCTGGAACGTGTCCAAGAAGGTCGGGGACTACCGCCAGTTCTACGTGATGGTGAACGACTACCCGCAGCAGAGCGCCAATTGCTTCTGGGGGAACGTGCTGTGTACCCTCGACAAGAAGGACAACCTCTTCAGTGACGACGGCAGCACGGCCGCGCTTAAGAACACCGGGAACACCTACTCGGTGGAGTTCAACGCCAACGGTAAGGCGCTGCTCGACAAGCTCGAAAGCCGCCACGGCTACACCCTGGATGTGTCGGCAGCAGCCTTCAGCAAGAGCGGGGACGCCGTGAGCATCGCGCACGACTACTGGTCGATCTTCTACGCGCTGGACACCTGCAACTTCGGCGGCCCGGTCTGCGAGGGTCAGGTCAGCAACTTCACCACGGGAGACAACTGATGAACAAGCGCCTCACCCTCGCCAGTCTCAGTGCCGGTCTGCTGCTCGCGGCCTGCGGCACCGCGCCGCGGCCCGAAGCAAGCGCCCCGTCCCCCGACGCCGCGGCCTCTCTCCGCCAGGAACTGAGCGGCAAGGCCCGGCTCAGCGCGGTCCTGGGCCAGACCCTGCCGGACGCCGCCGCCCTCGCCAAGACCGGCAGCGAGGGCGACACCACCCAGGAACTGGTGATCGGCTACGCGGACCGCGCCTTCGTGGACCGCCTCGCTGCCCACCTGGGGGCGCAGGTCCGTGACGACATTCCCCAGCTCCGGCTGGCCCTGCTCGTGCTGCCCGAGAACCTCAGCGTGAAGCGCGCGGCGGCGGTGCTGATGGGCCGCCCCGTCAGCGGCCTGCGCTACGCCGAGGCCAACGGCCACGCAGGCGAGCTGCCCAAGCTGCCGAAGGGCGGGAGCCTGGTGAGCCAGAGCCTCACCCCCCAGGCGGACAGCGACCCCCTGAGCATCAAGCAGTGGTGGATCAAGCAGATCGGGGCCGATCAGGTGCGCGGCATCTCGACCGGCGCGGGCGTCACCGTCGCAGTGATCGACGACGACTTCGACCGCCTGCACGAGGACCTCAAGGCCGAGGACAAGATCGTGACGGGCTACGACACGAGCAACGGCAAGGAACTCAAGCCTACCGATCCGCTGACCAGCGGCTCGCACGGTAGTGGCTCGGCGGGCACCATCGCCGAGCGGCTGGGCAACGGCGTGGGCGGCGCGGGCGTGGCCCCCGACGCGATCCTGATGCCCATCCGCATCTTCACCGAGGAGGGCTACACCAGCGACTTCGGGGTGGCGAAGGGCTTCGTGTTCGCGGTGGACAACGGCGCGCAGGTGCTGAACAACTCCTGGGGCGGTGGCGGCTACACCCAGGTCCACAAAGACGCAGTGGACTACGCCCTGAGCAAGAACCGGGTCGTCGTCGGGTCGGCAGGCAACGACAACGCCAACCAGTTCACCGGTCTCAGCGCGTACACCGGCGTGATCAACGTCGGGGCGAGCGCGGGCGACGACCGCAGGGCCAGCTTCAGCAACTGCGGACCCCAGGTGGACGTCTTCGCCCCTGGTGACCAGGGCCTAACGACCTACATCAACGAGGCCCTGAAGTCCCCGGCCCGCGAGTCGAGCTACGGCCTCTTCAACGGCACGAGCATGGCGGCCCCGGTGATCTCGGGCGCGGCGGCGCTGCTGCTGCAACTGAACAAGAACCTCACGCCGTACCAGGTCAGGAAGCTGCTGTCGAGTACGGGCGACCCCATGAACCCCGATCAGTACCCCTGCGTCCAGGGCTTCAAGCGGGTGAACGTGAAGGCGGCTCTGGCGGCCCTCCAGGCCGGGCAGGTTCCGGCGGACGGCGGCGCGGTGGAGGTGCGGATTGCTGACATCTCCGAGGGCTCGCCCATCTCGGGCACGGACGTGATCCTCACGCCGCTGGAGGGCCAGAACAAGGGCCTGAACTACTTCGGGCGCACGGGCAATGGCCAACTGGAGGCCAGCGCCAAAACCGAGTTCTCCGGCGTGGCCCGCTTCTTCGGCGTCGAGCCGGGCCGCTACCGCGTGAGCGTAGCCGGACCCAGCGTGAACGAGTGGGGCGGCACCCGCGACAGCATCGTGGGCGAGATCACCGTGGCGTCCGGCAAGACGCTGGACCTGGGCTACGCCCACCAAGTCGATTTCTACGAGTACAGCGTCGTGAACAAGACGCTCCAGCGCAACAACAGCCAGGCGACGGCCACCGACTTGACGAGCATTCCGGCGTCGGCCTTTGCGGACGGCCTGCTCTTCGGCGGCGCCTTCGACAGTGCGAACTTCGTGTATGCCGACCCGGTCACGGGACCCGATGTGGACTACCTGAAGTTCAACGTGGGTGCAGGTCAAACGCTCACCGTGAAGGGCTACGCCGCCCTGCTGGGGTCGAAGGCCAACGTGAAGGTGGACCTCCTGAACGCCAGCGGCGTGGTGGTCGCGGCGGGCAAGGCGATTGCGGGCACGGTGGACAGCCTCGCCAGCTTCAAGGCGCCCACCGCCGGGGTCTACACCGTCCGCTTCACCAACGCGACGCAGAACGAGGGGCTGGGAGCCTTCTACACCAGCGTCGTGACCATCCAGTAATTCAGGGGCAAGCGGGTGGGGCGGGGGCTGCGGCTTCCGCCCCTCTTCTATCCGGCAAGGGCCCTACTCCCTCACTAATCGACTGAAAAAGTGGGGCTCACCATGAGGGTTTCCTAATGAGGGGGTGGGGAATTCTTGCGCTCTGTAAAGACGGTCGATATTATGCCGCTCACCGGAAAAGTGTCCAAGGCGTCTTGGGCCACCCATCTCTCCTCTTCAGGATCACGGCAATCCGTGATGCTGGTTGCCATCCGGTATTCAAGGAGCCCTCATGAAACCACACCGCACCCTGCCCCTCATCCTTCTGTCGAGTGCTCTGCTGCTGGGAGCCTGTGGCGCTCCGGGCAGCAGCACGCCTCCTCCCACTTCCGAGATTCCGGTTAAGTCGGTAGTAGGTACTGGCTCCGCCACTCTCTCCGCCGATCTGGTGCGCTCAAATCGGGGTACAGCGGTCGAGAACAGCACGGTGTACCTGTACAAATCCGGAGACCACAGTGTGGCCGTAGGCAAGGCCTCGACGGATGCCAAGGGTTACGTGGAGTTCGCCAAGATTCCCGAGGGGACTTACGATCTGGTGTTCCTGAAGAGTCGGGCGGCGGGGTCGGAGTTCGACGGGGCAGTCGCCAAGGCGAACATCAACACCCGGCTGAAAGTCGCGCAGTTCGAGGCCGCTGACCCAAATGCGACGGCTGACGTGCCGCAGCTCAAGGTCGAAACGCCAGCGACCTTCAAGACCACGGGCGAGGTTGATACCTGGAAAACCCTCACGCCGGGCACCGCTTTCAACAATACGGTCAACGTCCGGGCCTACACAGTCGGCAACAGCGATACGTCGCGGGTGATGCGCTACTTCCTGTTCTCGCTTGTGAACATCGACGCCAAGGGTAACTGGTCGGACGTACGTCCCGGCACTGGGTTGTACACCCAGGATCCCGGCTACGTGACCCCCGGCGTGGGTGAACAGGCGCAGGACAGTGGCCTGGTCAGCCTTGACCCCACGGGCTTGAGCGGCGATGTGTACTTGCAAGTCGTGGGGCTGGACTTCAACTATAACCGGGTAGCGTACCTCATCCCCATCACGATCAACCGGACGGGAGCCATGGCCGTGGCCGCGCCCACTAACGTTCGTGCGGTGGCTTATACCCTCAGCGAGCGGATTGACTACCTGTACCGGGTGGAACGGCCCGATGCTCCAACCAGCGGTACCAACCTCTGGGTCACGACTTCCTGGGACGCGCCCGTCGACCTGACCGGTTACACCGGCTTCCGGGTGTTGCGGGCCACCAATGCGGCTGGCCCCTACGCTCAGGTAGCTTTTGCGGGCAGCGCTCAGTGCGCCAAGCCCGCCGATGACAAGGCCACCACACGCCGCTGCTCGGTGAACGACAACACGGCCACGCTGGTGACGGACCAGGACTACTTCTACAAGGTGGTCGCAGTAGGCAGTGATGAGGCGGCCAGCGCGGACCCCACACTGCCGACCACCCACACGCTTCCCGCCTTCCAGCCGAAGCTCCTCAGCCCTGGGAAGGATGTTCACGGGGTGGACCTCACGCCCACCTACACCCTCAAGCTCAATCTGTTCCAGATGGGAGCCACGGGCGCGCACCTGGACCTGCGGGTCGGTGACTTCCTCACCGGTGACAGCTACGCCTATGGGGCAAAGCGCCTGGTCGTGCGTAAGGGCTTTGACGCGGCGGGCAAGCCGGAAACCCAGATCCTCAGCAACCTCCAGGCCAGCAGTCTGTACTACGTCTTCCGGGACAGTTGGGCCACCGACAATGACCCCAAGACGGACAACGACACCGTGATCTACGACGCGGCCAGCGACGTGCTGAGCGTGCCGCACCAGTTCGAGAATACCCTGCTGGACCTGCCGGTGACGCCGCTCCAGGCCAACCGCCGCTACAGTTGGTTCCTCAACAAGGCCTACGCCTATCGCCTGGCTGATCCCAGCAAACCGGCCTCGGCCACCAACTATGTCGCCGCCTACTCGGTGTACAGCGACCCTGACAGTGCCGCCCTGATCGTGCCTGGTGGCGTCCGGCAGCAGTACACCGAAGTCAACGACTTCACGACCCGCGAGTGAATTGAGGAGTAACCCATGAAAAAGATTTCTCTTGCTGCGGTGGTCCTCACCGCGACGCTCGCGGCCTGTGGCCAGCAGGCGGTCTCCCCCACAGGCTCGGGGAGCACGGTGTCCCATCCTGCCTTCGCCACCATCGACCCCGCTCAGGTCGTCACGACCAAGAGCGGCGAGATGTACGTGCGTAACCAGCTCGTGGTGAACCTGCGCGGTGGGAGCGCTGAAGCCCTCGCCTCACGGTTGGGCGGCCAGGTCCTCGACCGCATTCCCGAACTGGACGTGGCCCTGATCGGCTTGCCCGCGGGCCAGGATGCCCGCACGGTGGGCGTGCGTTTGATGCGCGAGGGGCAGGTGCGGTACGCCGCGGCCCAGGTTGTCGAGCGCCGGGAGACGCCTGTGTTCCGCGACGCGGGTCTGAGTTCACAGGCAGCCAATCAGGTCTTTGATACCCTGCCGCAGTACGCGCTGGACAGCAACCACATGAACGCTCAGGCTGCATGGGACGCGGGCTTCACCGGTGAGGGCGTGAAGGTCGGTGTGATTGACGATCCCGCCGATGTGTCCCATCCCGACCTGTGGGCCAACTGGGCGGGCAAGGCCTTCGATCCCGTCACGAACACGACCTACACCGATGTCCAGGCCTGGATCGACGCCATCGACGGCATGGACGGCAAGGTCGACCAGAAGGTGGACCCCGAGATTGAGCACGGTACGGCGGTCACCTCGACCATCGCGGCGGCCAAGGATGGCAAGGGCATCTCGGGGGTGGCACCCGGCGCGAAGTTCTACACCGCCGCCATCTTCGAGCCTGAATTCGTCGGGGACTACTATGTAGCGCGGGCCGCGATCTGGTCCGTCAACCAGGGCAGCCAGGTCCTCAACAACTCCTGGGGCGGGTTGGGGTACTCGCCTCTCGTCAAGCAGGCCTTTGACTACGCGCTGGAGCGGAACGTCACGGTGGTAGCATCGGCAGGCAACACGGCCCGCGAGGAGTGGCGCAATCCTTCGCAGTACCCGGGCCTGATCTCCTCCGCCGCTCTGGACATTAACAACAACAAGGCGGGTTTCTCCACCTTCGGGCGCAACGTGAGTGTGGCTGCACCTGGGGTGGACGTGCTGCTGGCTTCTCCACTGTTTCTCAACAAGGACGGTAGCCGCAAGAGTGGGTACACCGCTCCCGGTGGCAGCGGTTATCAGCTCATCAGCGGCACCTCGTTCTCCGGGCCCTATACCTCGGGCGCGGCGGCAGTGATCCTGGGCGCCAAGCCGGGCCTCGACCCCTATCAGGTGCGCCGCCTGCTAGAGGAGACCGCCGATGGCAGCATTGGCAGCAACGCCGCGGGCTTCGACCGCGAGACGGGCTACGGCCTGATTCGCATGGACCGGCTTGCCGAGCGTCTCAAGAGTGGTGACATGCCTCAGGCGGGTGGGGCGGCCCGGGTGAGGGTCGAGGTGCAGACCCAGGGCGGCTACGTGCCCGGCATTCTGGCCGACGTCATCCTGGAGGGTGAGGGGACCGACGGCGCCGTTTATGCTGTGCAGACCGACGCAGACGGCTACGCGGACTTCGTGTCCATCGCGCCTGGGACCTACACCCTGCGGGTGGCGACTCCCGACCTCAGCCTAACGGGTGGGCAGACCAGCGAGCGTGACACCTTCGTCGGTAAACTTACGGTGGCCTCGGGCAGCGCGATCAGCACCGTGGCCGAGAACCGGGTGGTGCTGACGAGGGGGGCCGTGAACCTCAATCCGGTGGACCCGTACGAGCCCAACGATACCCTGGCGACCGCCAAGCCCATCGCCTACAACACCCGCACCCAGACGGCCTACATCTACGGTCAGGACCGCGACCTGGACTTCTTCTCCTTCCAGGGCACGGCGGGCGACGAGATCACCGCCAACGTGATCGCGCGCACCACCATCGGCGGCGGACTGGACTCGTTCCTGGTCCTGCGTGACGCCAGCGGCAAGAAGCTGACCTTCAACGACGACTCCAACGGACAGGATTCGTCCATCACGTACAAGCTGCCCGCCACCGGCACCTACTACCTGGAAGTGTCGAGCTGCAACATCCTGTGCAAGTCCGAAGGTGATGACCCCAGCCAGGGCAGCCCCGACGACAGCCCCTTCAACAAGTACATTCTGGAACTGCTCAAGCCCTGAGCCGAGTTTCCTCCCGCCGCTCCGCCCATCCGGGTGGGGCGGTTTTTTTGGGCATCACCAGACCGGGAGAAGGCGAAAGGACTGGACCCCTACGCCGTTCGCGCCGGTAACCCTGCCAGCACCGCCCCGATCACGCCCTCCAGTGAGAGGACGCTCGTGTCGATCACCCGGGCATCCGGGGCGGGGGCGCTCTGCCCGGCGTCGCGGCGGTCGCGCTCGACCAGGGCGGCCTCGATGGCGGGTACGTCCTCGGCCCGTTCACGGGCCCGGCGCTGGGCGCGGACACGGGGACTCGCCGTCAGGTAGAACTTCGCGTCCGCGTGGGGGAAGACATTCGTGCCCATGTCCCGCCCCTCGGCCACGAAGGGGTCGGGGAGGGCGCGAAGCTGGGCGTTCACCCACTCGCGCACCTGGGAAAGCCGGGCAACGGCGCTCACCCCCGCGTCCACCCGGGAGGAATGGAGGTCGTCCGTCAGGTCCCGTTCCTCCAGCCACACCCGGTTCCCCTCGGCCAGGGGTTCGAGCCGCAGCGGGTTCGCCTCCAGCTGGGCGAGGAGGGCCGGGGCGTCCTCCGGGTTCAGCCCGGCTTCCAAGGCGAGCAGGGTCGCGGCGCGGTACAGCAGCCCGCTGCTCACGTAGGGCACGCCGAGCGCCCGCGCGACGCCCGACGCGACGCTTGATTTTCCGCTGGCGGCCACGCCGTCTATCGTCACGATCACCCGCCCAGTGTAGGAGATGGGCCGGGAGAGATGCCCCTCTTTCGGCGGAGGTGACCCTCACCCGGTCCCGCTAGACTACCCCCGTGACCAAGCCCGCCCCCCTCCTCCTGACCGCGCTGCTCACCGCCCTCCTCACCCTGACCGCCTGCCAGAAAAAGGCCGACGCCAACGCGCAGACCAGCACTGACCAGGCGGCGACCGACACGACCAAGACGGACACCCAGGCCGATGCCAGCAAGACGGACAGCAGTGGAACGGACGCGGCCAAGACCGCGACGGTCACCACCCCCGGCCCCATCCCCTCGGGCTACACCCAGGTGCCCTTCCTGACCGACAAGCCGGTGCGCGAGTTCAAGTCCGAGCCCACGCTGAGCCTGCAGGACGGCAAGGACTACTACGCGCTGATCGACACTGACAAGGGCCAGATCCTCGCCGACCTGTACGAGCAGGAAACCCCCGTTACGGTCAACAACTTCGTGTTCCTCGCCCGCAACCACTTCTTCGACGGCATCCGCTTCCACCGCGTCATCCAGGACTTCATGGCGCAGACGGGCGACCCCAAGAGCGTGGAAGACGCGAAGAAGGCCGAATGGGGCACGGGCGGTCCCGGCTACCAGTTCGCCGACGAGTTCCGCACCAACCTGACCTTCAACAGCTCCGGCGTCCTGGCGATGGCGAACAGCGGCCCGGCGACGAACGGCTCCCAGTTCTTTATCACCTTCGCGCCCACCGACTTCCTGAACGGCAAGCACACCATCTTCGGCAAGGTTGTGAGCGGGGACGACGTGATGGGCAAGCTGACGCGCACCGCCGACACCAGCAGCGGCCAGGAGACCCCGATTGAGGGTGTGACGCCCGACAAGATCCTGACCGTGCGGATTCTGACGAAGGGCTGAGGGGGCAAACGAGCGAGGCGCCGGGAAGGGCACGTCCCCCCGGCGCCTCCTCCCTCGCCCGGCTGGGCTACTCCTCTTCCGCGAAATACTCGAAGCGGAAGTTGCCGATCTCGACCGTGTCGCCCTCGCGCGCCCCGACCCTCGCCAGGGCGTTGTACAGCCCCTGCCGCTTGAACAGGCCCGAGAGATATTCCGCCGCGTCCTCGATGTGGCGCGAGAAGCGGTTGATGCGTGCCTCGAAGCCGCCGCCGTGGACCTCCCAGACGCGCTCGGGCTCGCCGCCGGGCTTCTCGGGCGCGTCCTCGCGGAAGGTGATCGTGAGAGCTTCCTCGCGCACCTCCTCCGTCTCCTCCTCCAGTGCGTGGGTCTGCGCCCACAGCTCGCGGTCGGGCAGAAGCTGGAAGAGGGCGCTCCGCAGCTCGTCCAGGCCGGTGCCCTCCTTCGCGCTCACGGGCAGGACGGGCAGGCCGAACTCGGCGAGTTCATCCTCGACCATCGCCAGGAGGTCCTCCTCCACCAGCTCAATCTTGTTCAGCGCGACGGCGGCGACGTTCTCCAGCAGGGTGGGGTCGTACGCGCGCAGCTCGGCCTGAAGCTGGCGCAGCTCCTCCACCGGGTCGCGGGTCACGTCGAGCACGTACACCAGGAGCCGCGTCCGGCTGATGTGCCGCAGGAACTCCAGCCCCAGCCCCTTGCCCTCGGAGGCGCCCTCGATGATGCCGGGGATGTCGGCCATCGTGAACCGCTCCTCGCCGTCCGCGCTCTCCACCACGCCCAGGATGGGGGAGAGGGTCGTGAAGGGGTAGTCGGCGATGGCGGGGTTGGCGCGCGACAGGGCCGCGAGCAGGCTGCTCTTGCCCGCGTTGGGGTAACCGACCAGGCCCACGTCCGCGATCAGGCGCAGCTCCAGCCGCACGCGCCTCTTCTCGCCGGGGGTGCCCAGTTCCGCGAAGCGCGGGGCCTGTCGGGTGCTGCTCACGAAGGTGGAGTTGCCGCGCCCACCGAGGCCGCCCCGGGCGATGACCTTCTCCTGCCCCACACGGGTGAGGTCGGCAATCACCTTTCCGGTGTCGCGGTCGAAGGCCGTCGTGCCCACCGGCACGTCGATGTAGAGGTCCTCGCCGTCGGACCCCTGGCGCAGCCGACCCTCACCGTAGGCCCCGTTCTCGGCCTTGAACTTGCGCTTGCCGACCAGCCGCTCCAGGCTCTCGACCCCCTGAATGGCTCGCAGGACGATGCTGCCGCCACGCCCGCCGTGGCCGCCGTCCGGGCCGCCCTTTTCCATGTATTTGGCCCGGTGGAAACTCATGCTGCCGTCGCCGCCGTTGCCCGCGGCGACCTCGATGTCCAGCACGTCACGAAACGCCATAAATGCACTTCCTTTTGGCCCAGGCTTCCCCCACGAGCCGGTGAGAGAGGCGCCGGTCACCCTGAACGAAGTGAAGGGTCCCGCCTTTCGGGGATACTCCGCCGCGCTCAGCATGACACCTTCTTCTTTTGCTTGGCCGAGTTCGCCCGGAAAGGGGACTCGTGCTGACCTTGACCCGGCCTAAAAAAGCACGCCCCGCCTCGCTTCCGGGCAGGGCGTGCCTGAGAGCCTCGCTCAGTCGGCGGCGACTTCGGTGGTGGCCGCCGCCACCGTCTCGACGCTGATGAAGCGCCCGCGCTCGCCGCGGTTGGTGAAGACGACCTTGCCGTCCACCAGGGCGAACAGGGTGTGGTCGCGGCCCATGCCCACATTCGGGCCCGCCTTGAACTTCGTGCCGCGCTGGCGCACCAGGATGTTGCCCGCGACGACCTTCTCGCCGCCGAACTTCTTCACGCCCAGGTACTTAGGATTGCTGTCGCGTCCGTTCTTGGACGAACCCACGCCTTTCTTGTGTGCCATGTCAACTCACCTCTCTCAGGCAATGCTCGTGATGCGGATGGCCGTGTACTGCTGACGGTGCCCGTTGCGGCGGCGGTACTGGATGCCGCTCTTGTACTTGCGAATGTAGATCTTCGGGCCCCGGCCGTGCTCGACGACCTCGGCCGTCACCGTGAAGCGCGCGGCCTCGTCGCCCAGCAACGTGTGCCCGCCGCCCACCAGCAGGGGCTTGAGTTGAAGCTGGTCGCCCGCCTCGCCGGGGAGGCTCTCGACGCGCACAACGTCGCCTTCCTGCACGCGGTACTGCTTGCCGCCGCTCTGAATGATCGCAAACATCTCTTCAATCCTCCTGCCATCCTGCCTGGAAACGCTGCCCGGGCAGAGGCCAAGCTCGCCCCGGGGGCGAGTCACCAGTGAAAGAGGGTAGCACAGGGCCAGGGGTTAGGCCAAACACGAACGTGCCCGAACCGGACCTGGGCACCGGAACGAGCAGAAAGCATCACCCACCCCACGCGTCGGGGCGTTTTGTCGGTGATGTGCCGTTCCTTTTCCTCGCGTGTCCTCGCGGTACACGCCTGCTCACCCGGGGATGAGCCGCCTGTCTGATGACCTCCGGGGCCGGGCGCTCTGCCCATAGCCGCCCGGAAGTCTAGCATCCCGGAACCTTTTTTCCCAGCAGGACGTATTCCCCAGCGTGATCGCTCGCTTACGGCTCTTCTGGCGGGACGCGCTGGCGCTGCTCTTCGCGGTGGGGGACCGGCGAACGCCCACGAGGGCGCGGCTGGCCGCCCTGCTCGCGCTCGCCTACGCGCTGAGCCCGGTGGACCTGCTGCCGGACGTGGTGCCTCTGGCGGGGTGGGGGGATGATCTGCTGGTGGTGCCGACGATCCTGGCGCTGGCCGCGAGGGGACTGCCCGCCCCCGTGTTGGCCGACGCGCGGGTCAGGAGCACGCTCCTCCAGCGGCGTCTGCCCTGGCTGCTCCCGGGACTGGGTCTGCTGGCGCTCGTCGGCGCCGGTCTGCTGGTGTGGGGCCTCCTCCGGGCCCTCTCGGGTTAACCGCCCCCTAACCGCACCCTCTAGACTGGGGCCCATGCGGCTGCTGTTCGTCGAGGACGACCCCCGGATCGCGCAGCCCACCCTGGGTGCCCTGCGCGAGGCCGGGTTCGCGGCGACCTGGCGCCAGACCGGGCCGGAGGGGCTGGAAGAAGCCCTGCTGGGCGAGTACCCCCTGATCGTGCTCGACGTGATGCTGCCCGGCCTGGACGGTTTTTCGGTGGCGCGGGAGCTGCGCGGGGCGGGGGTGGACGCGGGCATCCTGTTCCTCACCGCCCGGGGCGAGCTGAGTGACCGGGTGGAGGGCCTCGACCTGGGGGGCGACGCCTACCTCGTCAAGCCCTTCGCGGTGCCGGAACTGCTGGCGACGCTGCGGGCCCTGACGCGCCGGGAGCGGGGGCAGGGGACGCCGCGTGTCTCCTTCGCAGGGGGGCGAGGCGTCCTCGACACGGTGGCCCGGACGGTCACCTGGGAGGGGGGGGAGGTCGCCGTGACGGCCCGCGAGTACGCCCTGCTCGAAGCCCTGGCCCGCTCTCCCGACCGCTGGTTCACCCGCGAGGAACTGCTCGACCGCGTGTGGGGGCCCGACTTCGGCGGCGAGGCTCGGATCGTGGACGTGTACGTGCGCTACCTGCGCCGCAAGCTGGCGCCCGAGGCGGTCAGCAGCGAGCGGGGGCGGGGCTACCGGGTGGAAGGGTGAGTGGGTAATGGCCCGTGGTGGGTGGATTGGGGCCGAGTCCGGCGGGGTCAGCACGTGGGCCTGACGTTGCCCCGCCTGACCCTGCGCGCCCGGCTGACCCTCTGGGCCGCGCTGGCGACGGCGCTGGCGGTCGCGCTCGTGGTGGGAGGGCTGTTCGTGGTCGTGAACCGGTATCTGCGGGCGGCGCAGGTGGCGGGGGTGCAGAGCGCGGCGAGCGCCGTGCAGGAGCGGATCGAGGGGGCGGTGGACCGGGCGGCGGAGCCCTTTGTGCCGCTCTCAGGCCGGGACCTGGAACGCCTCGCCGATGCCGATGACCAGACCCGCAACCTGGAACTGCGGCTCTCAGGGCCGGGGGGCAGCGCGCAGACGCCGCGTTTTCCGGCGGGGGTGGGGGCGAACCTGCCGCCGAACGTGTACGCGCTGGGTGACCGCTTGTTGGTCGTGCGGCCCCTGCGAGGCGGCACGCTGCTCACCGTGGTGTCGAACGCGCCGGTCCTCTCGCAGACACGGCGGGCCTTCGGGCAGGCGCTCGCGTGGCTGCTGCCCACCGCGATGGGGCTGTCCCTGCTGCTGGGCTGGACGGTCGCTGGGCGCCTCCTCGCCCCGGTGCGGGCGCTGGAGGGGGCGGCGCGGGAGATCGGGGCGGGGGGGAATCTGCGCCGTCCCGTCCCCGGGGCGGGGGAGGGCGACGAACTCTCCCGGCTGGGGCTGACCCTTCAGGACACCTTCGCCCGGCTTGCCGACGCCCGCGAGCGCGAGCAGGACTTCGTGCGGGCCGCCGCCCACGACCTGCGCAGCCCCCTCGCGGCCCTGACCGCCCGGGTGGACGCCACCCTCGCCCGCGACCGCGACGTCGAGCGCTACCGGCTGGAGCTGCGCGAGATCGGGATCGACATCACCCGGCTCTCGGACCTCGCCAACCACCTGCTGCTCCTCGCCCGCGACCCGGCGGCCCTGACGCGGGTGGAAGTGCCCCTGCGCGACCTTGCGGCGGACGCAGTGGACCGGGCCCGCGAGCTGCGCCCCGAGGCGGATGTGGACCTGATCGCCCCGGCACCCGTCACGGTGTGGGGGGACCGCGTGCTGCTGGGCCAGGCGGTGTGGAACCTCACGGCGAACGCGGTGCTGCACGCGCCGGGCGCGACGGTCACCGTCACGGTCGGGAGTGACAGCTCGGGTGGGGCAGCAGTCGAGGTCCGCGACGACGGCCCGGGGGTCCCGCCGGGCGTGCTCGCGCGGCTGGGTGAAGCTTTTTACCGGCCAGATGCCAGCCGCGCTGGTGTAGGCGGGCATGGCCTGGGCCTCGCGCTCGTGCGGCGGGCGGCGGAGCTGCATGGGGGCCGCCTCATGCTGGAGAGCCCGGCGGGTGGGGGGTTTACCGCCACGCTGCATCTCCCCGAACGGCCCCCATCAGGTGAGGCCAGCCGCGCGGAGCGGGTGCTAGGCTCTGCCGTATGACTCAAGGCAACGCCGGGCAGTGGAGCGCCGTCGTGCTGGGCGGCGGTGACCCCGGCGACCCCTTCGCGGCGGCGCACGGCGTCCCGGTCAAGGCGCTGATCCCGGTGGCGGGCGAGCCTATGGCGATGCACGTCCTGTGGGCCCTGCGGGAGAGTGGGAGGGTGGCCCGGGTCGCCTACGTCGGCCCGACCGTCCCTGCCATGGACGCCCTGATCGATGAGCGCGTTACCGATCACGGCACCCTGCTCAGCAACCTGGAGGCGGGCGTGGAGGCCCTGGCCGCCTCCGGCCTGGCCCCGGGCGAGCGCGTTCTGGTCGTCACTGCCGACATTCCCCTCGTGACGGCGGCGCAACTCGCGGAGGTGCTGAACACCGCCCCGGCGGGGGCCGGACTGGTCTATCCCGTCGTGCGCCGAAGTGACTGTGAGCGGGCTTTTCCCGGCGTGAAGCGGACCTATGCCCAGCTCCGCGACGACACCTTCACGGGCGGCAACGTGTTCCTGCTCGACCCGCGCCTGATCGGCCAGTTCCTGCCCCGCCTGCGCGAGGTGCTCGCCGCACGTAAGGCGCCGCTGAAACTCGCGGGCCTGATCGGGCCGGGCGTCCTGCTCAAACTGCTGACCCGCCGCCTCACCGTGCGGGAGCTGGAGGAGCGGGTCAGCGTCATCCTGGGTGTCCCGGCCCGCGCCCTGATCACCCCCCACGCCGCCATCGGCACGGACGTGGACAAGGAGGACGACCTGCGGCTTGCCGAGACGCACCTGGGGCGCATCTCCTCTCCCCAATCCTGACCTGCCCACTTGGTTTTTACCGCTCCTGGGCGGGCAAAAGTTTGTCCACTTTGTGAGGCGGTCGGCCTTGTCACGCTCCGGGGGCGCGGGCATACTGTGCCCCATGCCGCACATCATCACCAGCCCCTGCATCGGTGTGAAGGACCAGGCCTGCACCGAAGTGTGCCCCGTGGAGTGCATCTACGACGGTGGCGACCAGTACCTGATCCACCCCGACGAGTGCATCGACTGCGGCGCCTGCGTGCCCGCCTGCCCGGTGAGCGCCATCTTCCCGGAAGAGGACGTGCCTGCCGGGGAAGAGGAGTTCATCGTCAAGAACAAGGCCTTCTTCGGGCTGTAAAGGCCCTCGCGCTCCCGTCCCGGTCCAGTGCCGGGACGTTTTTCTTTGGCAAGGATCCCCTTGCCCCCGCTGCGTTCCCCCCGCTAGCATGGCCGATGGTGCCCGCCGTCCCGCGCGGCCCGGAGAGGAGGTGATGACGTGAATCCCGAACCCCAGACCGAGCACGACCCGCCCAGTTTGGCTGCCCCTTCCGGCTGCACGCCATCCCACTCCCGGAGGACGCACCATGCACAAGACTGAACACCAGGCGGGGCGGCCATGCTGACCTACTACCGCAGCATCGGCGGCAAACTCCAGGTCCTCGACGGCTACATCGACGGCTGCTGGATCAACGCGACTGCCCCCACCGCTGAGGAACTCGCCCGGGTGAGCCGCGAGACCGGCCTCCCCCTAGATTACCTGAGTTACCCCCTCGACCCCGACGAGCGTTCCCGCTTCGAGCGCGAGGACGGCCAGCTCCTGATCATCATGCAGACGAGCTACCGCCTGGGCGAGGACAGCGACATCCCCTACGACACCGTGCCGCTGGGCATCCTGCACACCGACCACTGCCTGGTGACCGTGTGCACGACCGAGAATCCGGTCGTGAACGACGTGGTGAACGGCCTGGTGCGCCGGGTCTCCACCGTCAAGAAAAACCGCCTGACCCTGCAACTGTTCCTGCGAAACGCCCAGCGGTTCCTGATCGACGTGCGGCAGATCAACAAGCAGGTCGACCGTATCGAGGACCGCATGGAGACGGCCACCCGCAACCGGGAGCTGATGGACCTCCTGAAGCTCGAAAAGAGCCTGGTGTACTTCATCACCGGCCTCAAGGCGAACGAGGCGATGATGGAGCGCGTCAAACGCGACCGCATCTTCGAGATGTACGAGGAGGATTCCGACCTGCTCGACGACGTGCTGATCGAGAACCTCCAGGCCATCGAGATGGCGAATATCGCCAGCAACATCCTGACGAGCATGGCGGGCGCCTTCGCCTCCGTTATCAGCAACAACGTCAACCAGGTCGTGAAGGTGCTGACGGTCACGACGATTCTGGTGGCGATCCCCACGCTCGTCACGAGCATCTTCGGCATGAACGTGCCGCTGCCGTTCCAGCACAGCCCCGAGGCGCTATGGCTGGTGCTGGGCATCGCCGTCATGCTGGCCGCGACGCTCGCCTTCCTATTCTACCGCTGGCGGGTGTTCTGAGGAGCCCTCAGCGGTCAGCTTTCAACCCGGATGGTGGAGGCACGGTTCTTCCATGACTGATCCCCTCGCAGGCACCCGCTTCGCCGTCTACCTCTGCCCGCAGGGGGACGATGCGTACTACCGCCTGGGAAGCGAACTCCTGGGCTTCGACGTGCGGGCGGGGCGTGAGCTTCCTCTGCCGGACTTCCTGCGCCGCAGGGATCAAACCGACGCGGGGCCATATGGCCTGCACCTGACGGTCGTGGAGGGCTTTTCCACCGACCCCGCGTGGTGGCCTGACATCGAGGCGGAGGCGCGGGCCTGCGTCGCCTGCCTCACGCCGGGCTCGGCCCTCACCCTGACGGGGGGCCGAATGGAGGTCTGGGACGACGGCGAGACCTACGTTCACCGCTTCGACGCCAATGCCCCGCTGCTCGTGCTGCACACGCTGCTGCTCGCCCGGCTCTCGCGCTTCGTGACCGCCTCGCCCTTCGACGAGCAGGTGGCGCAGGGCAAGTACGCGCGGCCCTTCGAGGGGGCCAGGATGCGGCTCCTCCACACACCGCGCGGCCTGGACTCCTGGCAGCCGCATTTCACGCTCGTGCAGCCCTACGGCGGAGATGACCCGGCGGGCTTGCGCGAGCGGTTGGAGGAAACGACGGCCCCGCACCACGCCCAGACGTACCGCGCGGTCACCCTCTTCGAGAAGCGGGAGGGCGAGGAGCGGTGGCGGGTGTGGGCGGACCTGCCGCTGGGCGATACCTGAGCCTCAGGCCGGGACATCCTCCCGGCCGAAGTCCAGGCCCCAGCCCAACCGCAGACCGCGTGTCCGCTGCCGTTTGACGCCGTACATGCGCGAGTCGGCCAACGAGAGCCAGTCGTGAAGGGTCGCCCCGGGCTGGGCCTGCGCCGCGCCCCCCTGAAGGCAGACCGGCCCGAGTCCGGGCGGCCACGGGGCGCGGCGCAATCCCTCCTCGATCCGCCGCGCCAGGTCACCCAGCCGGTCCTCGGCCTCCCAGACGAGGAGGGCGAACTCGTCGCCGCTCAGGCGGAAGACGGTTCCCGGCACGGGCAGGGCCTCCCGGAACACCTGCCCCAGGGTGAACAGGACCGCGTCGCCCACCGGGTGCCCGAAGGTGTCGTTGACGCTCTTGAAATCATGCACGTCGAGCATCACCAGGGTCAGGTCGCGCCCCTCGCGGCGGGCCGTCTCCAGGGCCAGCGGCGCGTCCCGCCCGAAGGCGCGGCGGTTGGCGAGGCCGGTCAGGGGGTCGGTCAGGGTCGCCCGCTCCAGCTCCTCGCGCAGCCCGGCATTTTCCAGGGCGATGGACACGTGCTGGCCCAGCAGGTCCAGGAATTGCAGGTCGGTGTCGTCGAAGGCGGCGAGGGCGTAGCTCTGCACCGAGAGCACGCCGACGCGGGCGCCCCGGACCTCCAGCGGCACGAACAGCATGGAGAGGGTGGGTTCTCCGGGTTCCTCCTCCCCGACCTCCAGCAGAACCTCGTCGTGGTCCACCAGCCGCCGGACGCGCACGGGATGCCGGGCCAGGTAGGCCGCGATGTCGGGGATGGAAAGCGGGTCCCCCCGCAGCACCGTCTCCAGAATCCCCTCGGGGTAGAAGGGGAGACGCTGGGTGTACCGCTGCTCGCCCTCGTACAGTTCCCACCGCCAGTCGCCGCCGGGCTCCAGCAGGGCCAGCAGCGTGACCTGGGCGGGAAAGAGCGCGCCCGCCTGGCGGTGGACGGTCTGCACCACCGCGTCCACCTGCCCACTGCTGCGCGCGAGGGCGGCCAGCATCTGCACGAGCTGGTGATACCGCCTGAGTTGGGCTTCGGCCGACATTGGGAAGGGGACACTCCGGGGCGAGGGGGAGGGGCGACAAATCTGGGACCCGCGCCCCCACTCTGCCACTGCCGCTCTCACAGGTTGCTGTCAAGCGTCACGGCGAAAAAACCTCACGCGCCCACCCCCGTCCCTCCCCTACACTCAGCGGGTGACGAGTGATGCAGGCAGGAGTGGCGACGGGATGCGGGTGGTCGTGGCGACGGGGAACGCCGGAAAGGTGCGCGAGATCGAGGAGGCCCTGGGCAGCCTGGGCTGGCGGCTGGAGGGCCTGAATGGCCTGCCGCTGCCCGAGGAGACGGGCACCACTTACGAGGAGAACGCCGCACTCAAGGCCTGCGCGGCGGCCCTGACCACGGGCCTGCCCGCCCTGGCGGACGATTCCGGCCTGGAGGTCGAGGTGCTGGGCGGGCAGCCCGGCGTGTACAGCGCCCGCTTCGGGAACCGCGCGACCGACACCGAGCGGAACCTCTACCTGCTCGAACGGATGCGGTACATGGCGAATCGCCGCGCGCGGTTCGTCTCCGTGGTCATCCTGGCCCATCCCGACGGCCAGATCGAGACGTACCGCGGGGAGCTGACCGGCACCCTGCTCGAAGGCCCCCGCGGCGAGAACGGGTTCGGCTACGACCCCCTCTTCGTCCCCGACGGCGAGACCCGCACCCTGGCCGAGATGACGGTGGCCGAGAAGCGCGCGATCAGCCACCGGGGCCGGGCGCTGGCGGCCTTGATGCAGGCCCACGCGGACGGTCGACTGACGCCGTCGAGCTGAAAGTAAAAGATACAGCGGCCAGTCCGGGTGAATCTCGGCTGGCCGCTAGTGGTTGAAAGGGGTCTTCCTACGCCCCCGTGTGTTCCCGCACGTCGTTCTTCAGCCGCATCAGGATGGCGCCCATCCCCCGCAGGCGCATGGGCGTGATGAGTTCGGTCAGGCCCATGTCCATATAGAACTGATCCGGGATGTTCAGGATCGTCTCGGGCTTCTCGCCCTGCAAGGCCTCGTGCAGGATGCCCGCATAGCCGCGGACAGTGGGCGCCTCCTCCGGCACCTTGAAGTACATGTTCACGCCGCCCTGTTCGTCCCGCTCGGTGACCAGGAAAAAGGGGCTGGCGCACTCGGGCACGGGTTGCAGGAACTCGGGATGCTCAACGTACTTCTCGGGCAGCGGGGGCAGCTTGCGGCTGTATTCCAGCAGGGCCTGGAGGCGCAGCGGCTTGGGGGCCGACCGGAACACGTTCACGATGTTCTGGAGCTTTTCGGGCAGGGGAGCGGGCTGGGTCATGCGGCCACTGTACCCCCGGCGCCGGGCGGGCTATGGTAAGGCCTGTCCAGTTGACCTTTTTGGTCAATGAATGACGCGGGTGGGTAGAATCGGTTCCGACGAGCCAGAGGAGGCAGACATGGAATACGCGAAAGACGTGCTGGTAAGCACCGACTGGGTGGCCCAGAACCTGAACACCCCCGGTATCCGCCTGATCGAGGTGGACGAGGACATCCTGCTCTACGACACTGGGCATGTCCCCGGCGCCGTGAAGGTCGACTGGCAGCAGGACTTCTGGGACCCCGTCATGCGCGAGTTCATCGGGCCGGAGGAGTTGTCGGCGCTGCTCGGTCGCCTGGGCCTGAGACAAGGCGACCAGATCATCCTGTACGGCGATAAGAGCAACTGGTGGGCCGCCTACGCCTACTGGTTCCTCAGCTACAACGGCGTTCAGAACCTGCGGCTGATGAACGGTGGTCGCCAGAAGTGGGTCGCCGAGGGCCGCGAGCTGACGACCGAGGCGCCCTCCTACGAACCCACCACGTATCCCACCCTGCGCCGGGACGAGAGCCTGCGTGCCTACCGCGACGAGGTGAGGGCGCACATCGAGGCCGTGCGGTCGGGCCAGGGCGCGATGGTGGACGTCCGCAGCCCCGACGAGTTCTCGGGCAAGGTCACCCACATGCCCAACTATCCGCAGGAGGGCGTGCTGCGCGGCGGCCACATCCCCGGCGCGCGGAACATCCCCTGGGCGCGGGCCACGAATGAGGACGGCACCTTCAAGACCGCCGACGAGCTGAGCGCCCTGTACGCGGGCGAGGGCGTGACCCCTGACAAGGACGTGATCGCCTACTGCCGCATCGCCGAGCGGAGCAGCCACTCCTGGTTCGTGCTGCGCGAACTTCTCGGTTACCCGAAGGTCCGCAACTACGACGGCTCGTGGACCGAGTGGGGCAACGCGGTCGGCCTGCCCATCGAGAAGACGTACACCGAGGCCTGAGCAAAGGGTGGGAAGGGCCGGGGGCACTCATCCACCCCGGCCCTTTCTTCATTCTCCGGGGAAAACTGCGTTTTGGTGCCTTTTTTCACGCCACCCCCTCCGGTCAGGGGAAGCGCGGGGGGGTCGCCACTCACTAGGGTGGATGGGTGATGTTCGTGATGCTGCTGGTTCTCCTCGCCGCGGTGGCGGGCGCGGTCCTGGTCCTGAGAAAAAGCCGGGGCGGCAGCCCCAAGCCCCCCGGAACCGCCGGGCTGGACGAGGAAACAGCCGCCCGCCCCGAGGTCGACGCCGCCTCGGTCGCGGCCGCACGTGCCCGCGTCTCGGAGGTCGTCCCTGACGAGGTGCTGTCCGACGCCCTGCTGGACGCGACGCCGAAGCAACTGGCCCATCTGTTCGCCGCCGTCCCGGAGGACGTGATGGCCGCCGCCTTGGGAACTGGCAAGGGGACGCCCCGGGAGCAGGCCCGCCCGGAAGACCTCGCGCAGCTTCGGGGGGCGGGTAGGGCGGTGGACGACCTCGAAATCTTCAGCTTCGGGGAGAAGAGTTAAACGGGGTGCGGGCGGCGGAGGAGTAAAGTTGGGCGCCTCACTTGGCGTCCTCCCCACAAAAGGAGCCGGATGGACAGCGGAGCGATCGAGCGGGCTGTCTTCAGCAGCCAGGATGTGGGGGGTCGCTGCCTGCAGGTAGACATCGTGGAGGGCAGCCAGGTGCACTGGCGTCTCACGTCCCCGCGGGGCACCTATGACTCGTTCTGCAACGTGCTGGAGGAGCTGCCCCTGCTCGTGGCAGCGAAGCTTCCCCCTGACGGGGAGTTGTACGAGCCCCTCCTGTGGGAACTGGAACTGATGGGCCTGCGGGGACCATGAGGCGGCCTGTGGCCCTACCGCAGACTCTCCACCCGCGTGACCGGTCCGCCCAGACCGTTCAGCCGTGCGGGGAGGGACGACACCGGCACCTCCGCGCCCGTTTCGGCATCCACCGTGAGGAAGGTGGCACTCCCCGAGGCGAGGTCGAAGGTGAGCAGGCTGAGGGTGCTGCGGGCCGTGTCAGGGCGGCCCGCGTAGTCGCGCCCGCCGATGCCGCCCGAGGCGAAGACGTTCAGCCGCCCCAGGCGGCCCGGGTAGAAGGCGGCGTGGTGCCCGCTGAGGTAGGCGAGGACCCCGCCCCGCTCCATCACCTCCCGCAGTGACGCGGCGTCCCGGATGACCTCGCCCGGTCGGTTCTTGTCCGCGCTGACCCCCGCCAGAGGCAGGTGCCCCAGCACGATCGTGGCCCCCGCCGCCCGCGCTGGGGCCGAGGCGAGTTGCCGGGCCAGCCATGCCCGCTGCTCCGAGCCGACGTTCGGCCCGCTCGCGTCGAGCGCGGCCACGAACAGCGACTTGCCCGACGCCCCCAAAGTGAAGCTGTACCGGAAGGGGAAATGCGCCCGGTCGGCGAAATTCAGCGTGGGTGGATGGGCCGTCCAGTACGCCGCCGCCTCGCGTCGGTCGCGCGTCAGGGAGGCGTCGTGGTTGCCCAGGGTGAAGCCGAAGGGAATTTCGGCGGCCCGCAGCGGCGCGTGAACGTCGCGCTCGAAGGCCGCCCACATCGCCCGCACCCGCGCGTCCGTGAGAGCGGCCCGCTGCCCGGCGATCAGGTCGCCCGCCGACAGCACCGCGTCCGGCCTCCACTCCCGCATAATCCGCGCAACGCTGCGGTGCAGGGCCGCCGGGTAGACCGTGCTGCCGTAGGGGCCGTTGAAATCGCTCAGCACCGCCACCCGCAGCACGTCCGGGGCAGGGCGGGGCGTGCCCGAGAGCAGCAGCGGAGCCAGGACCAGCGGCAGGAGGGGGCGGCGCATCCCCGGCAGTTCATCACGAAACCTTGAGCGAAAGGTTGGATAGCCCTGACATCCCGGCGCCACGCTGGGGCATGACCCAGGACGACCGTGACCCCCTGCCCGTGATCCCCGGCCTCGCCGTGCGCCCCCAGGAGACGGAGCAGACCTCCACCGAACAGGGTCCCGCGCCCGCAGACTTTGCCACCCGCGAGGCACCTCCCATCCCCGCCCCTTCCGGCAAGCACCTGGGGGCCGAGGAGGTCACCGCCCTGCTGGGCGACGGCAGCGAGGAGGTGGAGGCGAACCGTGCCCTCGAAGGGGCGGAGGGCCTGAGCCCGGACACCGAGAGTTGAGGACCCAGGTCCCCCATACTCTCCCCATGCGTTCCATCGCCGACGTGCGCGCGGCCTGCGCGGCCCTGCCGGGTTCGTCCGAGACGTTTCCCTTCGGCCCCACGGCCCTGGTGTTCAAGGTCGGCGGCAAGATGTACGCCCTGACGGACATCACGGCTGACCCGGTGACACTGAGCCTGAAAGTCCGGCCCGAGGACAGCGAGGAACTGCGCGCGGCCCACCCGGCCATCCAACCCGGCTACCACCTCAACAAGCGCCACTGGATCACGGCCACGCTGGACGGAACGCTGCCGGACAAGTTATTGAACGACCTGCTGACCGGGAGCCACGCCATGGTCGTCGCCAGCCTGACGCGGGCCCAGCGGGCGGAACTGGGGCTGGGGTGAGGAACGAGCGGGCGTGACGGAAAAGGGCCGGAGAACTTGCGCCCCGGCCCTAAACATGTCCCACCCTGGTTTACAGCGCCGTTTCCAGCGCCCCCAGCGCCGCCTCCGGGTTCTGGATGCCCGCCTGCGCCATGTCGGGCCGCCCGCCACCCTTGCCGCCCGCTGCCGCCGCGAGCTTGCCCACGAGTTGCCCCGCGTGCGCCCCACGCCCGACGGCGTCCTTCGTCGCCTTCACCACCAGGCCCCGGTCGCTGGCGATCACGGCGAGGTCCGCGCCGCTCTGGTCGAGCAGCTTGTCAGCGGCGCCCCGCAACTCGTTCCCCTCGATGCCGGAAAGCCGCAGCGCCGCGACCCGGAAGCCACCCAGATCGCGCACCTGCTGCCCCGCTCCAGCCCCGCCGCCCATCTGAGCCTCCGCGAGCTGACGGCGGACCTGCGCCGTCTCCTGTTGCGCGGCCTTGAGCCCCGCCTGCAACCCCGCCACACGCGCCTCCAGCCCGTCCAGGCCGGTGTTGAGCAGACCCGCCACCCGGCCCGCCGTCTGCAGCCGCTCGCGCATCCAGGCGGTCGCCGCCTCGCCCGCCAGCGCCTCAATGCGGCGCACCCCGGCAGCCACGTTCTCGTCGGACATAATCACGAAGGCGCCGATGTCCCCGGTGCGGCGAACGTGCGCGCCACCGCACAGCTCCATGCTCGTCACCGTCCGTCCCTCGAAGGGCACGCCGCCCTCCACGCTCACCACGCGCACGGTGTCGCCGTACTTCTCGCCGAAGAGGGCCGTGGCGCCCGCCGCCCGCGCCTCCTCCAGCGGCATCTCGCGCCAGGTCACCGGGAAGTTGGCGCTCACCCAGCGGCTCACCAGGCGCTCGATCCCGGCGACCTCGTCCGTGCTCAGGGCCGCCCCGTGCGTGTAGTCGAAGCGCAGCCGCTCGGCCGCCACGAGCGAGCCCGCCTGCCGCACGCCCGAGCCCAGCACCGCCCGCAGCGCCGCGTGCAGCAGGTGGGTGGCGGTGTGGTGGCGCTGGATGGCCTGGCGCTCGCCCGACACGATCCCGCGCACCGCAACGCCGGGTCGCAGCTCTCCCTCCTCCACGAGCACGTCGTGCAGGAACACGCCCGCCGGGGTCTTGCGGGTGTCGCGCACCAGGCCGGAGCCGCCGTCCCACTCCAGCCGCCCGGTGTCGCCCACCTCGCCGCCGCCCTCGGCGTAGAAGGGCGTGCGGGAGAGCACCACGGTCGCCTCGCTGCCCGCAGGCAGGTGCGAAAGCCGCTCGCCCGCGCCGACCAGGGCCACGACCTCACCCTGCGCCTCCAGCTCCTCGTAGCCGACGAAACGGGTGGGGGAGAGGCCCTCAAGCGCCTCCTGGTTGCCGCCGAAGAGTTCCGACTTGCCGTACTTGCTGCCCGCGCGGGCGAGTTCCTGCGCCTTTTCCAGGCTCTCGGCGTACTCGGCCTCGTCCACCGTGATGCCGTATTCCTCGGCAATCTCCTTCGTCAGGTCGAGGGGAAAGCCGTAGGTGTCGTACAGGACGAAGGCCTCCTCGCCGGAGAGGGTCGCGCCGCGGTCCAGCCCGCTCAGCAGCGACGTGATGCGCTGCGTTCCCCCCTCCAGCGTCTTGAGGAAGCGTTCCTCCTCCGCCCGGATGGCCGCCGTGACGCGCTCCTCCTCCGCCATGAGTTCCGGGTACGCGCCGCCCATCTTCTCCACGACGAGGGGCACGAGTTTGTAGAGGGTCGGCTCGCGCAGGCCCAGCAGGTAGGCGTGGCGGCTCGCCCGGCGCAGAATCTTGCGGACCGTGTAGCCGCGCCCCGTGTTCGACAGCGCCACCCCGTCCGCAATCGTCATGCTCACGCTGCGGATGTGCTCGGCCACGACCCGGTGCGACAGGCTCTGCGGCCCCTCGTAGGGCCTGCCGCTGAGTTCCGCGATCCGCGCGATGACCGGAGCGAACACGTCGTTGGAGTAGAAGTCGTACACGTCCTGCACGACGGTGGCGATGCGCTCCAGCCCCATGCCGGTGTCGATATTCTTGAAGGGCAGGTCGGCCAGCACGGGCGTGCCGTCGGGAAGGGGGTCCTGGCGGTCGTACTGCGGGAAGACGCAGTTCCAGATTTCCAGGAAGCGGGCGCTCTCGCGGGTCTGGGCGTAGTCCGCCCAGGTGTCGTCGCCGTACTTCGGCCCCCGGTCATAGAAAATCTCCGAGCACGGCCCGCACGGCCCGTTCGGACCCTCCTTCGGCGCGTCGGCGGGCCAGAAGTTCTCGTCGGCCCCGAAGCGCAGGATGTGGTCCTCGGGCAGCCCGATCTCCCGCGTCCAGATGCCGAAGGCCTCCTCGTCCTCCTCGTACACGGTCGCATAGAGTTTGGAGGCGTCCAGGCCCATCCATTCCGGGCTCGTCAGGAACTCCCACGCCCAGGTCAGCGCCTCACGTTTGAAGTAGTCGCCGAAGGAGAAGTTGCCCAGCATCTCCAGCAGCGAGCAGTGCCGCAGGGTGCGCCCCACGTTCTCGATGTCGCCCACCCGCAGGCACTTCTGTGCGGTCGTGACCCGCCGGTTCTCGCCGTAGCCGGGGAACCTGGCCGGGGCGCCCATGAACTGCGGCTTGAAGGGCTGCATCCCCGCGACCGTGAACAGGGTGGTCGGGTCGGGCGCGATCAGCGAGTGGCTGGGCAGGCGCAGGTGCCCCTTGCTCTCGAAGAATTGCAGGTACTTCTCCCGAATTTCAGAGGTGGTCAGCGGCCCGGTCATGGGGCAGAGTCTATCAGCGGGGCTCAGGGGGCGAATCCGCCGGATGCACGGTGGGACGGAAACGAAAGCCGGGGAGGTGAGCTTCCGCTTCACCTCCCCGACCTGTGGAATTCGCGTTAGACGAACTGTCCGCCGTGCCGGGACGCCGCCGCTTCGACGACATCGGACGGAATGTTGTCCTCTACAGCCACTGCGCGGCCGCCGCCGACACCTTCATTGATCTGGTCGTAGCGGTGATCCTCGACATAGGAGCCGTCGGAGGCGCCGTCCGCGTTGGCCTCCGCCGCGCCGCCAATCGCGCCCACCGCAGCGCCCACCCCCGAGCCCAGGGCCGCCATGCCCAGGATGACGGGAACGGCGAGGCCACCCGTCGCCAGAGCGGCCGCCGCGCTGGCCACCCCAGCCACGGTGCCGACAGCCGCGCCGACCCCCGTCCCCTCAATGGCCCCCTCGCCCGCCTCCTCGGCGGCAGTCTGCCCGTCAACTGTGGTGGTCGTCTGAGTGGTCTGTGTTTCAGCCATGCGGCGGTTCAGGGTCGTCTGCCCGACTTCCGGCTGAATCACGCCCTGGGCGCGCAGGTCCTCGATAAAAGCGTCCGCCTGTTCCTTGCTGGGAAAGATGAGGTGTCGCATGTCTGGCAGTTTGAAGTCGGCCTCCCGGGGTGACGTGAGAGGACTACCAATTGGAGTTGCGGTTCGGGGTGCGGATGGGGCGCAGGGACGGGCGCCTCATCCTGCCGGACCTGGCAGCAAAATCCCCTCCCGACCAGGACGCCGGGAGGGGAACAACCACGTTTATTCAATCAATGCATCGTCAATTCAGGTCCATCGCCCACCAGGCTTCCCGCTGGGCGGCGAGGCGGGCGCGGGGGTCGCCCAGGGAGTCGAGGGCGCGGGTCAGGCCCTGCCAGTCGGACTCGCTCATGGGGTCGATGGCGAGGGCGCGTTGGTGGAAGAGGGCGGCGTCCTTGGCCCGGCCCGCGGCGCTAGCGGCCTGGGCAGCCAGGCCCAGCACGCTGAACTGCTTCTGCTCCAACCGGGCGCGCACGTCGTCCACCCAGGGGCTGTCGGCGCCGGGCAGGAAGTGGCCGTACATGCCGGTCAGCTCGCGCAGCTCCTCCAGGCCCAGGGCGCCCTGCTCGGCCTGGGCGGCGAGCAGCTCGAAGCGGTGGACATCGTAGTCGGCGCGCAGGTCCTGCGCGAGGGCGTAGCGGCGGTTGGTGCTCACTACGGCCTCGTTGCTCAGGCTGCGGCGCAACCGGTGCAGGGTGGTGTGAAAGAGACTGCTCGCCCGCGCCTCGTCCTTCTCGGGCCACAGGGCCTCGGCGGCCTCCCAGGAGGTCACCTCCTTGTGCTCCAGCAGGTAGAAGAACAGTTCCAGCGCCTTGCGCGAGACCCAAGAGACGGGGGCACCCTGCCAGACGACCTGTGCGGTCCCCAGGCCACGCGCCGACATGCCGCTCTCGCCCTGGCGGCTCAGGCCCGCCCGGCGCAACCGGGCGTCGACCGCGGTGAGCAGGTCCTGCGGGGTGAAGGGCTTGGGCAGGTAGTCGTCCGCCCCCAGATTCATGCCCCGGCGCACGTCGTCGCGCTCGGCATGGCTGGAAAGCAGCACGAAGGGCAGGTTGCTGAGCTTTTCATGAGCGCGCACCTGCTCCAGGAACTCCAGGCCGGTCATGTACGGCATCACTACGTCGCTGATCAGGAGGTCAGGGGTGAAGACCTTCAGCAGATCGAGGGCTTCCAGGGGTTGATGGGTGGTGCGGACTTCGTGTCCTGCACGCGTCAGGATCACGCTGATGAGTTTGAGGATGGCGGCGTCGTCATCCACGACCATGATCCGAGGCATGAAGTTATTTTAACGGCCAGGTGAGAAAGGGAGATATAAAACTTCACTTTGCCTTCATAGGTTAGGCTGAGGGGCGTGACCCTTCCCGACGCTGACTTGATGGTCCTTCACGCGCGCACCCTGACCCTCGACCCTGGGCGGCCACAGGCTGGGGCAGTCCTCGTCGGGGGCAGCCGGATCCTGGCTGTGGGGACCCGTGAGGAGGTCGCCGCCCTCGCCCCACGGGCGCGCGTGATCGATCACCGCGACTTGATCCTCACGCCGGGACTGGCGGAGGCGCATATCCACCTCGTCTCCTACGGCTTCTCGCTCTCGGAGCTGAACCTGCACGGTGCCCGCAGCGTGTCGGAGGTACAAGCCCGGGTGGCGCAGCGGGCGATGAACACCCCGGCGGGCACCTGGATTCGCGGCGGCGGCTTCCTGCTCAGCGAGCTGGGTCTGAACGAGTACCCAGCCGCCGCGGTCCTGGACGAGGTCAGCCCGCACCACCCGGTCCTGCTCTACTCGCGGGACCTGCACCTGAGCTGGGCGAATTCGCTCGCGCTGCGTTTGAGCGGGGTGACCGAGACCACCCCCGATCCTGAGGGCGGGAGGATCGTCCGGCCACTGGGGACGCTGCTCGAAAGCGCCAGCGAACTCGTCGCCCGCGCCCGGCCCATCCCCAGCGAGGCGGAGTACCTGGCGGCGGCGAAGGCGGGGGCGGACGATCTGGCGAGCCGTGGATACGTCAGCGCGCACACGATGGCCTTCGAGCCCCCCGAGGCGCCGCGGGCCCTCCAGACGCTCGCCACTCGGGGGGAACTGCCGCTGCGGATCTGGGCAACCCTGCCCCATGGACGCTTGGGGCATGCCCGGGAATTAGGAGTAGGCCTCAACCCCGGCGGCCTCTTCCAGTGGGGCGGGGTCAAGTTCTTCGCCGACGGGGCGCTGGGCAGCCGCACCGCCTGGCTGCACGCGCCGGGCTTTGCGGACGGCAGCGGCACCGGCATCGCCCTCGACTCCCCCGACCTGATCCGCGAACTGGGGGCCGAGGCGTTGCGGCTGGGCCTCACCCCCGTCACCCACGCCATCGGGGACCGGGCGAACACCGAGGTGCTGGATGCCTACGACGCCCTGCGCCCCCTCGCCGCCGAGAAGGGCGTGCGGCTTCGGATCGAGCACGCGCAGCACCTACGGCCGGAGGACATTCCCCGTTTCCGTGGCCTCACCGCGAGCGTCCAGCCCATCCACTTACAGGCTGACGGGGCGATGATTCGCCACCTCCTGCCACACCTCACGGAGACGAGCTACGCCTTCCGCTCGTTGCGGGACGCGGGGGCCCTGCTCGCCTTCGGGTCCGACGCCCCGGTCGCCCCGCCCGAGTACCGCGCCAACTTCGCCGCCGCCGTCACCCGCCGCGACGACGAGGGGGAGCTTCTGGCGCCCGGGGAGGCCCTGACCCAGGAGGACGTGCTGTGGGCGCACACCCGCGGCCCCGCCCTCGCCGCCGGTTGGGAGGACGAGGGAATCATCCGCCCCGGGGCAAGGGCAGCCTTTACGCTCTGGGACCGGATTGGTGGGAACGCGAGGGCACTGGTGCTGTGAAGTATGAACTCCGGTGGCGACCACGGGGTCAGGAGGTGGGCGTTTGGGTGGATGAGCTTCCTGCCCCGTTGATCCAGGAGGTTGGAGAGCTACTCCGGCTGGCTCCCGCCAATTGCCGCATTTCTTCCCGAAGGTTGGCAATCTCCCAGTGGTTCCCACTCAATAACAATCAGGCGGCTCTGATCGGCGGTGAGTTCCCCCCGGACGACACGTCCTCGTTCGCCGTCCGTTTTCCTGCCCAGTTCGCTCCTGACATGCCCCTTCCAGAGGCGACGACCGGATTTCGCGGGGGATTGCCAGCCGACCTCTTAGCGCCACTGAAGGACGGACTAACTCGTGAAGGAAAATTTCCTTCCGGCATCCTGTCCCTGAACGTAGTAGCTCACGATGCCATAGGCTCTTCCCCGCTCAGCTTCATGACATTGGGTTGGTCGTTCATGAGGCTGCTCTGTCTTGAGGACTGCCGGGAAGACACTATCCGGGCCGCAGCCTGGTGGATCAATCCACTCCAGCGTTGAACTGCAAGAAGGCGGAAGGCCTGTTGAGGGCCTTCCGCCTTTGATCTTCCTGTCCTCCGCTTACTCCTACGCCTCCACGTCCTCCGGCAGTTCGGCATTGGAATAGACGTTCTGCACATCGTCGAGGTCTTCGAGCGAATCGATTAGGGTCATGAGCTTGCGAACGTCGTCACCGCTCACAGCGACCGTGTTCGTGGGAATCATCGTGATCTGCCCGCTCTCGGGCTTGAATCCCGCCGCCGCCAGCCCGTCCTGCACGGTGTACAGGTCGTTGGGCGCGGTGCTGATCTCCAGGCCGTCCTCCGACTCCTGGATGTCCTCGGCGCCGTTCTCGATGGCGGCCTCCTGCGCGGCCTCCGAGGTGTCGGGGAGCAGGATCACGCCCTTCTTCTCGAACTGCCAGGCGACGCTGCCGTTCGTGCCCAGCGAGCCGCCGCGCTTGTTGAACACCGCGCGGATGTCGGCGACCGTGCGGTTCACGTTGTCGGTCAGCGTCTCGATGAAGATCGCTGTGCCGCCGGGGCCGTAGCCCTCGTACGTGACCTCCTTATACTCGGCTGCACCCTCCGCCGCGCCCGCCGCGCGCTTGATCGCGTTCTCGATGTTGTCGGCGGGCACCGTGTCGGCCTTGGCCGCCGCGATGGCGTTCTTCAGGCTAAGGTTGCCCGCCGGATCGCCGCTGCCGCCCGACCGGACCGCCGCCTGAATGGCGCGGATGTGCTTGGAGTACATCGCGCTGCGTTTCTTGTCGTTCGCACCCTTCTTGCGCTTAATCTGCGCCCACTTGCTGTGACCGGCCATGTTCAGTGTCTCCTTGAAAGACGCGCCTCCTCGATACCGGGGCGCGTAACAAGGGGCATTCTAGCGCGGCCCGTCCGGTGCATTTTGGAAGTCCGGTGACGGGCAGGACGCATGACAGTCTGAGGAAACGACCGAGGCACCCGTCCGCCCACGACCTCACCTCTCACAGGAAAAGGCAATGGCTGGACGCCCTGAATGTGGGGATGTGTCCAGCTCGGTGGTCCTTATGCACCCACATAAGTCTGCTGAAAAGCACGCCCAGAAGAAGCGCAAGTCGAAGGATAACCCTGGGCGCGGTGGGATAGTTCCGGCCTCGCGCCCCCTTGTCCGAAGCGCCGACTGCCCCCTCCAGGCGGGTTTTTTATTCCAGAAGCCTGATCTGGGCGCGCAGGGCGGATGTGTCCACCCGCTCCGCCGTGATCTCCATAAAGACCGTGTCGTACCGCTCCCCGCCCAGCCGCACCGTCCCCGTCCGCCGTCCGCAGACCACGAAACCGACCTTCTCGTAGGCGCGGATCGCGCGGGTGTTGAAGGAAAACACCTTGAGCAGGATGTTGTGCAGCCCCAGGTGGAAGACGCCGTACCCCACCATCAACCGCGTCGCCTCGGAGCCGGAGCCGCCTCCCCAGGCATCGGGGTCGTGAATGCTGATGCCCAGTTCGGCCGTACCGTGGCGGTGGTTGATGTCGCGCAGGTCCACGCCGCCGATCAGCCGCCCGGAGCTGCGCTCGTAAATGCCGAAGGTGACCTGCGATGGGTTGTTGCGGCTGACCACCTCGAAATACGCCTGCTCGTCCTCCAGGCTATACGACGTGCCGGAGCCGCCCAGGTACGTGGTCAGCTCCAGGTTGTGGAAGTAATGGGCGAGTTCGGGCACGTCCTCGCGGCGCAATCGGGCCAGGACGACCTGTTCGCCCGTCAGGACAGGAAGGGGGGACGGCATGGGGCCACTCTACCTGCCCGTCGGCTTAGGGCCGCAGGTCCTCTTCCTCGATCAAAAAGTCCACCGCCCCCGAGCCAATCTCGTAGTAGGCGCCGATCACCCGAATCTGCCCACGCGCCTCGGCCGCCTGGATGACGGGTTGTTCGCGCAGGCTGGCGACCTGCCAGCGGACATTGTTCAGCACCGCCTCGCGCATCCGGGCCTTCCTGTCGCGGATGGGGGGCATGTCCCGCACGCAGGGCTGAATCCGCTCGATCAGGCGGCGCAAGTTCTCGGGCTCCCGGGCGACCTGCTCCTCGGGGAGCAGCGCGGCGGCGACGGCCCCGCAGCCCTCGTGGCCCATGACCACAATCAGGCGCACGTCGAGGTGTTCGGTCGCGTACTCCAGCGTGCCCAGACCTGTTTCAGCCACCACGTTCCCCGCCACCCGCACCACGAAGAGGTCGCCCAGGCCCTGGTCGAACACGATCTCCACGGGCACCCGGCTGTCACTGCACGCCAGCACCGCTGCGAAGGGCGACTGCTCCATGATCTGCGCGCGCCGCTGGTTGGCGTCGGCCTCGGGCCGGGTTGCCCTGCCGGAGAAGAAGCGGGCGTTGCCGTCTTGCAGGGCCTGGATGGCGTCCTCCGGCGAGGCCATGCGGCCTGGGCGCAACTCCGCGATGTCCTGCATGCTGGCGCCGCGACGAATGGCGTTCAGAATCCGCCGTTCGAGGTCGGGGGCCAGGGGGGCGGGCAGCAGGTCGGACGCCGGGTCGTTCACCCGGCCATCCTAGAACGGCTGTCCTGAGAATGCCCCGTCCTGTCTGTTCCCCGTCCGGGTGACAGCCTGCGGCCTGGGGGTGGTCAGGGCCTTCGCCCCCAGGGCAAGCCTGAAGTCCGGTTCTGGCAGGGGATACCCCGGTCAACCCCCACTCAACTTTGCGGACAGCCCCACTGAGGGGGAGCCACAGCCGCTGCCCTCCAGGAACCCGGGGCCGCTGCCCCGGAGGTGGCTCACAGGGCCGGACTCACCGAGCTGTTTACAGGGGAGCCAACCGGCGGCGGTGCCAACCTGACGACGTTGCCCTTGCCCGCCTCCGCGGCCCTACTGCCCCTGCCCGGCGGTGTACCCCGGCTGGCCGTCGAAGGTGTACAGGTGCTCGGTCTTCACGAAGTCCAGCCCCACGTCCGAGACGCGGGCGAGCAGCGCCAGCACGTCCGCGTGGGTGAGGGGCCGCGCCCCCTGCCACAGGAAGCGGCAGCGCCAGTGGTCCGAGCAGGTCGTCTCGGGCAGACCCTGCGGCCAGACCTTCACGCCCCGGTTGGAGATCATGTCGAGTTTCCAGTCGGTATTGGCTGCCCTCTGAAGTTGGGTGCCCAGCACGTCTGGCTGACGGTCGGCCTCCCACCACTCCAGGAATACGTCCACGCCCACGAGCACCTTCTGGGCGCGGGGACGGGGTTTGACCTGCACCTGAATCTGGGAGGCTGCCTCGCCACTCACGGCGGGCAGGCGCTGCGGCATCTGCCCCAGGCGGTCGATGATGGCCTGCGCGAACGCCTGGGTGCCCACCCGCTGGGTCGTGTGTTCCCCCGCAATGTCCCCGGTGTGAATGCCGTCTTCCAGCGTCCGCAGCCAGGCGTTGAGCACCCGCGCAGCCACGTCCCCCTGCCCGATGTGGGTCAGCATCAGGGCCGCCGCGTTCAGCAGGCCGCTGGGGTTGGCCTTGTCCTGCCCGGCGATGTCGGGGGCACTGCCGTGAACCGCCTCGAAGAGCGCCACGCTCTGCCCGATATTCGCGCTGCCGCCCAGACCCACCGAGCCCGCCACCTCCGAGGCGATGTCGGAGAGGATGTCACCGTAGAGGTTGAGGGTCACGATCACGTCGAAAGCTTCGGGCCGGGCCCCCAGCCGCGCCGCCCCGATGTCCACGATCATGTGGTCAGCGCCCAGGTCCGGGTACTCCCGGGCCACCTCGTCGAAGACCCGGTGGAACAGGCCGTCGGTGAGCTTCATGATGTTGTCCTTGCTCATGGCCGTGACCTTGCGGCGGCCATGCGCGCGGGCGTACTCAAAGGCGTAACGGATGACCCGCTCGCAGCCGTCCCGGGTCACCAGCTTCAGGCACTGGTACACCTCGTCGGTCTGGCGGTGCTCGATCCCCGCGTACAGGTCCTCCTCGTTCTCCCGCACGATCACCAGGTCCATGCCGGGGTGGTGGGTGGCGACGAAGGGCGCATAGGCGCGGGCCGGGCGCACGTTGGCGTACAGCCCCATCGCCTTGCGGAGCGTCACGTTCACGCTCTTGTACCCGCCGCCCTGGGGGGTGGTGATCGGCCCCTTGAGCAGCACCCCGGTGCGCCGCAGAACCTCCCAGGCCTCCGGCGCGACCCCGGAGCTCACGCCGCGCAGGTAGACCTCCTGGCCCACCTCGACCGGATGGGGCTCGATGCGCGCCCCCGCCGCCTCCAACACCCGCAGCGTGGCCCCCATGATTTCGGGACCGATGCCGTCACCGGGCGCGACGGCGATGGGAGTGAGGGTGGACTGGGGCGCGTCGGCGTTCTGGGGATGGGAGGCAGTCGTGTTCATGGGTTCTCCTTGTGCAGTTCGGGGCGACTCCCCGCAGCTAAGGAGATAATAGCGAAAAATGTTTCGTGTATTTGATTTCGCCCTTTATACCGTGTACAGTCCTGGGAGGAGGAGTTGCTCAGCTCGTCCATCCCCCGGCGGGAGGACCGGCATAGACTGCTGATCCGCGCCGAACTGACCTCGCCGATTCCTACCCCACCCATGACTGACCCTGCCCCCGACAGCCAGTGGACCTTCCTGACCAACCACAGCCACGTGCTGCTGTGCCTGGTGCGGGAGCCCGACGCCACCCTGCGGCAGGTCGCCGACTTGGTCGGGATCACCGAACGCGCCGTGCAGCGCATTGTGCGGGAACTGGAGCAGGCGGGCGTTCTCACGCGCACCCGTGAGGGCCGCCGCAACAGGTACACGGTAGACCCCGGCTTCCACCTGCGTCACCCGTTGGAGGCGCACCGGACGGTCGGACACCTGCTGGCATTGTTGGAGGAGGCCCAGGCTGCGCCCCTTCCGCAGCCCGCCTAAAGGAGGGTGGGGTGCGCCCAGTCCCGCGGGCTCTTCTTGCTTTAGGCTGAGCTCATGACGGCGCCGCTGCATCCCACCGAGGAACCCACGCTGCACGACCTGCTGGAGCGCTACGCCACCCTGCGCGACACCTTGCAGGGGCTGGAGCTGGAACGGGACGCCCTGGCCGCTCAGATCAAGGCCGCGCTCACCTCGGGGGCCCGCGCCGAGACCGACCTGTACCGCGCGGAACTGAAGGTCTCGCGCCGGGTCGAGTATCCGGTCGATCACTTCCGGGACGTGTTCGGCGACGCCGCTGCCCTGGAAGTCGCCGTGATCGACCGCAAGAAGGCGGAGACACTGGCGAAATCGGGCGACCTCGACCCCGAGCGGCTGCGCGAACTGGCGGTGGTGAAGGAGACGCAGTCGCTGGTCCTGATTCCGAAGACGCGCTGAGACCGGGGGAGTTGTGAACCTGGAAGGCGCTGGTCCTGTCATGGCACAACCCGTCGTGCGGGCCTATGCGGAAAGCCTGGGCGCTCCCGGCCGCCGCTGGCTCGATTCACTGCCCCGTGCCGTCCAGCAGCAATGCCGCGAGTGGGGCTTACGGCTGGGCGAGGCGCTCCCCGGAGGAAGCCGTTCCTACGTCTGCCGGGTGACCACTGCGGACGGCGGGCGGGCCGTCCTCAAACTGGCCCTGCCGGAACCCATCCTGAACACGCAGATAGCAACGCTGGTGGCCGCGCGGGGACAAGGCTACGTGCAGGTACTCGCCCATGACCCTGGCCGGGGTGCGCTCCTGATGGAAGCCCTCGGGCCGCCGATTGAGGAATCGCTGGACGATGTGCCCGCCGTGCTGCCCGTTCTGGTCGGGACGCTGATGCAGGCCTGGCGGGGAACGGCCGAACTCGCCCGGTCCCTGCCGGAGCCGTCCGAGCACAAGGCCGCCGGGCTGCTCGCCCTGGTGCGTGACTCGGTGCGGCAGGAGGAGGACCCCGCCCTGCACGCCGTGGCCGATCAGGCGGTGCGCTATGCCCGGGAACGCCTGGCGGCCCATGATCCTGCCCGGCAGGTTCTGGTTCACGGCGACCCCCACGTGGGGAATCTGCTGCCCGTCGAGGCCAGCCGTCCGGGCGCCGAGACCGGCCACGTGTTCGTGGACCCGGAGGGCTTTCTGTGCGAACCGGAGTACGACCTCGGGGTCGCTTTGAGAGGCTGGAACGGGCGTCTTCTGGCCTCGGCCGACCCCCACTCGGAGGTGCGCGCCTGGTGCGGGGCGGTGGCGCGGGCGACGGGGACGGAGGCCGAGGCCGTCTGGCAGTGGGCCTACCTGGAGCGGGTCTCGACCGGGCTCTTTTTGAAGCGTCACGGCCTCACCCGGGTGGGCGCTCCCTTCCTGGAGGTGGCGCGCCGACTTCTCCCCGTCTGAGGAGGAATATTCCTTCACCCGTCCAGCAAGGCCTCCACGACCACCACATCGCGCCACTCACCGTCCAGCCGGGCGTGGCGGTACTGAAGGCCGACCTCGCGGAAGCCGCAGCGCAGGTGCAGTCGGCGGCTGGGTTCGTTGTCCGCGAAGATGCGGCTGGTGAGCTTGTGGAGCCCGGCCTGCCGTGCAGCAACCATCAGGGCACGCAGGGCCGCCTCGCCGTACCCCTGTCCCCGGGCCTCCCGCGCGACATAGACGCCGTGATCCCCGATGGTCGCGTAGGCCGGGCGGGTGCTGTAGGGGCTGCTCCAGGCAAAGGCCACGACGTTCCCGGCATCATCCATCACGACGACGGCGGGCTGCGGACCGACCAGCCTCTCGCGCACCTCCGCCTCGCCGCGCTCCCGCGTCTCGAAGGTCGCCACCCGGTCCCGGATGCCCTGGTTGTAGATGCGGGTGATGGCGGGAGCGTCGTCCGGCGTGGCCGCCCGGGTACGGGTCATGCCCGATGGTGGCACGTCAGGGCACAAAAAAGCATTGCCGGTGAGCAGCGGCACCCGGAAATCATCCCTTATGGCTGCTGCCTTCCGGCCCTGACCAGGTTCAGGCGTTCCCGCTGCGCTGCGCCAGCAATGCGACGCGGAGTGTAGCACACGGCGGCGGGGTGGACAGGGCAGCCAAAGCAAACCGCCGGAGCGGTGAACTCCGGCGGTGCTTATGGTGCTCGGGATGGGACTTGAACCCACACAGGAAACCTACACGCCCCTCAAACGTGCGCGTCTACCAATTCCGCCACCCGAGCAGGGTGAAGGGCGAAAGAGATACTAGGGGGGAGGGCGCCTCTTGTCAAGGCCCAGATTCGTGCTAAGCTCCCCTCTGCCGCCGCGAGCGGTGGGGCCCGGCTGTCTTTTTGCCCCGGCTGCCGCGAGCGGGACTTCATAACAAGAGAGGTACCACGTGATCGACAAAAAGCAGACCATTCAGACCTACGCCAAGAGCAGCAACGACACCGGCAGCACCGCCGTGCAGGTGGCGCTCCTGACCGAGCGCATCAACAACCTGTCGCGCCACCTGACCGAAAACCAGAAGGACAAGCACGGCCAGCGCGGCCTGCAACTCCTGAACGGCCAGCGCCGCCGCCTCCTGAAGTACCTGGAGCGCACCAGCTACGACGAGTACATCGCCCTGACGGATCGCCTGAACATCCGCCGCGGCCAGCGCGTCATCCGCTGAGACCCGCTCTCCCACGCCACCCTGGACCTTCCGGGGTGGTTTTTTCTTGGCTAGCGGTCACCCGGACGGGGCCTCGTTCGGTCCGGTAGATGGCGCCAGTCACCCCCCGGGACGGGAACCACCCCCGGCTGGTCCAGGCGTCCAGCAGCGGCATACACGTACACCCAGACTGGGACACTTCCACCCCCGTCCAGCCTGACCGTCACGCACTCGCGGGTGTACAGCGGCGGTGTCTCGTGGACCCCCTCCAGCGCGTCCAGGAAAGGTAGGGCGCGGTCCCAGCCGTCCTGGGGGTAGGTCAGGACGTAGCCGCGCACCTGCTCCCCGGGTTGTCCCGGCACGATGACGGGATACGCTTCGGGAAGGAGATGCAGCAGCCGGAAGCCGGGCAGGCGGGCGGGGGCAGCCTCGAACGGACCACCCCGCGCGGCCACACCGGCGTTGCGCTCGCCGGGCATCAGGGTGCCGTACACGAAGACGCGGGTCAGGGGGTCGGCCATGCGCCCCAGGGTAACTCCCCGTCTACAGGCGCGTTCCGCGCGGCTGGTGGAAGTACACCCGGCCCACGATGGTCGCCTCCTCCGGGCGCACCGGGGGATGATCGGGGTTGTCGCTGGTGAGCCAGACGTGATCGCCGTAGCGCCGCAGCCGCTTGACGGTCAGGCCCAGGCCGGTCACGTGCAGCACATACACCCGGCCCTCGCGCAGGTCGAGGTCGCCGGGGTCCACGTAGACGCGGTCGCCCGGGCGGATACCGCCGCCCCCCGGCTCGGTCATGGAGTCGCCCTGGACCTCCAGCACCAGCATGCCGGGGCGGTGCTCGCGCGCGGGGACGAGTTCGATGTCGATGACGCTGCTGGAATCCTCCGTCAGCGGCAGACCCGCCGTGGCGAGGGCACGCACCGGCACGCGGAACAGTTCGAGGGCGGTGAGTGCGTCGTCGCTGCTTTCCCGCGAGAGGAGCGGCAGCCCGGTCCGCGCCACCCACTCGCCCGCGCTGATCTCCAGCGCCCGCCGCAGCGCGTCCTGCCGGGCGGGCGTGAGGGCGTCCAGGGGCCGCACTCCCCGTTCCAGGCGGCTGAGGTAGGGCTGCGTGACTGTGCCCGCCTCGCCGCCGTGGAGCGCCGTGCGCCGCGCCACCTCGTCCTGCCGCAGCCCCAGCGCGCCCCGCCGCTCGCGCAGCCAGGCGGACAGATCGGCAAGGGGAGAAGAGGAAGTCATGGGACCAGTCTACGGTGTGAGGATTCGCACAACTGGAATTCCAGACCTTGACTCTATGACTCCCGTCATATTATGCTTTTGACGTATTCGACCTGGGTTTTTCTCCTCCCGTTCCGCCTTTCCGTCCCCTTTGCCAGAGGAGGTTTCCATGACCGACCCCACCCCCCTTTCCGGCATCGCGCCGCTGCTGGGCGTCGCCTTTGCCGCGGGCGCTGTGACGCAACTCGCGCGGCAGCTCGCCCGCGTCACCCTGCCCCGGTTGCGGCAGGTAGCGGCCCTCTCCATGGCGGCGGGCATCGCGGCCCTGACGGTGACGGCGCTGCTGACAGTGTTCATGCGGCCCGCGCCCGCCCCGGCGCTGCTGCTGGCGGCGGCCTGCGTGATCGGCTGGAGTGGCCCCGGCATCCTGACGCGGCTGAGCGCCCTGATCGAGCGCAAACTGGGGCTGCCCTCCGTCCCCCGGCACCGTTGGTTCAGGAACGGAACTCGCGGCACATACGTGTCCCGCCCCAGCGATCACACTGAGGCATGAACGCAGCCTGGAGGGCCGCCACGCGCGGTCTGACCCTGTCGCTGGCGCTGCTGCTCAGCGGCGCCACCGTTTCCGCCCAGACCGCCGCCCCCACGACCCCTGCCCAGCGGCAGGCGAACACTCCCGCTCCCCTCAGTGCCAGCGAGACCGCGAGCCTGCGCGCCCTGTACCAGAAGCTGCGCCCCGCGACCCTGCGGATTGAGGACTGCCCTCCGAATGACTGTACCGAGCCCGACGGCGTGGGCACCGCCTTCCTGATCGGTGACGGGTACGCCCTGACCGCCTACCACGTGGTCTTCGAGGCCCAGCGCCTGAGCGCCGTGACACTCGACAAGAAGCGCTATACCGTGCAGGTGATCGGCTACGACGACCAGGCCGACCTCGCCCTGTTGAAGGTGAACGTGCCTGCTGGCACACCCTCCATGCCGCTTGCCGCCGCTCGCCCCGCCGTGGGTGATCCGGCGCTCGCCATCGGGAATGGGGGCGGCGCCTTCCTGACCCCCAAGACCGGGCGCCTGACCGGTCTGGACAGCGACGCCGGACGCGCGGACTTCCCACCCGGCACGCTGGAGCTGAACGCGCAGCTTATCCCGGGAGACAGCGGCGGGCCGATCATCAACGCCCGCGGCGAGGTGATGGGCGTGGTGAGCTACATCAGCGTGGGCGGGTCCAGACGGGGAATCGGTGCTCCCAGTGGCGGGGCGGGGAACATCACCGCCTATGCTGTCCCCGTCACGCGCACGAGTCAGGCCCTCGCCGATCTCCGTAAAGGGGTGAAGCGGGACGCCCCCGTGATTGGTATCGGCCTCGACAACCGCCTGGACTTCGCCTTTGCATTGCCCGCCGAGAACTTCAAGGAGTTCAGCGACGCCTTCGACCTCGACCTGGGGACTACGCCGGGCGCTTTCTTCACTTCGGTCTCGCAGGGCAGCCCCGCCTCCCGCGCAGGTCTGCAACCCCTCGCCTTCGATCAGAACGGCAAGCGCACCTCGGGTGACATCGTGACCGCCGTCAATGGCCGCGCCATCGCCAACTTCTCCGACTTCCAGTACGCCGTCCGCCGCTACCAGCCCGGTCAGACGGTCACCCTCACAGTGCTGCGGGGCGGCAAGAAGATCGAGGTCAAGCTGACCCTGGCGGCGCGCACTGAAGTTCGCAACTGAGGAGTGTTCCGCTCGGCCAGGGAGGAGGGGGTTTTCCCCCTCCTTCTGCCTTTCTGACGGGCGTCGTTCTGTTCCCGCTCGAAAGCTCTTCAAGCCTTAAGCCTAAGAGGGCTTGACAATTCTGCCAAAAACAGAACAATACGGGTTATGGATACACTGCTGAAGAAAGCGGGGGCGATGCTCGCGCACCTCGACCTGTTCACGCACATGCTGCACCTGCGGGGGCTGCTGCAACTCGCTGCCCACATGGAGGAACGGGGCGACCGGGTCACGCTGATCTCGCCCGAGGCGATCACGCTGGTGGGTAGCGACATGACCACCGACCCCAGCGTCACCACCAGCAAGGGGGCGACCATCGAGGCGGGCAATGCCTACAGCGTGCTGCGGACGCTCAAGGGTCACGACGCGCCCGAGTATGCCGTCACGCGGGAGGAACTCAAGGCGCTCAACGCCCGGGCCGTCGCAGAGCTGGAGGCGAGTGACGCGATGCGGGCGTTTGGGGACACGCTGGTGCGGATCGGCGTTCCTGCCGTCGCGGGTGCTGCGGCTGCGGAGGCGGCGCCGGAGCGTCCGGCCCGTGGTCGGCGTGGGGCTGAGGCGGAGGCGGGGAACGAGCAGCCTGCGGCGTAAAGGTCTACTTTCGCATCACGCTTCCGGTTGGGGGCGTGATGTTTTTTTGGGGCCGGGCATCTTGCCCTCGTTTGCCCCACCCCCAGTCCCTACCCTCAGAGGGGGCAGGGGAGCTTCCCGCTGCGCTCGGCAAAGGGCTCGCCCGCCCCGCCTGGGGTCGTTTCTCCTGACGAAGGTTTGACCCTGCTGTGTACCCAGCCGCGTGCCCACCGTCTCACTGCGAGAGCAAGGCGGGTGAAGGCCGTGCGAGAACCAGCGACTTGTGGCGATTGGCCGTCCACAAGAGACGGTTTTTAAAGAGCTGAAGCTTTGGCGCTGTCACTCCTCCCCCTTGCGGGGGAGGTTTACTGCTCCACCCCCTTCCCCTGCCAGTACCTCGGCGTCTCGGTCGCGGGCAGGAGGGCCAGGGTGTCGCTTCCAGCGCGCTCGGCCAGGGCTTCGGCTTCTCTCCGGGCGCGGCTCTGGCCCAGCCAGCCGGACCAGTAGGCGCGGAGGGTGGAGGTTACCAGGCGGGTGGGTACGGTACTCGCGCCATCCAGCGGGTCGTAGATCAGGTCAAGGTCGGTCAGGGGGCCGCCATTTGGGCCGCCCACGGGTTGCCAGTAGGGCACGTCCACGGTTCGGTAACCCAGGGCGTGCAGGGCGCGTCGTCGCGCGACCGGGTCGGTGCCCACCCGGGCTTCGGCCTCGCGGTCGGCGGCGTCCTCGCGTCCGGGAAAGACGCTGTCGGCGAAGAGGCCCTTCAGGCCGTGGGCGCGGATGTCCTCCAGCCGTGCCTCGTGCAGGGCGCGGCTGACGCCCCGGCCCCGCGCGTCCCTCGCCACGGCGACGAAAGAGCTGAAGCCCGCCTCGGGCAGCAGGTGGTAGACGGTGCCGCCCAGCACCTGCCCCGCGGCGTTCTCGGCGACCAGAATTCGGTCGCGCCGCTCTCCCCGGCCCCCGCCCGCCACGAGGTGCGGAAAGGCGGCGGGGGGGATCAGCATGTCGGGCGCGTAGTAGCTCTGTTCCTGTATCCGGCCGAACGCGGCCAGCGCCGGGTCGTCGGGGTCGGTCACGCGGCGGACGGTGACGGGCAGGGTCATGGAGCCACCGTAGCGCCCGGGCCTCATGCAGACCGTGAGGGCGGCGGCAGGGGGAACGCTATCCTGGCCCCATGACGGCCCCCGATTCTTCCTCCAGCACGGCCCTGCCCAGCGACGTGGGCAGGGGTGAGGGGGCTTCCGGCTCCCACGTGGCCCCCAACTTCATCACTGAGATCATGGAGCGCGACCTGGGCAGCGGGAAATACCCGCAGATCGTGACCCGCTTTCCGCCCGAGCCCAACGGCTACATGCACCTGGGCCACGCCTTCGCATGCTCGCTCGACTTCGGCACGGCGCTCGACTTCGGCGGGCGCTGTCACCTGCGCCTAGACGACACCAACCCCGAGGCCGAGAGCATGGAGTTCGCTGAGGGGCTGATGCGGGACGTGCGCTGGCTGGGGTGGGACTGGGGGGATCACCTCTACTTCGCTTCGGACGACTACGAGCGCTACTACGGGTACGCCGAGGAACTCATCGGGCGCGGGCTGGCCTACGTCGACAGCGTGAGCCAGGAGGAGATGTCGCGGCTGCGCGGCACGGTGGATACCCCGGGCACGCCGAGCCCCTACCGCGACCGCACGCCGGAGGAGAACCTCGACCTGTTCCGCCGGATGCGTGCGGGAGAGTTCCGGGAGGGCGAGCACGTCCTTAGGGCCAAGATTGACCTCGCCAGCCCCAACATGAAGCTGCGCGACCCGGTGCTGTACCGCATCATGTACGCCGAGCACTACCGCACGGGGAACGACTGGTGCATCTACCCGATGTACGACTTCCAGCATCCCCTCCAGGACGCGATGGAGGGCGTGACGCACAGCCTGTGCAGCCTGGAGTACGTGGACAACCGCGCGATCTACGACTGGCTGATGGAGCAGCTCTTCGCCGGAAAGCCCCGCCCGCACCAGTACGAGTTCGGGCGCCGCAGCCTGGAATACACCATCGTGAGCAAGCGCAAGCTGCGCCGCCTCGTCGAGGAAGGCTTCGTGACCGGCTGGGACGATCCGCGCATGCCGACCATCGCGGCGCAGCGGCGGCGGGGCGTGACCGCCGAGGCCATCCGCGCCTTCGCCTCGCAGATCGGGGTGAGCCGCACGAACCGCACGGTGGACATCGCCCTGTACGAGCACGCCGTGCGCGACGACCTGAACCACAGGGCGCCGCGCGTGATGGCCGTCCTTGACCCCGTGCGGGTGATGATTGGCAACCTCCCGGAAGGGGAGACGCGCCTCCTCTCCCTCCCGTACTGGCCCCACGACGTAATTCGCGACTCGCCGGACGGTCTGGTGGCCCTGCCGACCGGCGAGCGGGTGGCGCCGGAGCAGGCCGTGCGGGGCGTCCCCCTCACCCGCGAGCTGTACATCGAGCGCGAGGACTTCTCTCTCGATCCTCCGAAGGGCTACAAGCGGCTGACGAGGGGCGGTACGGTGCGGCTGCGCGGCGCGGGGATCATCCGGGCGGACGAGGTGGAGACGGACGCGCAGGGGAACGTCACGGCGATCCACGCCACCCTGCTCGGCGAGGACGCGAAGGCCGCTGGGGTGATCCACTGGGTGAGCGCCGGTCAGGCCGTTCCCGCCGAGTTCCGCCTGTACGACCGCCTCTTCCGCGTGGCGCATCCCGAGGGCGAGAACCCCGACGATATCCTCCCGCCCTTCGACCCCGAGCGCATGAGCCACGAGAACGAGGCGGCCCCGGTAGACGTGGGCTTCCTGCGCTACCTCAACCCCCACAGCCTGCGGGTGATGCGCGGCGTTGTGGAGCCCAGCGTGGCGGATGACCCGGCGAATACCCGCTACCAGTTCGAGCGGCAGGGCTACTTCTGGCGCGATCCGGTGGACAGCCGGGAGGGAGCGCTCGTCTTCGGCCGGATCATGACCCTCAAGGATACCTGGGCGAAGGAGGTGGGGAAGGCGGAAGGCGCGAGGCCGAAAGCCGAGGCGCCGAAGGTTGAAGCCCCGCAGGCGGCGGGTCCCAAGCCCCACGCTGTCTCCCTCACCCCCGAGCAGGATGCAGAGGTCGCTCGCCTGACAGCTCAGGGCGTCGCGGAGGCGGACGCGCGCACGCTCGCGCGGGACGCGGTCCTGGGGGAATTCTTTGTGGGGGCCAATGCTGGTAAGCACGCCGCACAGGTCGCGGCCTGGATCGTGAACGACCTCGCCCCCGGCCTGCGTTCGGGCGAGAGCCGCCTTGCCGCCGCCGACCTGCCCGCGCTCGCCGCTCTCCTGGCGGGGGGACAGATCAGCACCCGCATCGCCAAGGAAGTCCTCGCCCGCGCCGCCGAATCTGGCGAGGCGCCTGCCGCCATCGTGGAGCGCGAGGGCCTGCGCGTGGTGACGGATACGGGAGCGATTGAGGCCGCCATCCGCGAGGTCATGAGCGCCAACCCCGACAAGGTGGAGGCGTACCGGGGCGGCAAGACGGGGTTGATGGGCTTCTTCACCGGCCAGGTGATGCGGGCGACCGGGGGCAAGGCGGACCCGAAGGTGGTCGCCGAGCGGCTGGGAGCGGCGCTGAAGGGCTAATCTCTCCGCCATTTCACCAGCCCGCCACCCTGCCAGGTAGCGCATGTGGGGCGGCGGGCTTCCTTTTACCCTGGGCGGGTAGGAAATCCAGCCTGGAGGTGTCCTCATGTCCCGAAAAGCCAGTTCCGAGTCGGCCCCAGCTTTCGCCCTCTCCCTGTCTTCCCGAGGTTCTTATGGGCATGTTCCTCGGCCTGGAGCGGTCCTTCGCGCGGCTTGAGCAGCGTGTGAAGGTCGTTCCGGCCCTCTCCCGCCGGGGCTTTCCGCTCCCGACTTTCGACATCAATGTGGCGCGTGACCGTCATGGCGAGCACTTCCTGGTGCGGTTGCCGGAGGACGGCGCCCCCGAGCTGAGCGTCCTCGACGTGCAGCCGGGGCTGCGGCAACTCCTGCTGTTGGCCCGCACGCCGGGGCGCAAGGACAAGTTCCTGTGCGGCTTCGACGAGCGCCACCTCTTCACCGCCGCCGTGCCCGGCGAGGGGGTGCGCGATGTGGTCACCGCCATGCGCGCCCTCAAGCCCCCCGCCGTCCGCGCCGAGGAGGACTGCCTGTGCGGCCCCGCCATCGCCTGCGCCGCCACAACGCCGCCTCGCTGCGGCAGGGCGAGTGGTTCTTCGTGCCCGCCCCCGAGGTGGTCATCCCCGCCGAGCGCCTGCGCGGAGGCGGCCCGTCTTGGTGGTGAGATGGTGTACGTCTCGCGCCGCCACCGCCAGCCCCTCACGTCCGCTCAGTACGAGCACCTGATCTGGCGCAACCCCAACACCCGGACCTGGAACTGGCAGACACGGGTGCGGAACCCGGAGCTGTACGTACGCGGCGAGGTCCGCCATCCCGACCACGCGACCCTCTGGCTACCTGGCTGGCACCGCGTCCTGATGAACACCGAGGGCGAAGCGCCCGGTGCACCTTTCGTGGCCTTTCTGGACTAAGGCCGGACAATGGAGAAGGCCAGGCGGTGGAATGCCTGGCCTCCCCTTTTCCTCAGTTCAGCATCCGCCCGCTCTTCTCGCCCATCAGCGTCTGCGCCTTATTCAGATAATCCTGCAGGGTGCCGTACCAGTCGTCACTCTCGGGGGTGTATTCCAGCGCCTGCTGGGCGTGGGCATAGGCGGCGGCGGGGTCGCGGAAGCCCTGCTGGGCCATCACGTCGGCGGCCATCTGGTGCCCGGTGATCCAGTCGCGGCTGTGCGGGGCCGCCTCGCGCACCACCCGCTCGTAGTGGTCCAGCGCCTCGTCAAGGTGGTAGTAGTCGAGCGCCACGCTGCCCAGCACCAGGCTGGCGGGTACGACCGCCCCCTGCGCGAGCGCCTGCTCGGCGGCGGTCTGCGCCTCCTGCAAGCGCCCCAGCCGGTAATCGCACTCGGCAAGATCGGCCAGGACCTCGGGCGCGTAGGGGTAGTCGGGATCGGCGAGGACGGCTTCCAGCCGCTCGCGGGCCTCCACCGGGCGGTCGAGGTCGAGCAGGGCTACCCCGAGTTCGTGCAGCGCGTAGGGGCGGTCGGCGTCGGTGGCGAGCGTCAGGGCCCGCTCGAAGTGCTGCAGGGCCTCTTCGTGCTGGCCGAGGTGCGTCATGACCTGGCCCCAGACGAGGGCCACGCCGTAGCTCGGGTCGCCGTGGGCGCGTTCCAGCCGGTCGGCCTCACGGATGCTGGAGAGCGCCTCCTCGGGCTTGCCGAGGTTGAGGAGAGCCTGCGCCTGGAGGTAATGCCAGGTGGCGAGGTTTAGCCCCTCCTCCGGGTCGTGGCCGGTGTAGAGGGGGCGGGCCTGGTCGAGTGCCGCCTTCGCCTCCTGCGGCTGGCCGAGTTGCAGCAGCAGCGCGGCGCCCTCTTGCAGCATGATCGCGCGGTTCAGTCCGCCCGCGTGGTGCGCTGCCTCCGCGTACAGGTGCGCGGCCTCCTGGAGGTGCCCAAGTTGCTCCTCGCAGTCGGCCTGCCAGCTCCTGAGCCGCCAGCGCAGGTGTTCGGGCAGCTCGGCCACGGGCAGGTGAACGTCGAGCGCGGCCTGGGGCTGCTCGGCCAGGGCGAGGGCCGCGACGGCGTGGTAGCGGGTCAGGGGGTCGGCGGCCTCGCGCACGGCGGGCGGGGGAGGCGCGGCATCGGGGCCGCGGGTGCGGGCGTCGAGTTCGGCACTCAGGGCGAGGTACAGCGGGTCCTCGCGTAGGCCGGAGTTCAGGGTGCGGGCCTCGCGCAGGGCCGCGCCGATCTCGGCGGTGTCCCCGTACAGGGCGTGGACGCTGGCGAGGTACAGCGCAATCCGCGCCTGCTCGGGCTTGCGGGCCTCGTGCATGGCGCCTTCCAACACGCCGAATGCCACGTCATAGTCGCCCCCCGCGAGCGCCGTGCAAGCCTGCTGCCAGGTGGTGGCGACGTCGATCATCACCCCTCAGAATAGCGCGGGCAGGAGAAGGGGCGTCAGGTGTGCCGCACGAAGACGGGCCGCCTTTACCGCCCACCTCCCCCTTTCAGCGGTTGCCGGGAAACTACCGGCTCAGGCCGCCTGGACCCACCCTTGTGTTCAACATCCTGACCGCCCCACTGGCCGTGCTAGTCAGGCGCCGACCCCCCCGGCCCCATGACCGTCCCTGTTCAAAGTTGGGCGACATTAAAGCCCAAGGTGTGACGGCGAATACGCACGCCGGACTTGAGTCTGGTACACTCAAGTCCGGTGGGACGGCTCCCGTCCCAATCCCTTTCTTTCTCCCCGGAGGACCACTTGAGGCGGCTCAATCCCTGGCTGATCGTCCTGTTCGTTCTGGCGCTGTTCCTGATGTTCTCTCAGGCACCCATGAGCGGGCGGGCCAGTGTCAATTACAACGTGTTCAAGAACCTGCTCGAACAGGGCAAGATCGAGCAGGTCGTCGTACAGGAAAACGTGGCGCGTGTCACGTTAAAGGAGCCCACCGCCGTAGCCGTGAATGGCTCGGCCCAGCCCCGCGAGGTGCCGAATTTCACCGTCCGGCTGCCCAGCAACCAGGCCACGCCCGACAGCGGGCTGATCAACCAGCTTGAGGCGCAGGGCGTCAACTACCGCTTCGAGCAGGCGAGTCAGTGGCTGGGCATCCTGCTGAACTTCCTGCCCATCATCCTGCTGTTCGGCATGATGTACTTCTTCTTCATGCGCGCCCAGGGCGGCCAGAACGGCGTGATGCAGTTCGGACAGTCCCGCGCCAAGAAGTACGGCAAGGAAAACCGCGTCCAGACCAAGTTCACCGACGTGGCCGGGCACGAGGAGGCCAAGCGCGAACTCATCGAGGTCGTCGACTTCCTGAAAAACCCCGGCAAGTACCACCAGATCGGCGCCGAGATTCCCAAGGGTGTGCTGCTCGTGGGCCCTCCCGGCACCGGTAAGACGCTCCTCGCGCGGGCCATCGCGGGCGAGGCGGATGTGCCCTTCTTCAGCGTCAGCGCGTCCGAGTTCATGGAGATGTTCGTGGGCGTCGGTGCCAGCCGCGTGCGGACCCTCTTCGAGGACGCCCGCAAGAGCGCGCCCGCCATCATGTTCATCGACGAGATCGACTCCATCGGCCGCAAGCGTGGAGCGGGCATCGGCGGCGGGCACGACGAGCGCGAGCAGACGCTGAACCAGATCCTCTCGGAGATGGACGGTTTCGACAAGACGAGCAGCGTGATCGTGCTGGGCGCGACGAACCGCCCGGACGTGCTCGACCCGGCGCTGCTGCGCCCCGGCCGCTTCGACCGTCAGGTGACCATCGACCTGCCTAACCTCAAGGAGCGCGAGGCGATCCTGAAGGTCCACCTGCGGAACAAGCCGCTGGCGACCGGCGTGGACGTGCCGGAGGTCGCCAAGAGCACTCCGTACTTCTCGGGCGCCGACCTCAAGAACGTAACGAACGAGGCCGCGCTGGAGGCCGCAAGGCTCGGCAAGACCCAGATCGACATGAGCGACTTCTACCGGGCGCTCGACAAGATCACGCTCGGCCTGGAGAATTCCTCGCTGACGATCAGCCCCGACGAGAAAAAGGCCATCGCCTACCACGAGGCGGGGCACGCCGTCACCGCCGCGGTCATCCCCGGCAGCGACAAGCTCCAGAAGGTCTCCATCATCCCGCGTGGCCGCGCGCTCGGCGCCGCCTTCTACCTGCCGGAGGAGCAGGTCCTCATGAGCAAGGAGAAGTTGGAAAACCAGCTCGTCGTCTCGCTGGGGGGCCGCGCCGCCGAGGAAGTGTTCATGGGCAGCGTGACGAGCGGTGCCGCCGACGACTTCCGCAAGGCGACGAACATCGCCCGCAAGATGGTGCTGGAGTGGGGCATGGGCGAGAACTTCAAGAACATGGCGCTCACCACCGATTCCGGCCCGGTCTTCCTGGGTGAGGACATGGCGAAGCCCAAGGCCTTCAGCGAGCACACCTCGCAACTCGTGGACGAGGACGTCAAGCGCATCTTGGGCCGCGCCTACGAGCGGGCCAAGAGCCTGGTGAGCGAGTACGCCGCCGCCATGCACGAGGTCGCCGACGCGCTGCTGACCCAGGAACTGATCACGGGCGATGTGGTGCGTGATGCCGTGGCCCGGGTAAGCGGGCAGGGACAGCCCACGCCGCAGCCCACCGCGTAAGCCCAGCCTGAAAGACGATGCCCCCCGGAGACGGGGGGTTTGCCTTTGTGTCAGGGCGGGGCGAGAGAGTGTTGTCCTGCTGAGCGCAGCGAAGCATTTGCCCGTGTCGTTGGGGACCCCTCGCGCCGCTCAAAGTGACATCCCCTGTTCCGTCAACCGCTGCGGGTTGATGGGACGGACGGTAGGTAGAACAGCAAGTCGAGGGAAGGTGGCTTGATCTCCTGCGTCCGCAACAGCACGGCGATCTGCGCGGTGTGCCGGACCTCGTGCATCAGGACGTGCCACAGCAAGCCGTCCAATGTGAAGCGCTGGTGCTCCGGCGGCCAGTCCTCGACGGTCACCACGCGCCCCAGCTCGGCTTCGTCGAGTCCGGTGAGGTAGGCCCGCGTGCTTTCCTCGACCGCCCGCCAATAGTCCAGGATGGAGGCCAGCGGCACATCGTCGTAGAAGGGACGGCCCCGAAGGTCCTGCACTTCGGGCAGGCGATCCTGCACCGGGGGCACGCGCTGGATGTCGCCGTGTAACCAGCCGTCCTCAACCTCCGCTGTGTGCCACACCAGGTCCTTGATGCAGCGGAAGCGGTCGCCACTCAGTAGCGGCTTGGACAGCACGTGATCCGGGACGGCTTCCAGCGTCGCCCACAGGTCCCGGCGGGCTCGGGCGAGGTAGTCATAGGTTTCGGGGATGTTCATTCAGAGTTCCTTACGCATCCAGACGCCCCATGTCCCCGGCCCGGCGTCCTCATCCGGAATGGGGTGGCCCCTGAGCTTGAGAGCCAGTTTGATCTGGCCGTGGTGGTAGCCCTCGTGCCAGATCAGGTGTTGAAGCAGCAGAATTGGGTGATCGTCATGAAGGTTCATGGCCTGTCCTGATCCGGCCCTGGAGAGCCTCAGAAACGACTTCGGCGCTCGCCGTCAGCATCCGCTCGATCCGGGCAGGGTCATGCACATCAGCCCATTCCTCTTCCGGCATCAGAACGGGTGAGAGGTCTGGGGCCAACTCCGGAGCGTTCTCGGCGATCAGGGACAGCCGGACGGAATGCACGTGGGTGAACTGTTGGGCCACGGTGGGACCGCCGACCATCGCCTGATGCCCAGCCCGCCTTCTGGTACGGCGCGGAGCAGGCCCAGCAGAATGACGTTGTTGCGGGTCCACGAGTCCAGCAGGGCCGCGAGGATGCTCTGGTTCGTCATTAGAATTACGCCCGCCAGATCGCCCAGTGTTCCTCCAGGCCGTCCAACTCCTCTTTCGGGCGTCCGCCCAGGCGCAGCAGGGCCATGACTTGACCCCGGTGGTGGCTGTCGTGGACGACGATGTGTTGGAGAAAATGTGCTGGATGCGACGGGTACGTCCCCTCGTTCCAGGGATCGGCGAAGGGCTGGCCCGAGGTGATGGCGTCCTGAACAGCCCCCAGCGCCGCATCGTCCCCGATGGCAAAGGCGCGGCTCAGTTCGGCGGGGTCACGGAGGTGCAGGCGAAAGCTCTCGCCATCGCGCGCGATGGTGACCGGCAGGCCCTCGGCATGGGCGGGCGAGATGTTGGACAGCCAGTCCAGGCGGAAATGTGCCATATGCCCCAGGTGCTGCCCGACTGTCCACCCGCCCCGCCCGTCCGAAAGATCGAGGTCAGCATCCGTCAGGGCCTCCAGCACAGCGGCGTTCACGCGCCCGTTGCGGCGGAAGGCTTCGAGGGTCAGGTCGGGCAGGGCGGCATAGGGCATGGACTGTTCTCCTGTTGGAAAGTGGGCGAGAAGGGGATGGGTCGCTGGGGCGGCGGGTTCACCGCGCCCAGAAGTCCGGCGGAGTGATCCCCAGCGCCCGCAGGTACACGTAGCCCTGCCCCCGGTGGTGAATCTCGTTGTCCACCACCCCGATGGCGGCGAACCAGCCCGTCATCGGACCCCAGGCGAGCGGCTGTTCCTCCGCGTAGCGGGTGGGGGACACGCCCGGCAGCTCGGCCTCGATGCGGCGGCTCAGCTCGTCCCAGGCGGCCAGCAGCGCCTCCCGGGTCTGGGCGGGCTGCGCGTCCCAGACGGGCTCTCCCCAGTCGCCCGTCACCAGCCCGTTTAGTGTGTACGCCGTGACGCCGTGAATCTCCCACGCCATCTCCGCGAAGGGGCGCATGGGCGGCGCGGCGGTGAAGGTGAAGAGCTGGTCCTCCGGGAACGCCTCGATCACCCGGCGCGTCAGGTGGCGGTGGCTCAGCCAGTACGTCAGGAAGTCGGCAGGAGTGAGGAACGTGGACATGACAGTGGTCGTCTGGGTCATGGGGACCTCCATTCGCAGCGTAAACGCCATTCCCGTCAGGACCTGACGTGTTGGGAGCGCCGGGCATACACTGTCCCATGACGCAGACGACCCCCCCGGAGGACATTCCAGCCCGCGGCAAGGCCTACACGGGCCAGGGCGTGACCGTGTACTACGACATGCCCCGCTGTGTCCATGTCGCCAACTGCGTGAGGGGGCTGCCGGAGGTGTTCCGCCCCCGCGGGCGTCCCTGGATTCAGGCGGGCAACGCGGCGGCGGAGCGCATCGCGCAGGTCGTCCGCACCTGCCCGACCGGCGCGCTGCATTACGTGCTGGAGGGCGGTCCCCCCGAGGCGCCCGACCGGCCCACCACGATCACCCCGGTGGCCGACGGCCCGCTGGCAATTCGCGGTGACCTCGTGATCCAGACGCCGGGCGGGGAGGTGCGTGAAGTGCGGGCGGCGCTCTGCCGCTGTGGGGGGAGCGGCAACAGGCCCTTCTGTGACGGCACGCACGCGAAGATCGGCTGGAGGAGTGGGGGAGAAGCCCCGGCCAGCCAGCGGGGCGACGACCATCCCGAGCCGGGGCAGCGGGCCGACGGGGCTCGGGAGTCGGATGAGAAATAGCTCCCCCGCGGCCTAGACTGCCGTATGACCTCTGCCTTCAACATTCCCGACCTCATCCGCAAGAAGCGCGACGGTGCCGAGCATTCCCGGGCCGAACTCGAAGGGCTCGTGCTGGGCTACACGCGCGGCGAGGTACCCGACTACCAGATCAGCGCGTGGCTGATGGCGGTGTACCTGCGCGGCATGACCCCTCGGGAGACCGCTGACCTGACGCTGGTGATGGCCGGGTCGGGCGACGAGCTGAACCTGGGGGACCTGCCCCGCACGGTGGACAAACACTCGACCGGCGGCGTGGGGGACAAGACCAGCCTGATCCTGACGCCCATGCTGGCCGCTCTCGGCCTGACGGTCGCCAAGATGAGCGGGCGCGGCCTGGCGCACACGGGCGGCACCATCGACAAGCTGGAAAGCTTTCCCGGCTGGACCCCCGAACTGCCCGAGGAACGCTTTCTGGCGCAGGCCCGCGGGATCGGGCTCGCGCTTGTGGGGCAGTCGAAGGACCTCGCGCCCGCCGACGGCAAGCTGTACGCCCTGCGCGACGTGACCGCCACGGTGGACTGCCTGCCGCTGATCGCCTCCTCGATCATGAGCAAGAAGCTCGCGTCGGGCGCTCATACGGTCGTCCTCGACGTGAAGGTGGGGGCGGGGGCCTTTATGCGGACGCTGGAGGATGGGCGGGCACTGGCGCGGGCGATGGTGGACATCGGCACGCGGGCGTCTCGACTGGTGCGCGCCGTCCTCACGGATATGGACGCGCCCCTAGGCCGGATGGCCGGAAACAGCCTGGAGGTGCAGGAGGCCATCGCCACCCTGCGCGGCGAGGGGCCGGAGGACCTGACCGAGCTGTGCGTGGCCCTCGCGGTGGAGGCCCTGGCCGCCTACGGTGAGGACGAGGCCCAGGCGGAGACCCGCGCCCGCGCGACGTTGCGGGACAGCTCGGCGCTGGAGCGGTTCCGCGCCTTCATCGTCGCCCAGGGGGGAGAGGGGACGCTGGTGGACCACCCCGAGCGGCTGGACGTGGCGCCTGGACGGGCGGAGGTCGTGGCCCCGGCTTCCGGCTTCGTGGAGCGCATCGACGCCCTCTCGGTGGGCCGGGCCGTCCTGGTGCTGGGCGGCGGGCGCGAGCGCAAGGGCGAGGCCATCGACCACGGGGTCGGGGTGGAACTGCTGAAAAAACCCGGCGAGGCGGTAGCGGCGGGGGAGGCCGTGCTGCGCCTCTACCACCGGGACGGGCGGGGGCTGGAGACGGCCCGGGCCTTGCTGGAGGAGGGGTTGAGTGTGACGGCGAGGGCTCCCGAGGCCCAGCCGCTCATCCTCGACCGGGTGAACTGAGGGGGCCGTGCCGTCCTCTTCCCTCTCCGACGTGTGGCGGGCCTGCTTTCCGCATGGGCCGCACCCCGACGTGGCTCCGGCTGGAGAGGGCGACTATTGCCGGGCCTTTCTTGTCGATCACACCTGGCTCTTCCTGTTCGCCAGGCACTCCCTGGCCTCGGAGTGTCTGGACCGGGTGGCGCGCGTGCTGCCGCTGCTGGCGGAGGACAGCCCTCTATCCATCCCGGCGGTGGAGTACCACGGCCACCTCGCGGGCCTCGCCTACGTCGGCTACCGCTGCCTCCCCGGCACAGAACTCACGGCGGGGCAGTTCGAGGGTTTACCTCCCGACGCGCGTCGCAGTCTGGTTATGGCCCTGGCAGCGTTCTTCGGGCATCTGCACGCCTTCGACCCGGCCAGGGCCGCCGGGTTGGGCGTTCCGGTCCGCGAGTATCCCTTCGCCATGCGGGAGGCGGAATTGCTTCAGGGCCCGCCGGAGGAACTGTACCGGCGTGACCTGGAGGCGCTCGCCGCATGGCCCGGTGAGCACGCCGCCCTGCTCAGCCGCTTGAAAGACGCTCTGGCCCGTCACCTGGAGGCCATTGTTAAATCGGCCCAGCCCCTGGTCCTGCTCCACGGCGAGGTGTCGGGCGATCACGTCCTGCATGATTCGCGGACGGGGAGGGTCACGGGCATCATCGACTGGAACGGCATGGTGGTGGGGCGTCCGGCTCGGGACTTCCTGTACCTCTACGAGCAGTACGGGCGCGAGTTCGTGACGGACCTGCTGCGGGAGTACGGGCGGCTGCCCCTGGAGGACACCCTGCGGGAGCTGCACTTCCTGCACGTGTGGCACACCCTCCTGCGGCTGCTCTGGGCGGCCGAGCACGGCGACCCGGCAAGAGGGGAGGGGCTGCGGCGGCGATTGCACGCCCTGCTGGAAACTTCGCCGGAAGCCTGAACAGGAACGTTCCTTAACCCGCCCTAACCCGGGCTCTCTCATGAGCGGCCGAGCTTGGGTTACGCTCACCCCATGCGGACGGTCGTGCTGATCATCATCGTCGTTCTCGCCGTCATCTTCGCGGTGCTGAACCGGCACGCCCTGATGTTCGGGCACACGCTGAGCCTGGGCTTCGTGACGTACACGGGCGTGCCGCTGGGCCTGATCCTGCTGCTGACGGCGCTGCTGCTCGCCCTGATCTTCTACTTCTGGGCGGGCGTCTCACGGCTGCGTGCCCAGGCGGACAGCGCCCGGCTGCTGCGCGACATGGAGGCTCTGCGGGTGAGCCTGGACAACCAGGAGGGCAGTCGCTTCGCCCAGCTCCAGACGTACATCGACGAACGCTTCCGGGCGCTGGGGCCGGGGACGGGGGCGACGAGCGGTCCCGAGCTGGAGGCGCTGGAGGCCCGCATCGACGCCCTCCAGCGCGACCTGAACGTCCAGCTCGCGCAGATCGACGACTACCTCAAGCGGCGCCTGCGCTGAGCCGTCCCTCCTGCTTGCACCCGGTTCAGGGTCCGCCGGGCTATGCGGCGGGGCCGGGGCCACTAGAATGCCCCGGGAAGCCATTTTTCCCCAGGAGGAGTGAAGCGTATGGCGCTCGACCGTTTTTTCCGCAGGCGCCGCCCCCAGCCGCAGGGCACGGGCGAGCTGCCGGACCTGTGGACCCAGTGCCCCCAGTGCAAGGCGGGGCTGTATAACCGTGAACTTGAGGCGAACAGCTTCGTCTGCCCCCGCTGCGGGCACCACTTTCGCCTGGATGCCCGCCAGCGCCTGGCCGTGCTGCTCGACGAGGGCACCTTTCAGCAGCGCTCGGGCCGCGTCCACCCCACCGACCCGCTGGGCTTCCGTGACACCGAGTCCTACCCGGAGCGGCTGGCCCGCGCCCAGGCAAAGACCGGCCAGCCCGACGCGATTCTGACCGGCACCGGGACCATCGGCGGCATCCCCGTCACCGTCGCCGTGATGGACTTCGCCTTCAGTGGCGGCAGCATGGGCAGCGTGGTGGGCGAGGAGATCGCGCGGGCGGCCGAATATGCGGCCCGGGAGGACACCCCCCTCGTGCTCGTCGCGGCGAGCGGCGGCGCCCGGATGCAGGAGAGTGCGCTTTCGCTGATGCAGATGGCGAAGACGACCGTGGCGCTGGAGGAACTCACCGCGCGCGGCCTGCCGTACGTCACCATCCTGACCGATCCGACGACCGGGGGCGTGACGGCCAGCTTCGCCACCATCGCGGACGTGATCATGGCCGAGCCCGGAGCGCTGATCGGCTTCGCAGGCCCGCGCGTGATTCAGCAGACCATCCGCCAGCACCTCCCCGAGGGGTTCCAGCGCGCCGAATTCCTGCTGGAGCACGGCATGGTGGACGATGTGGTGGACCGCCGGGAGCACCGCGCGTACCTCACCCGGCTGCTCGGCGTGCTGACCCGGCGGGAGGTGGGCGCTTGACCACCGACACCCTGAGTAAGCTTGAGGCCCAGGTGCGCGACCTGGAGGCGACCGCCCGCGAAACCGGGGAGGACCTGGGCGCGGCCCTCACCCCCCTGCGCGCGGAGGTCCAGAGGCTGCGCGCCGAGCGGAGCGCCAACCTCTCGCGCTGGGACCGGGTGGGGCTCGCCCGCACGCCGGGGCGGCCCACCGCGCTCGACTACATTGAGCGGCTGTGCACCGACTTCACCGAGCTGCACGGCGACCGCGCCTATGGCGACGACCCCGCCCTGATCGGCGGCCCCGCGCGCTGGCTGGGCACGCCCGTCATGCTCCTGATGCAGCAGAAGGGCCGCGACACCAAGGGCAAGATCAAGCGCCGCTTCGGCTCGGCCAACCCCGAGGGCTACCGCAAGGCCGTGCGCCTGATGGACCTCGCCGACCGCTTCGGGCTGCCCGTCGTGTCGCTGATCGACACCCAGGGTGCCTACCCCGGCATCGAGGCCGAGGAGCGCGGCCAGGGCTGGGCCATCGCCGAGAGCATCCAGCGAATGGTGCGCCTCCGGGTGCCCGCCGTCTGCGCCGTGATCGGCGAGGGTGGCTCGGGCGGCGCGCTCGCCATCGGGGTGGGAAACCGGGTGCTGATTCAGGAGAACGCCTGGTACTCGGTGATCTCGCCCGAGGGCGCCGCCTCCATCATCTGGAAGGACGCGGCCAAGGCCCCCGAGGCCGCCGAGGCCCTGAAACTCACCGCCCCCGACCTGCTGGAGTTGGGCATCGTGGAGGAGGTGATTCCCGAGCCGGTGGGCGGCGCGCACCGCGATCCCGACGCGGCGGCCCAGGCCCTCGGCGAGGCCGTCAGCCGCCACCTCGCCGACCTCATGGGGCTGGACGGGGAGGCGCTGCGGGCGGGTCGGGCCGCCCGATTCCGGGCGCTGGGAGCCTATACGGAGAGTTGAGCCGGAGACTCGCCGGGGGATCACGTTCGATTGTATGAGCGTGGTCCCCTCCTCCTGCCGAGGTTGCACCAACGGCTCGAAGGTGGCGGGCGAAAAGCCCGTATCCCTCATGCTGAGTCGGCCCCCCGTATCACTCTCGGGCAACGGTCGACCGGTCCAGGTCGTCGCCCCCGACTGCCGGACAGACCTCAATACATCCGACTTCCCAGGCAGTGTTGTCACCCTGAGCGCCAGCAAAGGGTCCCAGGACGCGCGGCAGGAGAGATTTCGCCTGCGGCCCAACATCGCGGTTGTGTCATGGGCCGCAGAAGCCGAGCCCGTGGTCTCTGCCCGGCGAGAAGCGGTGCCACGTCAAGTGAAAAGCCCGCCTACCAAACAGCCATTCGCTTCACACCGTAATTCATCGAGTAAGATCGTTGAATAACGAAAGGAGAAGGAATGATCACGGAGACGAGTCTGAAGCTGGGCGACGACCGCACGCTTCATGTCTATGACACGGCGGCGGAAGGAGCGGATGAACGACTCGCCGTGTTCTGGCACCACGGGACGCCAAACATCGGTGCTCCTCCCGAACCTCTCTTCGCTACTGCCGCCGAGCTCGGCCTTCGCTGGGTGTCGTATGACCGGCCCGGCTACGGCGGCTCCACCGCCCGACCCGGCAGGGACGTGGCCTGCGCCGCCGCGGATGTCGCCAGCATCGCCGACGCGCTGGGTATTGGGCAGTTCGCCGTGATGGGCCATTCGGGCGGTGGTCCGCACGCCCTGGCCTGCGGGGCGCTGCTGCCCGAACGGGTTCTGGCCGTGGTGAGTGTGGCCGGGCTCGCCCCTTACGGTATGCCGGGGCTGGACTGGTTCGGGGGCATGACTCCATCCGGCATCGCCTCCCTCCGTGCCGCTGCCGAGGGCCGGGACGCCAAGGAGCGCTACGAGGCATCGAATCCCGAGTTCGACCCGGAGATGTTCACCCCGGCGGATCACGCGGCCCTCTCGGGGAGATGGTCCTGGCTGAACAGCGTCGTCGGCCCAGCGATGGAAGGCGGGCCGGGCGGGCCGATCGCCGACGACCTGGCCTACGTCGCCCCGTGGGGCTTCGATCCCGGGCAGATGACCCGGCCGGTTCTCCTGCTGCATGGCGAACAGGACCGGGTGGTGCCCTGTTCGCACAGCCGGTGGCTCGCCCGCCACTGTCCCCCGGCTGAGCTGCGGCTCAGCGCGGGCGACGGGCACATCTCCATCCTGAACTCCGGCGCGGCGGCCCTGAACTGGCTCCGGGAGCACGCTGGTGCAGGTTGAGGCAAGCCCGGGCATTTCCGGCACTGCCCGTAAATCACCTCACTTCGAAGACCCATGCGGTACGCTCATGCATGACCACAACCAGGGCGGGAGACGTGATCGTCGTCGGTGCTGGACTCGCGGGGCTGACCGCGGCGAGGCGGCTCTCACAGGCGGGGCGGCGGGTGCGGGTGCTGGAGGCGCGGGACCGGGTGGGTGGGCGCACCCAGACAGTTCGCCTTCCGATCACGGGCGTGAGCGTGGATCTGGGTGGGCAATGGGTGGGGCCAAACCAGCCGCACGTCATGGGCCTGATCCGCGAACTCGGGCTCGAGGTCTTTCCAACCCATGACGAGGGCCACAACCTCGCGCACCTGCTGGGGCAGACGCTGCGCTACCGGGGCCTGATCCCGCCGCTTCCGCCGCACGTGCTCGCCGACTACGCGCTGCTCTCCGGGCGGTTCGAGGCGTTGGCCCGGCGTATTCCAAAAGATGCTCCCTGGACCGCCCGGAAGGCGGAGTCGCTCGACGCGCAGACCTTCGACACCTGGATCACCCGCAATGCCCGCACCCCCCAGACGCGCGCCTTGATGCGGCTCTACGCCGAGGCGGTGTTCAGCGCGGACGCCGCCGAGATCAGCCTGCTGCACGCGCTGGCGTACACCGCGCACGGTGGAGGCGTCAACGGCCACACCCTCACCCGCGGGCACGCCCTGCAGGACCGGGTGCTGGGCGGGGCGCAGTCCATCGCGCAGCGGCTGGCGGACGGGCTGGACGACGTGTGGCTGAACAGCCCCGTCACCCGGGTCGAGCAGGACGGGGCGGGGGTCACGCTCCACACGCCGGACGGTCCACACCGCGCCGGGTCCGCCATCCTCGCCGTCCCCCCGGCCCTGCTCTCCGGTGTTCCCTTCGAGCCTCCGCTGCCCCCCCGACGGGCACAGCTTCAGCAAAGGCTGCCCATGGGCGCGGTGGTCAAGTTCCTGGCGGTGTACGGGCGCCCCTTCTGGAGAGAGGAGGGCCTGAGCGGCATGGCGATCAGCGACCGGGGTCCCGTGACCATCACCTTCGACAACAGCCCCCCGCAGGGCACGCCGGGTGTGCTGCTGGGCTTTATCGAGGGGCGTGACGCCCGGGCGCTGATGGGAGTCAGTGTTGAGGAGCGCCGTGAGGCCGCCCTCGCCAGCATCGCCCGGCTCTTCGGCTCGCGGGCCCTGCACCCGTTGGAGACCGCTGAGCGTGACTGGACCGCCGAGCCCCACAGCGGCGGTTGTTACGGTGCGCTCTTCGGCCCCGGCGTGTGGACCGGCTACGGCGAGGCGCTCCGCGAACCCGTGGGCCGCCTGCACTGGGCAGGAGCGGAGACGGCCCGTGTGTGGATGAACTACATGGACGGCGCCGTCGAGAGCGGCGAGCGCGCGGCGGCCGAGGTGCTGGGGCGGACGAGCGCCCAAGAGGTCAGCCTGCCCGCCTGACTCCTCCCTGCGGCGGCGAGGAGGTGATCCCTTCGGAGCCGCCCCCTCCTGTCCCGCTCCCCGGACCCTGCCTCAGTCGTCCGCTGCCCCTGCCACCGTCGGCGTGTTCGACGTGCTGGGCACGCCCGCCTCTACCACTGGCTTTTTCAGGAGGCCGAGCAGGAGGGTGCTGACGAGGGTGCCCGCCACGATGGCGACGATGTACATGGGCAGGTTGGTCACGGCGTTGGGGATGAACAGCACGAAGACGCCACCGTGCGGGGCGCGCAGCAGGCATCCGGTCGCCATGCTGATCGCCCCGGCGACCGCCGAGCCCACCATCAAGGAGGGGATCACGCGCAGGGGGTCGCGGGCGGCGAAGGGGATCGCGCCTTCCGTGATGAAGGAGAGGCCCAGCACCCCGGCGGCCTTCCCGGCCTCGCGCTCGTCGTGGGTGAAGCGGTTTCGGAAGACCAGGGTGGCGAGGAAGAGGGCCAGCGGCGGCGTCATGCCCGCGGCCATCGCGGCGGCGATGGGGCCGTACACCTGAGAGCCCAGGAGGCCGGTCGAGAAGGTGTACGCAGCCTTGTTGATCGGCCCGCCCATGTCGAAGGCCATCATGGCGCCGATCACCGCGCCCAGCACGCCCGCCGAGGTGTTGCCCAGCCCCTGGAGCCAGTTCGTGGCGGCGGTGAGCGCGGCGGCGACCGGACGGCCCACCACGTAGATCATCAGCAGGCCGGTGATCGCCGTGCCCAGCAGCGGCAGGATCAGGGTGGGCTTGAGGCCCTCCAGCGTGCGTGGCAGCCGGATGCCCCGGTTGAGCCAGCGGGTGACGTATCCCGCCAGGAAGCCCGCGACCAGGCCGCCCAGGAAGCCGCTGCCGCCGTTCAGCGCCAGCAGGCCGCCGATCATCCCCGGTGCCAGACCGGGGCGGTCGGCGATGGAGTAGGCGATGTACCCGGCCAGCACCGGGATGAAGAGGCCGAAGGCGCCCGTGCCGCCCCCGATCTGACTCAGTGCCGCCCCGAAGGTACCGGGCGCCGGATTGATGCCCCCGAAGGCGAAGGACAGCGCGATCAGCAGTCCGCCCGCCACCACGAAGGGCAGCATGTGCGATACGCCCGTCATCAGGTGCTTGTAGGCACTCGGGACGCCCGCGTTCTTGGCGGCCTTCGCCGCGCTCGCCTGCGCCACGAAGTCAGTGCCGCCCTCGGCACCCGCGACCGCCACCCCCGCCGCCGTCCCGTACACGGGCGCCTCGGCCAGGGCGCGCTGGACCAGGGCCTGCCCGTTCTGGATGGCGGGCTTGGTCCCGGTCTGGAACACCCGCTTGCCCCGGAAGCGCGACAGGTCCACGTTCGTGTCCGCCGCGATCACCACCAGGTCGGCCTCCGCGATGTCCTGCGGGGTGAGCTGGTTGCCGGCGCCCACGCTGCCCTGCGTCTCGACCTTGGCCCGGTAGCCCAGCGCCTTTGCCCCGTTCTCCAGCCCCTCGGCGGCCATGAAGGTGTGTGCGATGCCGGTCGGGCAGGCGGTGATGCCCACGATGCTGAGGGGACGGCCCGTGTCGGTGGCTGGGGGGGTGGGCGCTGCCGGAGTGGGGGAGGCCGGGGTTGTCGTTGCGGGGGTGGCGTTTGCCGTGTCCGGCTGGCCCACCGCCTGCGAGATCACGCCCGCCGCGTTGCGAATCGCCTCCCCCGTGCTGGCGCGGACAATCCGTTTCCCGGCGAAGCGGGACTCGTCCACGTTCACGTCCACGGCCAGGATGACTGCGTCCGCATCTGCGATGTCCTGGGGCGTCAGGGCGTCCTGCGCGCCCACGCTGCCCTGGGTCTCGGCGCGCAGGGTGTGTCCGGCCGCCTGCGCCGCGCGCCGCAGCGCCTCGGCGGCCATGAAGGTGTGGGCGATGCCGGTGGGGCACGCCGTGACGGCCACGAGTCTTGCCATCTGTGGGCCTCCTCTGGGGAGCGGTGAGGCTTGGACAACCTGTTCGGGACGGGGAAGGAGAGCCGGAGTGTGGGGTTCAGGTTTTCTGCCTCATGGGCTCCCTCCACTCCACCGCCTCCACCGCTACCTGCGCGGCGAAGGTGTCCAGTTCGGACCGGGGCGGCAGGTGCGCGCCCAGCCGGGTGATCGCCCCCAGGCTGAAGGCGGTGGCCCGGCGGGCGGCCTCCGCGAGGGGCAGTCCCTCGGCCCGGGCGGAGACCAGGCCCGAGACCATCGCGTCCCCCGCGCCCACGGTGCTGACGACATCGACCTGTGGAGGACGGGCGCGGACGGCCTCATTCCCCGTGACCAGCAGAGCGCCCCGTTCCCCCTGCGACACGGCGACGAGTTCGGCCCCGCGCGCTAACAGTTCATGAGCTGCCGCCAGCACGTCCTCCTCACTCGTCAGCGACCGGCCCAGCGCCGCCTCCAGCTCGTGGATGTTCGGCTTGAGCAGGTTGGGGAGCACGTCTGCCGTTAATGCGGTTTGTAGGGCGGTGCCGCTGGTGTCGAGGGCCACGAAGCGTCCAGCCCCGCGCAGCCGGGACACCATCCGGGCATAGAAATCGGCGCCCACTCCGGGCGGCACGCTTCCTGCGAGTACGAAGGCGTCGTGGTCGGCGGCGAGAGCGTCCAGGCGAGACTCCAGCTCTGCCAGCGCCCCCGGTGTCGCGGCCAGACCCGGCAGGTTGATGTCGGTCGTCTCCTGCGCCGCCCCGTCCACCACCTTCACGCCCACGCGGGTGGGGCCGGGCACGCGCACGAACTCATCCCGCACCCCCTTTTCCTGGAACAGCGCCTCGAACCGCTCGGTATTCTCGTCGCCCAGAAGGCCGGTCGCCGTCACCGTCAGCCCCCAGTCCGCGAGGAAGGAGGCCACGTTCACGCCCTTGCCGCCCGCGTCGAATTGCAGCGACTGCCCGAGGTTCACCCCGCCCTTCCTCCAGCCGTCCGCCCGCACGGTCAGGTCCAGCGCCGGGTTGAGGGTCAGGGTGGCGACCCGGAAGGGGGTCATGCCGTCGCCCCCTCCGGCGCGGGCGGGCGGACCAGGGCGCGCACGGCCTCGGCGTTGGGCTGCGAGAGGGCCTCATGGGCGAGCGCCTGCAACTCGCCGAGGGTGCGCTGGCGCAGGGCAGCCTTCACGGTGGCGATCTGCGGGGTGCTCACCGACAGCTCCTTCACGCCCAGGCCGGTCAGGACGAGCGCGCCCACCTCGTCGCCCGCCGCGCCGCCGCAGACGCCAACCCACTTGCCGTGGCGGTTGGCGGCCTGCACAGTGAGGCCGATCAGTTGCAGCACGGCGGGGTGCATCGCGTCCGTCTGCCGGGCGAGCTGCGGGTGAAGGCGGTCCATCGCCAGCGTGTACTGGGTCAGGTCGTTCGTGCCCACGCTGAAGAAGTCCACCTCCCGCGCGAGCGCGCCAGCGATCAACGCGGCCGAGGGCACCTCGATCATCACGCCCAGGGGCACGCGGGGAGCGCCCAGTTCGTCGCGTACCGTGTCGAAGATGGCCTGGGCGCGGTGGAAGTCCTCCAGCGTGGAGATCATCGGGAACATCAGGTGGACATTGGGGTGGTCGCGCGCCACCCGGGCCACCGCCCGCAGTTGCGGCAGGAAGAGGTCGGGGCGCTCGAAGCACAGCCGGATGCCGCGGATGCCCAGGAACGAGTTGTCCTCGTGCGCCAGGCCCAGGTACGGCACCTCTTTGTCCCCGCCGATGTCGAGCGTGCGGATGATCAGGGTGCGGTCCCCCAGCGCCTGCGCCATCGCCCGGTACTCGCGCTCCTGCTCGTCCTCGGTGGGCGCCGAGTCGCGCTCCAGGAACAGAAACTCGGTCCGCATCAGGCCCACACCCTCGGCCCCAGCGTCGAGGGCGGCCGCGGCATCGGCCGCACGGTTGATATTCGCGGCGACTTCGATCCTCACGCCGTCGCGGGTGACCCCCGGCTGATGGCGGGCGGCCCGGGCGAGTTCGTGCTCGCGGGCGAGGACGCCCTGCCGCTCGCGCGCCGCCTGCACGTCGGCGTCCGAGGGCTGGAGGTACAGCCGCCCCGCCCCCCCGTCCAGGATCGCGGGCGTGCCGTCGGGCACCTCCAGCACCCCGTTCCCGGCGGCGACCACGGCGGGCAGGCCCAGGCCGCGGGCGATGATCGCCGTGTGGCTCGTCGGCCCGCCCTGCGCGGTCACGAAGCCCAGCAGCGTGTCCGGCCCCAGCCGCGCCGTGTCGCTGGGCGTGAGGTCGGGCGCGAGGAGGATCACCGGCCCGCTCGCCGCCACGTCCGTCTCCCGAATCCCGAGGAGGTGACGCAGCACCCGCCGCTGCACGTCGCTGAGGTCCACCGCCCGGGCGGCGAGGGTGGGGTCGTCGAGCTTCTGAAGGGCCGCGACGCGCCCCTCCGTCACCGCCTGATACGCCCACGCCACCCCGTGCCCGTCGAGGATGCGGGCCACCGTGTCCTGCACCACGCTCTCGTCCCCGAGCAGTTCCTGGTGCGCCTGGAAGATGGCGGCCTTGTCCGCGCCGAAGCGGGCGCCCACGTCCGAGATGACGGTGTCGAGTTCGGCGCGGGCGGCGGCGAGCGCGGTGTCGAGGCGGTCACTCTCCGCCACCGGGTCGCCGGGTTCGTCGCGCACGTCGAGGGGTCGGGGTGCGTGCTGCCGGGTCACGCCGACCACCAGGCCGTCGGCGGCGGGTACGCCCTCGATGGTGGCCCTGGCCTGAGTCGGTGCCCATTCGGGCTCGCGGCGGGTGGGGGCCGCACTCGCGGGCGCAACACTCAGATCGTCCCCCAACCCCGAGCGGATGGCGTCCGTGACGGCGCTGAGAGTTTCCGGGCTGTCCGCGCTGACGGTAACCGGCGTGCCGCGCGTCAGGCCCAGGCTCAGCACCTCCATCAACCGGGTGGCGTCCGCGCTCTCCCCATTGTCACGGCTCAGCCGCACCCGCCCGCCCCGCGACCGCACGAGGTTGGCGAGCAGGGTGGCGGGCCGCGCGTGCATCCCCAGGGGATTGGGCAGCGTGACCTGCGCGGAATAGGGAAGGTCGGAGGATGGGGAGGGCGCCGGTGCGGCGGTGACGGTGACGGTCCCGGCCTGAGCTGGCGTGGACCGCTCGCCCGTCAGCGCCTCCTGCACGTCGCCGGGGTCGGTGGTGGTGGAAAGCTTTTCCACCAGCGCGTCGTCCGACAGCACGCGGGTCAGGCGGCGCAGGATGTTCAGGTGCTCGTCACTCGCGGCGGCGATGCCGACGACCAGGCGCACCGTCTCGCCGCCCGCGCCCCAGGGGACACCGCCGGGAAGTTGCAGCACCGCGATGCCCGTCTTGCGGATCAGGTGCCGGGTCTCGGGCGTGCCGTGCGGGATGGCGATGCCGCTGCCCAGGTAGGTGTTCGCCTGCCCCTCGCGGGCGCGCATGCCCTCCACGTACCCCGGCTCCACGTTCCCCGCCGCTGTCAGGAGCGCGGCGACCTGGGCGATGGCGTCGTCCTTGCTGTTCGCCCGCGCGCCCAGCCGGATGAGTTCCTGCGGAAGATCGATCATCCTCTCGTGCCTCCCGTGCGGGCTCCGTGGCCCGGAGCCTCAAGCTGCTGACTCCTGCAAGAATCAGGACGGGTGTTGAGCATGTGGAGTCGGACCTGACCCAGACGCTCCTGGCAAGGATCGTGCAGACCCTGAACAGGATTTCACTGTACGCCCCCCACCTCCGGCTAACTGAGCCCGGAGCGGACGTTTCCTTGAGCCTTCTTAAAGGGGTTGCCCCCGGTGCTCAGGCATCTTCAGTCCCGGTGGGGCAAGCCCGGCCCCCTTTGCCGGTGGGACCAGACGTGCCCCGAAGCTGCCGAGGGGTTCAGTGCCCGCTCGTCGCCTTCAGCCCCACGATGGCGACGATCATCAGGACGAGGAAGACGATCCGCGCGGCCGTGACGGGTTCCCGGAACAGCACGATTCCCAGGATGGCCGCGCCGACCGCCCCGATGCCCACCCACACCCCGTACGCCGTGCCGATGGGCAGCGTCTTGGCCGCCAGCCCCAGCAGCCCCATGCTGCCGATCATGCTGACCAGGGTCAAGGCGGTGGGGAGGGGCCGGGTAAAGCCCTCCGTGTACTTCAGGCCGATGGCCCAGCCGACTTCCAGCAGCCCCGCGATCACGAGCAGAAACCACGCCATACCAGACCTCCCGCGCCGTCTTATCGTGACCGGGTACGGCGGTGCTCTCGTCCGGAGTTCAGCCCCCTGGGGCGACTGAGGAGCAGTGTAGCGAAGCTGTGTCAGCAAAGCGGGAGCGGAGTGTAAACGCCCGCTTACACTCCGCTCCCTGAGCAGGATCAGTGGGTGTACACGCGGTACCGGGCCGTGATGTCGAAGGTCACGCAGGGGTCCTCACCGGGCCACACCGGGGCGACGCACACCGTGAGTTTGCCCCCGACGCCGACAGTGTCCGACTTGTCCCCACCGGCCACGTCGCTGAGTTTGCGGAATTGCCCACCCAGTTCGACCGTCTTGTAGGTCTGGGCACTGACTGCCCGGTGCAGCGGGTCATCCCCCGGATTCACCAGGGGTGCCAGCGGCAGCCAGTGGCCGTTCCCCTTGCCGTCCTTGGTGTACAGGGTCGCCGAGACGCGCGGAATGAAGTAGAAGGTGCGCGGGCCCGGCCAGCGTTCGCGCAGAGCGAGCGGCAGGCGCAGGACGCAATTCGGGTAGGTCTCGTCGGCCAGCAGGAAGTCCTTGCGCGGCGCCCCCCAGTACGTGTCGGCGCAGGTTAGATTGACCCGCTGGCGCGGCACCGTGACGGTGCGGGGGGCCTGTGCGTCCGCGAGGGCAAGCGTGCCGAGCGCCAGCAGAGCCAGGATGCGCTTCATGGGGTCTCCTCCTGAATGAGTTCGGCCTCCACCGACCCGTCGGCGGCGGTGAAGCTGCAACTGAAATCGGTGCGGGTGCCGCCTGGTAAAGCGACCCAGCTGTCCCAGCGTTTGCCGTCCATGTTGGACGAGAACTGCCCGGCTGCTTCGCGGGCGTTGGGGAACCGCAGCCCCGCCTGCCCCAGCCGTGCCCCCACCTCCGCTTTGCACCGCTCCATCAGGGCCGAGTTGGCGATGCCGCCCGAAGTGTCGTCGGGCACGGCTGAGGCGGGACGTAGCAGGAGCACAGCCACCAGGATGGGCACAAGCGGCAGCAGCCAGCGCAGCGGCCACCACCAGGCCTGCGGGCGTAGGCCAGCCCGGATTTCCTGACGGTAGGCGTGCAGGGCGAGTTGGTGACGGGCGCGTTTCTCCCGGTCCTGACGGGCGCGGGCGGCGGCCAGCTCCTCAGTCTCAATCCGCCGCCGCTCCTCATCACTCAACATACTCACGAGAGTGACAGGCTCATCTCAGGTGGTCGTCCGCCCAAAGAGGGAGGCGGAGGACCAGTCACCGCCGATCCTCCGCCCCTGCCGCTCCTGACTACACGCCCAGATATGCGCTCCGCACCCGGTCGTCGCCCAGCAACTCGCCCTGGGTGCCCTGCAGCGAGACGCGCCCACCCTCCAGCACATAGCCGCGGTGCGCGATCCCGAGCGCGGCGAAGGCGTTCTGTTCGGCCAGCAGGACGCTCACGCCCGCCTGGTTTACCCGCCCCACCGCTTCGAACACCTGCTCGACGACCAGCGGGGCCAGGCCCAGCGAGGGCTCGTCGAGCAGCAGGAGTTGCGGACGGGCCATCAGCGAACGGGCGATGGCGACCATCTGCTGCTGCCCGCCGCTGAGGCTCCCGGCGGCGTCATGGCGTTTCTCGACCAGGATGGGGAAGAGGGCATACACCCGCTCCAACTCCCGGGGGGTCCCGGCGGCGTCCCGGCGGTGGACGAAGGCCCCCAGCCGCAGGTTCTTCTCCACGCTGAGGTCGGGGAAGAGGAGACGGCCCTCCGGGCACTGCGCGACCCCGTGCGCCACGTTGTACTCGGGGCGCCCCCCGGTGAGTGGCGTGCCGTTCCAGGTCGCCGTGCCCCCCGAGGGCCGCCCGAGCCCGCTCAGCGTGCGGAAAAGGGTACTCTTGCCCGCCCCGTTCGCGCCGAGCAGCACCACGATCTCGCCGGGGTTCACGGTCAGGTTCACGTCGTGCAATGCCCGGAAGGAGCCGTAGCTCACGCTGAGGTTGCGGACCTCAAGCATGGGGAGCCTCCCGACTGGTGGTTTGCCCCATCTGCCCGCCGTGCGCGTGCCCGCCCAGGTACGCCTCGATCACGGCGGGGTCGCGGCTGACCTCGGCCGGAGTACCCTGCGCGATCTTCTGGCCGTGGTGCAGAACCACGATCCCGTCGGCCAGGCCCATCACGAGGTTCATCTTGTGCTCGACGAGGGCGACCGTCAGGCCACCGGCCACGAGTTCGCGGATCAGGCCCATCAGGCTCACCGTCTCCTCGGGGTTCATCCCGGCGGCGGGCTCGTCCAGCAGCAGCAGTTTGGGGTCGCTGGCGAGGGCCATCGCTATCCCGACGCGCTTCTGGCCCTCCTGGGTCAGCGCCCCGGCGGGACGCCCGGCCTGCGCGGCGAGGCCCACCCGTTCCAGCGCCCGCATCGCCCCGCCCCGGCTTTCCGCCTCGTCCCGCCGCTCGCGCCCCGTCCGCAGCAGGGCGTCGAACAGCCCGGCGTGCGTGCGGACCCGGTGCCCGATCATCGCGTTGTCCAGCACGCTGAGTTCCCGGTAGATCGTCGTCGTCTGGAAGGTGCGGGCGATGCCGCGCGAGACGACCTGATGGGTCCTCAGCCGGGTGATGTCCTCGCCCAGAAAACGGATGCGCCCCGAGGTCGGCTGGTAGAAGCCCGAGATCAGGTTGAAAAAGGTGCTCTTGCCCGCCCCGTTCGGCCCGATGATCGCGGTGATCTGCCCTGCCGAAATGGTGGCCGTCACGTCCCGGACGGCGTGCAACCCGCCGAAGTGGATGCCCAGCCCCTCGACCTCAAGCATGGTCCACCGCCCTCTCGGTCCTCGTACCCGCCCGGCGAATACTCCAGCGGTCCCACAGCCCCGCCAGCCCCTGCGGCGCGAACAGCACCAGCAGCACGAGCAGCGGCCCGAACACGATGTACTGGTAGTCCTGGAGGCCCTTCATGAATTGCAGCGCCACGAAGATCAGCGCCGTGCCGAGAAGCGGGCCTGCCAGCGTCCCCACCCCGCCGACGAGCAGGTACAGCAGCACGGTGAAGGTCGTCGTCGGCCCCGTTACGCCCGAGCCCAGAAAGCCCACGTACGCCGCATACACGCCGCCCGCCAGTCCCGCCAGCGCCGTCGAGAGCATCAGCGCGCGCAGCTTGTGGGAGAACACGTCGATTCCTGCGCTGCGGGCCAGGTCCTCCCCGCCCCGGATGGCGACGAGTGAGCGCCCGAAGACGCTACTCCTCGTGCGCGCCACGATCAGCACGGTGAGGGCCAGCGCCGCCAGCGCCACGTAGTAGAAGTTCGCCGCCCTCGAGAAGTCGATGCCCAGGAAGGAGGAGGCGGATGGCACCCCGTTCAGGCCGTCGTTCCCACCCGTGAGTTTGTCCCACTTGTTGATGATCAGCGAGATGATGACACCCACGCCCAGCGTGAAGATGGCGAAGGCGTCCCCCTTCGTGCGGAAGGCGACCAACCCCAGCAGCAGCCCACCCAGCGCGCAGATCACGACCGCGGCGGGCCAGGCGAGCCAGAAGTTCCAGCCCGCCTTGAGGGTCAGGATGCCGACCGCGTAGGCGCCGATGCCGAAGAATCCGGCGTGGGCGAGCGGCAGTTGCCCGGTGTACCCCAGCATCACGTTCAGCCCGTAGGCGAGCATCGCCCAGATCATGGTGTTGATCGCCACGTCGAGGACGTAGCCACCGGGGCGTAGCAGCGGCAGCAGTGCCGCCAGCGCGAAGACGGCGAGCCAGCCCAGAAAGGCCGGTTTGAAGCGGTTCACGTCCCCCTCCTGAACAGGCCCTCGGGCCGGATCGCCAGCACGATCACGAGCGCCGCGAAGCCGATCACGTCCGCGAAGTCGAGGTTGATGTAAAAGCCCCCGAAGACCTCGGCAAACGCCAGCAGAAAGGCGCCCACGATGGCCCCCGGCACGCTCCCCATCCCGCCCAGGATGATGATGGCGAAGACCTTGAGGTTCATCACCTCGCCCATGCCCGGCGCGACTGAGATGATGGGCGCGATAAGGGCGGCGGCGGCCGCGGCGAGCGCCCCCGAGATGGCGAAGGTGAGCATCCCGACCCTGTTCACGTTGATGCCGACCAGCCGCGCGCCCTCGCGGTTCTGGGACATCGCCTCGATAGTGGCACCCGTCAGCGTGCGTTTCAGGAAGTAATTCAGCCCCAGCATCACCAGCAGCGAGGCGAGGATCACGATCAGGCGCTGCCAGGTGATGACCACGCCGCCCACGTTCAGGATGCCCGGCACCGGCTCGGTGATCTGCTTGAAGTCCGGCCCCCAGATCAGTTGCACGGCGGCCTCCAGAAAGAACAGCACCCCGATGGCGGCGATCATGGAGTGGACGTGCGGGGCGTTTCGCAGGGGGTAGAACACGACCCGTTCGAGCAGCGCGGCGAGCAGGGCGACTCCCACCGCCGCGAGCAGCAGCGCGGGGACGTATCCCACACCCAGGCCGTTCAGCACCGCGTAGGTGAAATACGCCCCCAGCATGTACAGGCCGCCGTGAGCGAAGTTGGGCACCCGCATCACGCCGTACACCAGGGTCAGCCCCAGCGCCACGAGCGCGTACACGCCGCCCAGGGCGAGCGCGTTGAAGAGTTGTTGCAGCAGTAGGGTCAAGGCAGGGTCTCCGGGGAGAAAAAGACCGCGCCCCTCGTGGAGACGGGGTGCGGTGCGGGCGGGGAGGGTGCCGATCAGCCGCAACGGCGGGCGTTGGGGCTCAGTCCGCCACGGCGCGGCCCCGGCTTACTTGTAGACCTTGGCGACGCGCAGCCGGGTGTACTTGCCGTCCCTCACGCTGGCGATCACGAATTCGGCGTCCACATGCCCGTTGGCCGTCACGCCCGCGAGCTTGTAGACCGTCTTGCTCTGCGGCAGGGCCTTGGCGGCGGCATTGAGCTGCGCGCGGATGGCCTGCGGGTCGTCGGTCTTCCCGGCGAGTTCCATCGCCTTGGCGAGCACGTTCATGCCCATGTAGTTCAGGGCCGCCTCGCTGGTGGGAATCTTGCGGTAGGCGCGCTGATACTGCGCCACGAAGACCTGCGTGCCGGGAAACTCGCGGGTGGGGAGCACGCCCACCGAGCCGTTGAGGTAGGCGCGGGGCACGACGGTGTCCATCTGCTCGAACTTCGCCTGGTCCATCACGATGAAGCCGCCCTTGAAGCCCTGCTCGCGCGCCGCCTTGATCACGAGCGCGGTGGGCTGCGACGGCCCGCCCACGAACAGCACGTCGGGTTTTTCGGCGAGCGCCTTGGTGACCGCGCTGGAGTAGTCCACCGTCGTGGCGTAGTCCACCCCGTTGTTCGTGCCGACGGTGCCGCCCTGCTTCTTCCACTCACCGGTGACCGCCTCGGCCCACTGCTTGCCGTACGCGCTCGTGGTGCCCACCATGCCGAGTTTCTTCCCGAACGCCTTCATCTGCGTGGCGACGAAGGGTTGCAGATAGTTGTCGTAGCGCGGCGGCAGCATGAAGGTCAGCGGGTTGTTCGCCTCCAGAATCTTCGGCTCGCTGGAGTACGCCACGAGCAGGAAGTTGGGGTCGCGCGTTGCCAGCGGCTGCACGGTCAGGATGCCGCCCGCGTGCGGCACGAAGATCACGTCGATGCCCTGCGAGGTCAAGCGGCGCACGTTCGTGGCCGTCTCGTTGGGCAGGTAGCGGTCGTCCAGCGAGACGAGCTTGAAGGTCACCTTCTCGCCCCCGACCGTGACGCCGCCCGCCTTGTTCAGTTCGTTAATTGCCATCTCGATCCCGCTCTGCACGTCCTTGCCGTAAAAGGCCGCGCCGCCCGAGAGGGGGCCGCTGTACCCGATGTTCACGACTTTGTCCGCCAGGGCCGTGCCAAAGGCCAGGGTAAGGGCGAGGGAAACCAGCGTGCGCCTAGTCATAGGAAACCTCCGGCGGGCAGGGCCAGGCACGGCCGGGGGAGAAGCACGGGGCCGTGAAGCCCTGAACGCGGTCCAAGTTGGGTGTGCCCGACATGCTGGCATGGGGGCGAGGAGGTGTCAATTGTTTCCCTTGCATTCGCCGGGGGTACCCGCGGCAAAAAGCCCCGCGCGGGGACGGGGCGGCCCGCCGACTTCACCCGGTCGGCCTTGTGCTGGGCAGTGGGCTGAGCGTAGCGGCCCCGTGTCAAGGAGTTGTGCAGAAACGGCCAGGGGCGGCGGGGGCCGTTTGTGAATCTTTTGAGGGCCGGGCGGTAGGGTGCCTCATGGCCACCCCGGAGGAACTCACCGCGCTGCTGGCGCTGCGGCGGCGCCTGCTGCTCGAACTCACGGACCTGGTCGAGCAGTTAAGCCGCTATCCCTACTGCCGCCTCGCGTCCCCGGAGTACGAGCAGGTGCTGACCACGCTGCAAAAGGCCTGGCACACCGGGGACCGGGTCTTCGAGCTCAACCCTGGCCTCCTGCCCCATCTGCGGCAGGACGTTCGGACCCTCCGCAGACACGCCGAGGTGCTGCGCGGAATGCTGGCGGGGCTCGCGTCCTGCCTACAGAACAGGCTGCCCGAGGTGGGCTAGCGGGGCGGGGCCTCTCTCCCCTCCGTCCCTGTACACTCACGGACGCGCACGGTCCGCAGGTCGGTCTGGAGCGGTGGGAGAGAGGTCAGAGGATGGCGGAAGTCGTGAATAAGGCGCCCCGCAGCCGGGCGCGGATGCTGGAACTGGTGTTTCCCAAAGACACGAATTATCTGGGCACGGCCTTCGGCGGCTTCGTGCTGTCGCTGATGGACAAGGCGGCCTCGGTCGCGGCGGTGCGGCACGCGGGCGGCGCAGTCGTGACGGCGCGCATGGACGGGGTGGACTTCCACGTGCCCATCCGGGTGGGGGACGCGGTGGCCCTCGACGCCCGAGTGGTGCGGGTGGGCCGCACGTCGATGCGGGTGCGGGTGGACGTGTACCGCGAGAATATGGCCTCGGGCGAGCAGCAACTCGCCACCACCGGCTTCTTCGTGTTCGTGGCCGTGGACGAGGAGGGACGGCCCCGGCAGGTGCCCCCCCTGGCTGTAGAGCCCGGGCCGGAGGCTGAGGGCTTCGACCCGGAGGCCCGGCCCTGAGCGCCCTGCACCTCACCCTGATCCGCCACGGCGCGACGGTCTGGAACGGCGAGGGCCGCTGGCAGGGCTGGACCGACACGCCGCTGGGCGAGGTGGGGGAGAGGCAGGCCGAACGGCTTGCGCGGCGGCTCTCCGAAACCGATCCCGGAACGGTGTACGCGAGCGACCTTCAGCGGGCCGTGGACACCGCTCGCCTCGCCCTGCCCGGTCAGCCCCTGATCCTCGACGGGCGGCTGCGCGAGCTGCACTTCGGCCGCTACGAGGGCGCCACGACCGATGAGGTGCGGCACGACCCCGAGTACGCCGCCTGGCAGCGTGACCCCTGGACCCTTCCCGCTCCCGGGGGCGGCGAGAGCCTGCGGGAGGTGGCCGCCCGGCTGCGGGGCTGGGCCGAGGAACTGCCCGCCGGAACGGTCACCGCCGTCACCCACGGGGCCGCCATCCGCGCCCTGCTGTGCGACCTCTTCGGCTGGCCCGCCCCGCCGCAGCCCGGCTACGTCCTGCCCTTTCCCTACCGCCTGGCCCACACCGGCCTGACCCGCCTGCTGCGGGAGGACGGCCAGTGGCTCCTGCTGACCTACAACGACCACGCCCATCTGGAAGTCTGAGGGAGGCTACCTCCCGAGCGCCAGCCGCACCTGGGCGAGGTGATGGCGCAGGTGCCAGTCGTGCTTGGCGACGAGGCGCCACAGGTCCTGCTCGCCCTCCTGCGGATGGGTGACGCGGCGCGCGAGCTGCTCGGGTCGGAGGCCGCGCAGCAAAGCTATCCAGTGTGCGTTCACAGCGTCCAGCAGGTCGAGCGCCACCGCGACGGGCAGGGCCGCATCGGGCAGCGTCAGCCACGCCTCCTGGTCGAAGGGCTGGATCACGTACTCCTCGGTCGTCAGGGCGTAGCGCAGGCGGTTCAGGCCATGCAGATGAGCGTCCGCGGTATGGTGGGCGAGTTGCCCGACTGTCCAACTGCCGGGACGGAAGGTACGGGCCAGCGCCTCTGGGTCCAGGTCCGCCAGCACTTCCCGCCACTCGCGGGCCGCGCCCTCCATCCGCGTGGCGACCTCCGCAAGCGTGGCCGCGTCCTGGCCGAGCAGGTCCTGAATCGGGCCGAGAGGGTACCGCCGGGGGTCGAGCGTCATGAGCGCAGTATGGCCCGCTCCCCGCCGCGCTAAGCTCTGCCCCATGCTGACGCTCGCAGAGGCGGCCCGGTTCCCGGAAGCGCAGGTGGACACGGAGACGCACCGGCTGGCCGCCCACCCTGACCGCGTGCCCACCGCCATGCTCGTGCCCGCCGCCTTCGAGGAGGCCTTTTACCGCACGGCCAACCTCCCCGAACAGCTCTCCCGCCTGCTCGCGCCGGTCAACCCCGCCCGGCTGGACGAGGACCTGCTGGAGACCCTGGCGGAACAGGCCCAGGCCCTCGTCCGCACGAGTTCGCTCCTCGACGACGCGGTGCAGGTCTTCTACCGGGCGCTGGGCAACGCGGGCCTGAACGCGGGTGAACTCCACGCCCGGCGCCCTGGCGAGCGGGAGGTCGAGGCGGCGCGTGTCGTGCCCCCCGGCACCGCCGCCCTTCACGCCGTCAAACGGCTGTGGGCGCGCGACTGGACCTTCGGGGCGCTGCTGACCCGGCTGGACGACACCGGGCGCATCGGTCTGGAGGCCCGCCCGACGCTGCTGCTCGCCGGACCGCCCGGGGTGCCCGACGCGCGGGTCGCCGCCGACCTCGGAGTGGGGACGGCGCTCGTGAATGGGCTGGGGCTGGTCGGGCTGCCCTGAGCCCCCGCCCCTGGCCTGACGGGTGTTACCCTCCGCCCATGACCCCAGACCAGCTTCTCGTCCCGGGCGCCTATCCCGGCCTGTCCCTCACCCTGCACGACCCCGGCATCCTCGAAATCGTCATCCGCAGCGAGAAGACGCTGAACTCGGTGAACGCGGAGGCCCACCGCGCCCTGACCTACGTCTGGCGCGACATCGATGCTGCCTCCGGGGTCCGTTGCGTCCTGATCCGGGGGGAGGGGCGAGGGTTTTCCTCGGGCGGAGACTTCACCTTGATCGAGGAGATGGCGGGCGACTTCACCGCCCTCGCCCGGGTGTGGCGGGAGGCGCGCGACCTCGTATACAACGTGATCAACTGCGGCAAGCCCATCGTGAGCGCCATCCACGGCCCCTGCGTCGGCGCGGGGCTCGCGGTCGCCCTGCTCGCCGATGTAAGCGTGGCGGCGAAGACGGCGCGGCTTCTCGACGGGCACGTCCGGCTGGGCGTCGCGGCGGGTGACCACGCCGCGATCATCTGGCCCCTGCTGTGCGGGCTGAACAAGGCCAAGTACCACCTCCTGACCGGCGAGCCCGTCTCCGGCGAGGAGGCCGAGCGCATAGGCCTGGTCAGCCTCTGCGTGCCCGACGAGGAATTGCTGGACCGGGCGTGGGCCGTCGCCCGCAGGCTCGCCACCGGCAGCCCCACCGCCGTCCGCTGGACGAAGTACGCCCTGAACAACTGGCTGCGGCAGGTGGGGCCGACCTTCGATACCAGCCTCGCCCTCGAATTCCTGGGGTTCGCCGGCCCCGACGTGCGCGAGGGGCTCGCCAGCCTGCGCGAGAAACGCGAGCCGAGGTTTCAGGAAGACGCGCCGATCTGAGATGATCGCCATTCCCGAAGCTTTCGCTGCAAGGACCATTGCCCGTTCGGGTGAGGCGGGACGCCGCTGGATCGAGTCGTTGCCTGGGCGGGTTACTGAGCTGTGTACCGCGTGGGATCTGGAGGTGGAGGGCCCGGCCATGTACGGGGAATGGGGCCTGGTTTTCGCTGTTCGCGGTCCTAACTTACCCGCTATTCTCAAGGTCACCTGGCCGGACGAGGACGGTACCCTGGAGCGGGCGGTGATGGCCCTGACCTTGTGGAATGGGCGGGGCGCGGTTCGGCTGGTGCGGGCGGACGTCGGGCGACAGGCACTTCTCCTCGAACGACTCGACAGCGCTGCGGACCTGAGCCGGGTCGGGGTGGAGGAAGCTCTGCATGTCGCCGGGGCGCTGCTCAGGCGCCTCGCCGTTCCGGCCCCCGCGGAGTTTCCCTCGCTGGGGGCTGTGGCGCGGCAGATTTCCTCCTCCTTGCCTAGGCGCTGGGAACGGCAGGGCCGCCCGCTGCCCCCACAGGTCGTTGAGCGCGCAGCCGACCTGGCCCGCCACCTCGCCCCCTCGGTGGGAAGCCTGACGGTCAACTGGGACATCCATGACGGGAACGTGCTGAGGGCCGAGCGCGAACCGTGGCTGGTGATTGACCCGCAAGTCGTGGCGGGGGACCCGGAATACGGCGTGGCCCAACTGCTGTGGTGGCGGCTAGAGGAGATCGAGACGCGCGGCGGGGTGGAGTGGGCGCTCGACCAGGTTGTGAATTCGGCGGGGCTGGACGCGGCGCTGACCCGTGCCTGGACCTACGTCCGCACCGTGGATTACTGGCTCTCCGGGCAGGAGGCGGGATTGACGATTGATCCGCCCCGGTGTGCACGGGTGATTGAGAGGCTGGAGCAGGTGGGATGACCTGTCTCCCCCCGAGGAACGCCCCCCACCCCTCCCCGCGCCCTCACGTTAGGATGGGCCGAAAACTTCACCTTTCGGGAGGGCTCCACCATGACAACCACCACCAAGCAACCCGTCCGCGTGGCTGTGACCGGCGCCGCCGGGCAGATCGGCTACAGCCTGCTCTTCCGCATCGCCTCGGGCGACATGCTGGGCAAGGACCAGCCCGTGATCCTGCAACTGCTGGAGATCACGCCCGCGCTCAAGGCCCTCAACGGCGTCGTGATGGAGCTTCGCGACTGCGCCTTCCCGCTGCTCGCCGACATCGTGACCACGGATGACCCGATGGTGGCGTTCAAGGACGCCGATTACGCCCTCCTCGTGGGCGCGATGCCGCGCAAGGCCGGGATGGAGCGTGGCGACCTGCTGGGCGCCAACGGCGGCATCTTCAAGCCGCAGGGCGAGGCGCTCAACGCCGTGGCGAGCCGCGACGTGAAGATCCTCGTGGTGGGCAACCCCGCGAACACGAACGCCCTGATCGCCCAGCAGAACGCGCCCGATCTCGACCCGAGGCAGTTCACCGCGATGGTGCGCCTCGACCACAACCGCGCGATCTCGCAGCTCGCCGAGAAGACGGGCCAGCCCGTCAGCGCGATCAGGAACATCACGATCTGGGGCAACCACTCCTCGACCCAGTACCCCGACCTGTCACAGGCGACGGTGAACGGCCAGCCTGCCCTCGACCTCGTGGACCGCGAGTGGTACGAGACGACCTACATCCCCACCGTCGCCAAGCGCGGCGCGGCGATCATCGAGGCGCGCGGGGCGAGCAGCGCGGCGTCGGCGGCGTCGGCGGCCATCGACCACATGCGCGACTGGGCGCTGGGCACCCCCGAGGGAGAGTGGGTGAGCATGGGCATCCCCAGTGACGGCTCCTACGGCGTGCCCGAGGGGCTGATCTACGGCTTCCCCGTCCGTACACAGAACGGCCAGTACGAGATCGTGCAGGGCCTGGAGATCAGCGACTTCAGCCGCGGCAAGATGGACGCCACCGCTCAGGAACTCACCGAGGAGCGCGACGAGGTCCGCAAGCTCGGCCTGGTGAAGTAAAGCCAGGAGCAGGGGAGGGGGCGGGGTCTTCGGGCCTCGCCCTCTTTTGTGGCCTGGCGAGATGGTCCTGAATGGTAGGTTTCGGAAATATGCTGACCCACCAGGAGGCGCGCTCGTGGATCGAGGACCGGTTCAGGTCGTTGGTGGGCCGGGATGTCCGTCCCTGGGCGTTGGAGCTTGACCCTGCCTCCTCGCCCGACATGGGGCGAGGGTCGATCGGCGACTCCGGGCGCACCTTTCCGCTGATTGGGCAGACGTGTTTCCGAATCCAGGCGGCACCGCCGGTCACTTGCGGCCAAGCTGGCCTTCGCCCTTGCGCTGGCCCAGGAGGCCCCCGACCTGCCCGCACGCGAGGACGCCTGTCTCCATGCTCTCGGGCAGTTCTGGCGGGCACGGGTGGGGTATCAGGTCACTTCCCGCGAAGACCTGCTCGTGGCCCTGGACACCTGACCCACCGGGCGGAACGCGGCCCTGGGGGTCGGCGTCCCGACGTTTCCCCGCGTGACAGAATGCGCCCCGTGACCTCCCCCTACCCCGAGTCCCCGCGTGGCGACCACGCGGACGTCTACACCGATGCCCAGGGCGCCGAGGTGCGGGTGCCCGACCCCTACCGCTGGCTGGAGGACCCCGACTCGCCCCAGACGCGCGCCTGGGTGGAGGCGCAGAACCGGGTGACGCAGGCCCACCTGGACACCCTGCCCGCCCGCGCCGCCTACCTTGAGCGCCTGACCGCCCTGTGGGACTTCCCGCGTGAGGGTACCCCCTGGAAACGTGGGGCGCGGTACTTCCGCCAGCACAACCCGGGGCTCCTCAACCAGCCCGTGTTGCAGGTGGCGGAGAGCCCGCGCGGACCGTGGCGCACCCTGCTCGACCCCAACGCGCTCAGCACGGACGGCACCGTGGCGCTGGCGGGCGCTTCGCTGAGCGAGGATGGCACCCGGCTCGCCTACGGCACCCAGGCGGGCGGCAGCGACTGGGTGACCTGGCAGGTGCGCGAGGTGGAGGGCGGCGAGGACCACCCCGAGCGGCTGGAGTGGAGCAAGTTCGGCGGCGCCGAGTGGCTTCCCGATGGCAGCGGCTTCTATTACAGCGCCTACGACGCCCCCGTCGAGGGCGAGGCGCTGACCGGTGCCAACCGGAACCAGCGCCTGATGTTCCACCGGGTCGGTACGCCCCAGCCCGAGGACACGCTGATCGTCGCCCGGCCCGACGAACCCGACTGGGGCTTCTCCCCCCGGGTCACCCACGATGGGCGCTACCTGGTGTTGCACGTCTGGAAGGGCACCAGCCCGAAAAATCTGCTGTGGGTCCGCCCCCTCAGCTCGGACGGCCCCTGGACCGAACTCGTCCCCGACTTCCGGGGGAGCTTCGACCTGATCGGGAGCGAGGGGGACGCGCTGCTCGTCAGGACCGATGAGGACGCCCCGCGCGGCAAGGTGATCGCCTGGAACCTGGGCACCGGTGAGCGCCGCGACCTGATTCCCGAGGGGGCGCACAAGCTGGATTACGTGGCCGCAGTCCCGGACGGCCTGCTCGTCGTCACGCTGGAGGACGCCACCCACCGCGTCCGGCTGCACGGGCGGGACGGCACCCTCCAGCGCGAGGTGACGCTGCCCGGCCTGGGGTCGCTCAGCGGCCTGGAAACCCGTGAGGACGATCCCGAGGTGTTCCTGGGCTTCACTTCCTTCCTGACCCCTGCCACGCCCTACCGCCTGCTGCTGCCGGACGGGGACCTCGAACCGCTCGCCGACCCGCCCCTCACCTTCGACGCCTCTGCTTACGAGGTCACCCAGGAGTTCGCCACCAGCCGCGACGGGACGCGGGTGCCGATGTTTATCGTGGCGCGCAAGGGGCTCGTGCGGGGCGGCCAAAATCCCACCCTGCTCTACGGCTACGGCGGTTTCAACATCAGCCTGACACCCGCCTTCAGCCCCTCGCGTTTGAGCTGGCTGGAGCGCGGCGGCGTGTACGTGCAGGCCAACCTGCGCGGCGGCGGCGAGTACGGCGAGGAGTGGCACCAGGCGGGCACTCTGGAGCGCAAGCAGAACGTGTTCGATGATTTTATCGCCTGCGCGGAGCATCTGATCGCCACGGGTGTGGCCTCCCCGGCGCACCTGGGCATCCAGGGGGGCAGCAACGGCGGGCTGCTCGTGGGCGCCTGTATGACCCAGCGGCCCGACCTCTTCGCGGCGGCCATTCCCCAGGTCGGCGTGCTGGACATGCTGCGCTACCAGCACTTCACCATCGGCTGGGCGTGGGCCTCCGACTACGGCCGCGCCGACGACCCGGAGATGTTCTCCACGCTCCACGCCTACTCGCCGCTGCACAACCTCAGGGAAGGCACCGCTTACCCGGCGACCCTCATCACCACGGGTGACCACGACGACCGGGTGGTGCCCGCCCACTCCTTCAAGTTCGGGGCCGAGCTGCAACGCTGCCAGTCGGGCGACGCTCCCACCCTGCTGCGAATCCAGACGCGGGCCGGGCACGGGGCGGGCAAGCCGACCGCCCTGGTGATCGAGGAGGCCGCCGACGTGTGGGCCTTTCTGGAGCAGGTGCTGGGAGGTCCGCGCCCCGCCTGAGCCCGCCTGTTGACAGCCCCCCGACTCGCCGCTAAAGTAAGCGAGCCTGAAACGCGCCCATGCCCGGGCGGACCAAGGAATGCCGAGGTGGCGGAATTGGTAGACGCACTAGTTTCAGGGACTAGCGCCGCGAGGCGTGTGGGTTCAAATCCCATCCTCGGCACCACAGGAAAAGGCCCCCGCAAGTCAGCGGGGGTTTTCTCATGGCCTGGGGTCAGCTCCGGGGGAAGCCGATGGGAAGGACGTCGCGCGCACCACCGAGGTGGGCCAGGGCGAACTCGGCGCGGCCACCCGCCACGCCCGTTAGCGCCCACTGCCACTCCAGGGTGCCCAGCCAGAAGCGGGCGCGGTCGAGGTGTTCCCCCAGTTCGGGATAGGTGACCAGCCCTTCGGTCACCGGGGTCTCGCCGTAGTTGCCGAGAAGCACGGCCAGGTCGGTGGCGGGATCGCCCAGCCCGGCCGTGCCGAAGTCGATGATGCCGGAAAGCCGCCCCGCATGGGGGTCGAGCAGCGCGTGATACACCCCCAGGTCCCCGTGAATCAGCCGGGGCGTGTACTCCAGGTCGAGACTGCCCTCCCGCACCGGCTCGAAGAGGTCAAGGAATGCCCCGCGCTGGTGACGCATCAGCAGGGGAAAGAGGCAGTCTTCCACCTGCTCGGCAAAGGCCAGCCAGTCCTCCCGGGTGCGCTCGGCGTCCGAGGGGCCGATCCCCGCCGCCTCCACCTCGTGCCGGGGAAGACCGTGAAGCTGCCGCAGAAAGGTCAGCAGTTCGGACAGGACGGCTCGCCGCACTGGCCCGGGGAGACGGAACAGCCGTGTTCGGGTCAGCGGCTCGCCGGGCAGGAAGCGGTAGGCCGCGAAATCCTCCTCCAGCACCTCGAACCGGGGGACCGGCACGGTCACGTGGTGCCGGGCCAGGTCCAGCACCCGGGCCTCCTGGCGCAGCAGGGCGAGCGCCCAGTCATGTTTGGGAAAGCGGCAGACGAGATCGCCATTGACGATGATCACGTCGTTGACGAGCCCGTCCTGGTTGAACTCCAGTTGGCGCGGGGCCAGCTCGGGAAAATGGGCCTGAATACGGTCCAGATAGCGCTGGGGCAGAGCCGGTGACGACATGACGTCCCCTCCATTCACAGGTCAAAACGCCCCTCCAGGCGGGGAGGGCCAGGTTGACGGCGATGGAGGGGTTAACGAATCACGCGAAGAGGCTCCCTGGAAATACTGCCATTGTGACGGAGGTCTGGGCGCTGGGCAAGGGGAAGCCCTCCTTGCCGGTCGGGCGGCGAGTGCCTGTTTTCGATCCCCCGACATAGGTGCCTCTCTGGAACATTTTCCTTGTGTGGTCCCCCGGGTTGTTCTTTGCCCCCGCATCCGGAACGGCGCGGCGGCTCAGGCCCGGTGAGCGACCTGCCCCGACATCACAGGATCCTCCCCGTCCAGAAGCGACTCCGCGTCCGGCCCCGCGCCACCGTCCGCACGTAAACCTCCTCCAGCGCGGCGGCCCGGGTGGACAGGTCGTACTGCACGGCGCTGGCCCGTGCCCCGGCCTGGAAAGCGGGCAGGCGCGCGGGGTCCAGCACATCCAGCAGTCCGGCGGCCAGACCCTCCGGCGAGGTGTCCGTTACCGTGCCGTTCACGCCCTCCTGCACCAGATCGAGGGCGGCGGGGCTGCGGGCGGCGACCAGGGGCGCACCGGCGGCCAGCGCCTCGATCATGCTCATGGGAAGCACTTCCGAGGTGCTGGCGGTGAGAAAGGCGTCGGCGGCGGCCAGGGCTTCCGGCACCCGGGCGTAGGGGACCGGGCCGGTGAAGGTGACGCCCCGCGGCGCCCCCTCCTGTGCCTCCAACCGGCTGGGGCCGTCCCCGACCACCAGCAGGCGCAGCTCCGGGCGCGAGGCCTGCGCCTGGGCAAAGGCGCGCAGCAGCACGTCCAGATTCTTCTCGGGCGCCAGGCGGCCCAGGTACATCACGAGGGGCACGTCCTGCGGCACGCCGTACTCGGCGCGGACGTCCTCCCCCCGTACGTTCCGAAACGCGGCCAGGTCCACCGGGTTCGGAAACAGCCCCACCTCGCCGCCGAAGCCGTACTCTCGCAGCATCATCTCCATCGCGTGGCCGGGGGCCAGCACGGTGTCCACCCGCCGGGCGAAGGCCGAGATGTGCGGGCGCAGCATCGCGCGGCCCACCCGTCTGGGCATCGGGGTGTAGTGCAGGTACTGGTCGTACTGGGTGTGTGCGGTGAACACCACCGGGGCGTTCGCCAGCCGCGACCAGGTCAGCGCCAGCCTCCCTGCCAGGAAGGGGTGCATGGTGTGCAGGACGTCGAGGTCCCGCAGCGGCAGCCGCGCGGTCAGGAGCGGCCCGGGGGCCAGCATCACCGGGTAGTCAGCGGGAGCCCCGAGCGCCCGCGCCCCCGCGAAGGACGAGTTGAGGCGGTACACGCCCTCCTCCTGCTCCGGGGCCAGGGGGTGGCGCGGGGCGAAGATGCGGACCTCGTGGCCCCGCTCGCGCAGGCCGCGGGCGTACAGCGCGGTACTCGTGGCGACGCCGTTCCGGGACGGGAGGTAGGTGGCGGTAACGATCCCGATACGCACGACCCCCGGAGTGTACCCGCTGGCCGTTATCCTGCCCGCATGACTGCCGCCCCCCTCCCCCAGATCATCCCCTGCGTGGACATCCAGTCGGGCCGCGCCGTCCGGCTGTACGAGGGGGACCCCGACCGCGAGACGGTGTACTTCGAGTCCCCGCTGGAAGCCGCCCGACACTGGGTCCGGCTGGGCGCCGGGCTGATCCACCTGGTGGACCTCGACGCCGCGACGAGGCGAGGGCAGAACCGGGAAGTCATCCGCCGGATCACCGCCGAGCTGGAGGTCCCAGTCGAGGTCGGAGGCGGCATCCGGGACCGGGCCGCGGCGGAAGAACTGCTCCAGGCGGGGGTGGAGCGGGTGGTGATCGGCACCGCCGCCGTGAAAAGCCCGGAGCTGGTGCAGGACCTGATCGCCGCCCACAGTTCCGAGCGGGTGGTCGTGAGCCTCGACGCGCGCGGCCTGGAGGTCGCCACGCACGGCTGGGCCGAGGGCAGCGGCGTCAGCGTGGCCGAACTCACCCCCACGCTGGCCGAGGCGGGGCTGGAAACCTTGATCTTTACGGACGTGACCCGCGACGGCACCCTGAAGGGCCTGAACCGCGAATTGATGCGGCAGGTGCGCCAGCTCTGGACGAACACCCTGATCGTGGGCGGCGGCGTGGCGAACCTGGATGACGTGCGCCTGCTGGCCGAGGAGGGCATTCACGGCGCCATCGTGGGCCGCGCGATCTACGAGGGGACGCTGCCCTACCCGGTGACGGGGCTGTAGGGCGCGCGGGGCGCGGGAGGTTGTGAGGCCCGCGTCCTGCCCCTATTTGCGCCGCACCTGCCGCGTCCCCTTCCAGCCCAGCAGGCGAAGCACCAGGACCGCCGGAACGGCCATCACCGCCGTGACCGCGTTCCAGAGGGCCCGGCCGACCCCCGGCACCGTATCCCGGGGGGTGAAGGTCCGCACCCGGAAGGTCCCCCTGGCCCCGCCCCCGGCAGGAGCCCCCTGCGCTCCCGGCATCTGCACCCGGCCACGCGCGTCGGCGCGGGCGTCCCCGGGGTCGGCGTTCGCCTGGGCCTTGGCCTCCTGCTCGCTGGGAGCAGTGTCGATCCCCGCGCCCTTGGCGGCCAGTGCCTGCTTCTTGCCGGTGTTGACGGCGCCGCCCGCGTGGGTGCCGTACTTCTGCGAGTACACCCAGGTCACCTCGGCCCCGAAAAAGAAGATCATCGCGCTGTAGTAGATCCACAGCAGCAACACCACGAGCGTTCCGGCCGCGCCGAACAGGCTGCCCGGTGCGGCCCGCCCGAAGTACAGGCCGATAGCGAGCTGCCCCAGCGTGAACAGCAGGGCGGTCACGGCGCTGCCGACCCAGACCTCGTGCCACTGGAGCTTCACGGCGGGCAGGAACTTGTAGATCAGCGCGAACACCGGGGTCAGCAGCCCGACGCTGAGCAGCGCGGTGCCCGCCCGCACGAAAAAGGCCCCCGCCCCGATCAGATCCCCCAGGCGCTGCGCGATGGCCGAGAGGTAGGTGTTCAGGCCCAGGAAGGCGAGCAGGATCAGCCCGATCCCCAGGATCAGCAGGAACGAGATCACCCGCGTCTGCACGATCTTCACGAGGCCCTGGGGCGGCGGCGGGTCGGCCCCCCACATGCTGCTCAGGGCGTCCTGAAGCTGCACGAAGAGGCCGGTGGCCCCCAGAAAGAGGGTCACGAAGCCGATGACCGTCGCCAGAATGGAGCCGCGCTGGATGCCCTCCTGGCTGGTCACCAGCTCCCTCAGGAAGTTCGCCGCCTGATCCCCCAGGTTCTGGGCGACCAGCCCGTTCGCGCCGAACAGGTTGTTGATCACCGCGTCATTGGTGAGGAAAAAGCCCGCCACCGCCACCGCGAAGAGCAGCAGCGGCGCGATGGAGAACATGGCGTAGTAGGCGATGGCCGCCGCCAGCCGGGGGGCCTTGTCCTGCCCGAAGGCGAGCGCCGCTTCCCGGATCAGGGTGAACAGGTCGGCGAACTTCATGCGGTCAGTGTAGGAGGGCCTGACCACAGCTCCGGCCCAGCCCGGCCCGGTGTTTCCTTCACGGATGAAGAGGGCGGCCTGCTACCTTGCCCCCATGCGCCCCATCCCGCCCGGCTTCACCCAGACCCTCACCGTCTTGGTCACCGACGAGATGACCGTGAATTTCGGGGAACTCGGCGCGGTGCATCCCGTGTACGCGACGTACTGGATGGCCCGCCACTTCGAGGAGGCGGGCCGCAAGATCATCCTCCCCTTCCTGGAGGACGGCGAGGGCGGCATCGGCACCGAGGTGCAGGTCACGCATACGGCCTCGGCGCTGCCCGGCATGACCGTCACCGTGACCGCCACCTTCGAGCGGATGGAGGGCCGCCGCCTTCTCTGCTCTCTGCGCGCGGTTTCGGAACTTGGCGATGAGATCGGGCACGGCACGACCGGGCAGATGGCGCTGCCGCAGGCGAGGATCGACGCGAACTTCGAGCGGCTGCGGCAGCGGTGGGCGGCGCGGACGGGTGGAAATTCCGGGGACCACGTCACTCTGTAGGAAAGGGTGCGGGTGGCCCACGGGGGAAGGCGCACACTGGGGGCAGGCCAGGACTGCTCCTGCCCCGGAGACTCCCCATGTCCACCCAGGCCGCGCTGCCCACCCCGTCCCGAGATCTCCCGCGGCCCCCCGGCCGCGTCCTGCCGGGGCTGACGCTGGGGCTGGCCGCCGCCCAGGTGGGGGCCATCGTCTGGCAGTTTTCCTTCAGCGGCGGGGGGGCCGACCTCTCGCAGCGTGGGGATGATCCCCCCGTCGTGCCCGCCCTGTACACCTTCGCGATCTGGGGTCCGATCTATGTCTCCAGTCTGGCCTACGCCGTGTACGGGCTCCTGCCCGGGCAGCGTGGGCGGGAACTGCACCGCCGGGTCGGGCCATATGCGGCGGCTGCCTTCGGAGCCTCGACCCTGTGGGCGCTCGCCGCTGGCTTTCCCCCGCCCTGGGTCACCTGGGGAACGGTGGCCATGATCTTTGCCATGTTCGGCAGCCTGCTCGTGGCCCTCCTGAGGGCGAGCCGCCTGGCCCGGACGCGGGCGGACCACCTGCTCACCGTCAGCCCGCTGGCCCTCTACGCGGGGTACGTGACGCTGGCGACAGTCGCCAACACGGCCGCCAGCCTGAAAGCGTCGGGGGTCAACACGCCACTGGGACTGGGTGTGACGCCCTGGGCCGTGCTCATGCTGGCGGCAGCCGGGGGCCTCGCCTCCTTCGTTGCCCGGCGCACGGGTGGACCCCTTGCCTACGGTGCGGCGGCGATCTGGGGATTGATCGGGGTAGCGGTGCAGAACGCAGTGGTCGAACCGAATCCGCCGGTAGGGGTCGCGGCGGGCCTGGCCGCCCTCGCTGTGGCCGGAACAACATGGTGGGCACGGCGGCGCACTCGGGGAGGCGCGTTCACTTCCTAGCCACCTGTTCACGCCCGGCCTTTCGTGCGTTGTGTGCCTGAACCGCGTTCAGCGCGGCCGAGCTAGACTTCTCCGGTTATGCCCGAAGCTCCGCGCGTCTCCCGCTACTACGACGTGAAGCGCGACGAGGACGGCCACCGTTACCTCGACGTGAACGTGACCGGCTTCTCGCTGCTGCATATCCCCCTGCTGAACAAGTCGACCGGCTTCACCCGCGAGGAACGCCGCGTGCTGGGGATCGAGGGCCTGGTCCCGCCCCACACGAGCACCCTGGAGGAGCAAAAGGAGCGCACCTACCTGCGCTACCTCCAGCAGACGACCGACCTGGAGAAGCACGAGTTCCTGCGCGCCCTGCAAGACCGCAACGAGGTGCTGTTCTACGCGATCTTCGCAGATCATCTGGAGGAGATGCTCCCCATCCTCTACACGCCGACCGTGGGCGAGGCGGTGCGGGTCTTCTCCCACATCTACCGCTACCCGCGGGGCCTGTCGGTGAGCACCGAGGACATCGACCGGGTGGAGGAACTGCTGGAAAACGTGCCTCTCAATGACGTGCGGATGATTGTGGCGACCGACTCCAGCGCGATCCTGGGGATCGGCGACCAGGGCTTTGGCGGCATGGCGATCTCTATCGGCAAGCTGAGCCTCTACACGGCGGGGGGCGGCGTGGGGCCGGACAAGACACTCCCGGTCGAGCTGGACGTGGGCACCGACCGTCAGGACCTGATCGACGACCCCCTGTATCTGGGGGTCCACCACCGCCGCCTGACGGGTCCCGAGTACGACGAGTTCCTCGACCGCTTCGTGGAGGCGACCGCCGCGCGGTACCCCAAGGCGATCATCCAGTGGGAGGACTTCGCGCGGGGCACGGCCTTCCGGGTGCTGGAGCGCTACCGCAAGGTCGTGCCGAGCTTCAACGACGACATCCAGGGCACTGGGGCGATGGCCCTCGCCGGGCTGATCAGCGCGAGTCGGCTGAAGGGCGAGCGTCTTCAGGACCAGACCTTCGTGGTCGTCGGCGCTGGGGCGGGCGGGATCGGCGTGGCGATGAGCATCCGCCAGGGCCTGATGCACGCGGGCCTGAGCTACGCCGAGGCGAACGCCCGCGTGTACGTGGTGGACCGTCACGGCCTGCTGATGCACGACCAGCCCGGCCTGGAGTCCTACCAGCTCTCCTTCGCCCGCCACGCCGCCGACCTGACCGGCTGGACGTACGAGGGCGAGTGGCCCACCCTGCACGAGACGGTGGTGAACACGCGGGCGACGGCGCTGCTCGGCCTGACCGGCGTCCCGGGTCTCTTCCGGCAGCCGACGGTCGAGGCGATGCTCGCCCACACCGCCCGCCCCATCGTCTTCCCGCTTTCCAATCCCACCAGCAATGTGGAGGCCCAGCCCGCGGACCTCATCCGCTGGACGCAGGGCGCGGCGATCATCGCCTCGGGCAGTCCCTTCCCCGATGTCGAGTACGGCGGGCAAACCTACCTGGTGGGGCAGGGCAACAACGCCTTTATCTTTCCCGGTCTGGGCTTCGGCGCCGTCATCAGCCGTGCCCGCGAGATCACCGACGGCATGGTGATGGAGGCCGCGCAGACCCTGGCGGACGAGACGGCCCAGTGTGGTGAGCGCGTCTACCCGCCCGTGAGTGCCCTGCGCGAACTCAGCCTGAAGGTGGCCGTGCGGGTCGCCCGCCGCGCGATCAGCGAGGGTGTCTGTGCCGAGCGCCGCATCCGCAACCTCACCGACGAGGAGCTGGAAGCTTTCGTGCGCCGCCGCCAGTGGGTGCCGAAGTACCTGCCGCTGAGAAAGGCGGCGGACGCGCGGGACTGAGGTGGCGCCCCTGTGTGACGGGTTGCCCCCGGCCAGCCACGGCGGGTTACGATGGGGACGGCATTCAACAACTCTGCGTCTTCTTGCCGTTGGTCTGGCCGTTCGTCCCCCCAGGAAAGGCAGGTCCAACCATGCACTCCCGGCCGTTGGCATTCCGCGTCGCGTCTGTCTGGCTCATCCTCGCGGGCATCACCCTGTTGTTTCCCGTCCTCGCCGACCGCGTGTTCGCGCTCAATCTCACGAACTGGGGCCTGGCGTCCGAGTATGGCGGGGTGCTGCTGATTACGGGGGTGATGTACTGGGTCTTCGCCCGGGATGACGAGCGGTATGCTCCCCTGACGGGCCTGGTCGTCCTGGGCATGTTGCTCAACGCCGCAGTCAACGCCTACTGGTGGGCCGTCGGGCACTACGCCCTGCAAACGGCGATCTTCAACATCGTGATCAACACGGCGCTGGCGGCCTGGCTCTGGACCCTGCGCCCCAGGGCGGTTCCCTCCATCCCTGCTCACCCCCGCTGAGGTACGCGGGTCTTTCTGGCGAGGCTTTTCCCGCCACTCCAGCCTGTTCACCGATTACCCTGGGACATGGCCCACATCTCCCGCTACTACGACGTGAAGCGTGACGAGCAGGGGCACCGCTTTCTGGAGGTGCGGGTGACGGGCTTTCCCCTCCTGCACCTCCCGCTGCTGAACAAGAGCACGGCCTTCACCGAGGAGGAGCGCCGTCTGCTCGGCCTGGACGGGCTGCTTCCCCCGGGCGTCTCCTCGCTGGAGGAGCAGAAGGAGCGGGCGTACCTGCGCTTTCGCCAGCAGGGAACACCTCTGGAGAAGCACGCCTACCTCCGAAACCTTCAGGATCACAACGAGGTGCTGTTCTTCGCCCTGCTCGAAGACCACGTCGAGGAGATGCTGCCCATCATCTACACGCCCACCGTGGGGGAGGCCGTGCAGCAGTTCTCCCGCCTGTACCGCTACCCGCGCGGTTTTGCGATGAGTACAGCGCACGTGGAGCGGGCCCGCGAACTGCTCGATAACGTCCACCTGCAAGACGTGCGGATGGTCGTGGCGACCGATTCCAGCGCGATTCTGGGCATCGGGGATCAGGGCTTCGGTGGGATGGCGATCTCCATCGGCAAGCTGAGCCTGTACACGGTGGCGGGCGGCGTCGGCCCCGACAAGACGCTCCCCGTCGAGCTGGACGTGGGAACAGGGCGGCAGGATTTGATCGAGGACCCCCTTTACCTGGGGGCCCGTCATCCCCGCTTGACGGGGGAGACATACAACGCCTTTATCGACGCCTTCGTGCGGGCGGTGCAGGACCGCTATCCCAAGGCGATCATCCAGTGGGAGGACTTCTCCAAGGACACGGCCTTCCGGGTGCTGGAGCGGTACAGGAAGGTCGTGCCCAGTTTCAACGACGATATTCAGGGGACGGGGGCAGTGACGCTGGCGGGCGTGCTGCGGGCCTGTGCATTGAAGGGCGAGCGGCTGAGGGATCAAGTGGTTGTGATTCACGGCGCTGGGGCAGGAGGAGCAGGGGTCGCCGCCGCCATTCGAGAGGGGATGGGATACGAGGGGCTGTCCGAAGGCGATATTGGCCGCCGGGTCTTCGTCCTCGACTCGCGCGGCCTGCTCACTGACGACCGCCACATGGAGGATTACAAGCGGCCCCTCGCCACACCGAAGGACGTCACCCAGGGGTGGGCGGGCACCGACCTCCTGAGCGTGGTCCGTGAAGTAGGCGCGACGGTGCTGCTCGGTCTCAGCGGGCAGGGAGGCATCTTCAACGAGCCCATCGTGCGGGCGGTTCGTGGCAATACGTCGCGGCCCATCATCTTCCCGCTGTCGAATCCCACGGCGAACACCGAGGCCCTGCCCGAGGACATCCTGCGCTGGGCGGACGGGCAGGCCATCGTCGCCACCGGCAGTCCCTTCCCCGACGTGACCCTGGAGGGGCAGACATACCAGATCGGGCAGGGGAACAACGCCTTCATCTTCCCGGGGCTGGGCTTCGCCGCCGTGCTGACCCGGGCGCGGGAGATCACGGACGGGATGGTCGCGGAGGCCGCCTACGCCCTTGCCGACTTCACCGCCCGCGAGTACCCGGAGCGCACCTACCCGCCCACCCGCGCGCTGCGCGACGCCAGCCGCGCCGTCGCCCTCCGCGTTGCCCGACAGGCGATCACGGAAAGGGTGGCGCGAGAGGAGCGGGTGCAGAGTCTCGATGACGCTGAACTCGACGCCTTTATCGAGCGCCGCTTCTGGCTCCCGAAGTACCTCCCCTACCGGACGGCAGAAGGCGCCAGCCCCGACCTGACCTGAGCCCGGCAAAGAGAAACGCCTCCGATCTCTCGGAGGCGTTCCTGATGGCTGAGGGCGGCTTACGCCCCGGGCTGCGTCACGTCCCGGCCCTGAGCGGGCGGAATCGTGGCGGGCTGCTCCTCGGGCGCGGGCAGGAGGACCAGGTCGAGCACCTCGCCCACCCGCTCGACGGCATGGACACGCAGGTCACCGCGGATCGAGTCGGGCACTTCCTGGAGGTTGGGCTCGTTGTCCTTCGGGATGATGATCTCGCGGATGCCGCCCTGGTGCGCCGCGAGCAGCTTCTCCTTGACGCCGCCGATGGGCAGGACCCGGCCGCGCAGGCTGATCTCGCCCGTCATCGCCACGTCCATGCGGACCGGGCGGCCCGTCACAGCGCTGATGACCGCGGTGGCAATCGTGATGCCCGCGCTGGGGCCGTCCTTCGGCGTGGCGCCGTCGGGGAAGTGCACGTGCAGGTCGAGCTTCTTGTGGAACTCGGGGTCCGCACCGTACTTGTGCGCGTGGGCGCGCAGGTAGGCGACAGCCGCCCCCACACTCTCCTTCATCACGTCACCGAGAGAGCCGGTCATGCTGATCTTGCCGCTGCCGGGGGTGGCGAGGGCTTCCACGACCAGCATCGTGCCGCCCACGCTCGTCCAGGCGAGGCCCTGCGCGACGCCGACCTGCGGTTCCTTCTCCATCTTGTCCGGGCGGTGCAGCGGCACGCCCAGGTACGCGGGGATGTCGGCGGCGTCGATCACCCGCACACCCTCCCAGGGCTGCTCCAGCAGCTCGCGGGCCGCCTTGCGGGCCAGCTTGCTGATCTGGCGGTCAAGGTTACGCACGCCACTCTCGGCGGTGTACTCCTCCACGATGCGGTTGAGCGCCGCGTCGGTAATTTCCAGCCGACCGACCAGGCCGTGCGCCTTGAGTTGGCGCGGCACCCGGTAGCGCTTGGCGATCTCCACCTTCTCGGGCTGGGTGTAGCCGGGAATCTGAATGACTTCCATGCGGTCGAGCAGCGGCCGGGGGATGGTCTGCAGGGTGTTCGCCGTCGTGATGAACATGACCTGCGAGAGGTCGTAGGGTACCTCCAGGTAGTGGTCCTGGAAGGTGTGGTTCTGCTCGGGGTCGAGGACTTCCAGCATTGCGCTGGAGGGGTCGCCGCGCCAGTCGCTGCTCATCTTGTCGATCTCGTCGAGCAGGATGATGGGGTTGGTCACGCCCGCGCTCTTCATCGCCTGGATGATGCGGCCGGGCATGGAGCCGATGTAGGTGCGGCGGTGGCCGCGAATCTCGGCCTCGTCACGCACGCCGCCCAGCGCCATGCGGACGAACTTGCGGTTGAGGCTGCGGGCGATACTCTTGCCCAGCGAGGTCTTGCCGACGCCGGGAGGGCCGACCAGGCAGAGGATCGGGGCGCGCAACTCGCCGTCCTCGATGCGCTCCTCGGCGGTGCGCTCGCGGGCCTCGCCCTCCTCAGGCTTGTGGGTGAGCTGGCGCACGGCCAGGAATTCCAGGATGCGGTCCTTCACGTCGCCCAGCGCGTAGTGGTCGGCGTCCAGGATGTCGCGGGTGCGGGTGATGTCGAGGATTTCCTCGTCCCGCTTGCTCCACGGCACGTCGGTGAGCCAGTCGATGTAGTTGCGGACGACGGTGCTCTCGGGGCTGCCGCCAGGGGTGCGCTCCAGGCGCTGCAACTCCTTGAGGGCCTTGTCCTTGACCGACTCGGGCATCCCGGCGGCCTCGATCTTCTCGCGCAGGGCCTCGACCTCGGCGGGGCCGTCCTCGCCGCCGCCCAGCTCCTTGGAGATGGCCTTCATCTGCTCGCGCAGGTAGTACTCGCGTTGGTTCGCGTCCATCTGCTCCTTGACGCGGCCCGCGATCTTCTTGTCCATGTTGAAGCGCTCGGTGTCGCGCATCAGGAACTTCAGCACGGCCTCCAGGCGAGCACGGGGCGAGACGGCGCTCAGGACCTCCTGCTTCTCCTCGGGCGTCCAGGTGGCGTGGTGCGCGACCTGGTCGGCCAGGGCGCCGGGGTCGGTCAGGTTCTTGAGGCCCTCAAGCTGGTAGTTATCCAGCCGCAGGTTCTTGTTCTGGCGCTGGTACTCCTCGAAGGCGGTCTTGACCTCCCCGGCCATGACCTGCACCTCGCGGCTGTCGTCCGCCGGGGCAGCCTGCGTTTCGGCTCGCACTCGCAGGTAGGCCGAGGGCACCTCGTCCAGCACCTGGGCGCGCTCCTGCGCCTCCACCAGGACCTGATAGGTGTTGTCGGGCATCCGCACGACCTGCTTGACGACGGCCAGCACGCCCATGTCGTACAGCTCGGCGCGGGTGGGGTCGTCGGTGCGGGGGTCACGCTGGGTCAGCAGCAGCACGCGGCGGTCAGAGGCCTGCGCCTCGTCCACGGCACGCTTGCTCTTGGGACGACCGACATCGACGTTCATGGTGATGCCGGGCAGGATCACGATATTTCTGAGGGCGACGACGGGAAGTTCCCAGATCATGCTTGCTCCTTGGCACCGGGCACCTGGCCCGGGAAGAGATGAGTCCTATGCGGGGAGCCTTCCCCTGAGCGTACTCCCTGGAGCACCCTCCCGGAGAATAAACACCCCGCCCACGATGTCCCCAGATTCTAAGGACGTGGGCGGGGAAGGGCTGTAATCTATATCGCTTTTACGCAGACTTCTTGAGTCCCTTTGACTCAAGCAACTCCAGCGGGTGGTCAATGTTCCCGGCGTCGAAGCGCAGTTCCCGCAGGCCCTCAACGGGCAGCTCGAACAGCAGGTCAGTCATCGCCTTTTCCAGCACGGCCCGCAGCCCGCGCGCCCCGGTCTTGCGCTCCTTGGCCCGGTGCGCCACCTCGCGCAGCGCCGTGTCGGTGAAGGTGAGGTCCACGTCCTGAAAGCCGAACAGCGCCTGGTACTGCTTGACGATGGCCCCCTGCGGCTCGGTGAGGATGCGGACGAGCGCGTCCTCGTCGAGGTCCTGAAGCTGCACGACAAGCGGCAGACGGCCCACAAACTCGGGGATCAGGCCGAACTTCACGAGGTCTTCGGGGAGGAAGCGCAGTTCTTCTTTCTCCTCGCCCTTGTGCTCGGCACCGAAGCCCACCGCGCGGACGTTCGTGCGGGCGCGGGCGATCTCGCTCATGCTCTCGAAGGCGCCGCCCACGATGAACAGGATGTTCTTGGTGTTCACCTGCACGAGTTCCTGCTGCGGGTGCTTGCGGCCCCCCTGCGGCGGCACCTGCGCGACCGTGCCCTCGATGATCTTCAGCAGGGCCTGCTGCACGCCCTCGCCGCTCACGTCGCGGGTGATGCTCGTGCCCTCCGACTTGCGCGCGATCTTGTCGATCTCGTCGATGTAGATGATCCCGCGCTCGGCGGCGGCCACGTCGTACTCGGCGGCTTGCAGCAGGCGCACGATCACGTTCTCCACGTCATCCCCGACGTACCCCGCCTCGGTCAGCGTGGTCGCGTCCGCGATGGCGAAGGGCACCTCCAGCATCTCGGCGAGGCTCGACGCCAGCAGCGTCTTGCCCGTCCCGGTCGGCCCGATGAGCAGAATGTTGCTCTTTTGCAGGTTCACGTCGGGGTGCGCGAGGCGCTGGTAGTGGCTGACGACCGCGACCGCGAGCGCTTTCTTGGCCTCGTCCTGCCCGATCACGAACTCGTCGAGGTAGGCCTTGATCTCCTTGGGGCTGGGCAGCTCCTCCAGGTTGAACTCGCTGCCCTTGGCCTTGTTCTGCTTGACGAGTTCATGCGCCCGGTCGGTGCATTCGTTGCAGATAAAAGCCGCCCGGCCCGGCGCCTCAATCAGTTGCGCGATCTGGGGATGCTGCCGCCCGCAGAAGGAGCAGCGGTCGCCGCCGATGTTGGCCCCCCGGCCGGTCACAGGGCGGCCTCAATCTGGCGGGTGTTCTCAATCACCGAGTCGATCAGGCCATACTGCATGGCCTCCTGCGGGGACATGAAGCGGTCGCGCTCCATGTCGCGCAGCAGCTTGTCGTGGGGCAGGTCGGTGTGCTTATGGTACAGCTCCACCATCTTGTCGCGCAGGTGCAGCACCTCCTTGGCCTGCACCTCCACGTCGGGCGTGTTCCCCCGGAAGCCCGCCGAGCCCTGGTGAATCATGATGCGGCTGTTGGGCAGCGCGAGCCGCTTGCCCTTGTCCCCCGCCATCAGGAACACGCTGCCCATGCTCATCGCAATGCCGACGCAGATGGTGCTGACAGGCGCCTTGATGTAGCGCATGGTGTCGTAGATCGCCAGGCCCGAATACACGTCGCCGCCCGGGCAGTTGATGTACATCTGGATTTCCTGCTCGGGGTTCTGCGAGTCCAGCAGCAGCAACTGCGCCACGATGGTGTTCGCCATCTGCGGCTCCACAGGCGTGCCCACAAAGATGATCCGGTCCTTGAGCAGGCGCGAGTAGATGTCGTACATCCGCTCGCCCCGACCGGTCTGCTCAATCACGTAGGGAATCACGCTCATGCGGCGCATTATCGCACGGGTCCCCGGAAGGAAGGTGGGCAAAGCTGCGCTGGGCACATTGGTGGTGGGCGGCTGGGGGCGGAGGTGCAACAGGCGGGGCGGGTGGGGAAAAAGCTGTGCTGGGAGGACTAAACGCCTTTCCTGCCTGGCCCCTCAGTCGTTGCGGGCATCTGGACTAACCTTTTTGGCTTAGTGGGGGAAGGGGTGGCCCCAGAACTCCTCACCTTCGAGAGGCTGAGTAATGCACGCAGTCTCTCTTGAACGAGGAAGCCGTACAGATCGGCAAAAAAGCCCCTCTCCTTTGAGGGGGAGAGTGGGAGGGGGTGAACAGGCACGCCCCGCGGCGCGGTGAGGTGCCCGCGTCGGCGGTTGCCCCCTCACCCCGACCCCCTCCCACGAGGAGAGAGGGAGAACAGCTTCCTCCCCATTGCCTTAAGTTTCCCCCCGCCTGGCCTCTAATCGCTCGCCGGGCCTGACCCGCTTACGCTGAAAGCTCCAAGCCCAAGGAGGTTCAGCATGACAGACGACACCCGCCCCGACACCACTGTCTCCAAGTCCGAAACGACGCGCTCGGAGACGACCGAAGTTACCAATGCGGAAGGAACCGAGACGGAAACCAGGCGCCATACCGAGACGCACGAGGTCCACGAGGAGGCCCGGCCGGTGGTCGAGACCACTACGACGACCACGACCATCATCGAGGAGTGACGCCCGAAGCGCCGCAATGAGCAAGGGCCGGAAGCATCAGCCCCGGCCCTCTACTTTTCATCTGTTCAGTCCACGATCAGCGGAATCAGCACCGGGTTGCGCCCCGTCACCTTGCGGATGAAGCGGCGCACGGCCCCGTACATGTCGTCGCGCACGTCTTCCAGCCGCTTCTTCTCGCGCAGGCCGCCCTCGACGGCGTCGAGCGCCACCTTGCGGATCTGGCCGTCGAGGTCGCGGTTGGCGCGCACAAAGCCGCGCGAGACGATCTCGACGTGGGGGGTGGGGTGCAGCACCGCCGTCATGATCAGGATGCCCTCCTGGCTCATGTTCGCCCGGTCGAGCAGCACGTCGTCGCCGATGTCGCCCACGCCCAGGCCGTCCACGTACACCGCCCCGGCGGGCACGGTGCCCGTCACCTTGAACTCGTCGGGCGAGAGGCGCACGACGTCGCCGTTCTTGGCAATCAGCGTGCGGCGCGGCGGGCGCGGCAGCGTCTGGGCCAGGCGGGCGTGGTTGATCTGGTGGCGGGGCTCGCCGTGCCAGGGCAGGAAGAACTTGGGCCGCGCGAGATTGAGCACCGTGGCGAGTTCCTCCTGCGAGGCGTGCCCCGAGGCATGGACCCGGTAGGCGGGCGGGTAGTACACGTCCACCCCGATCTCGTACAGCCGGTTGATGACGAGGTTCACGGCGTCCTCGTTGCCGGGAATCGGGTTGCTCGACAGGATCACCGAATCGCCCCGCCGCAGCGCGATCTTGGCGTGGGTGCCGAAGGCGAGGCGGCTGAGCACGCTCATGGGCTGGCCCTGCGAGCCGGTGCAGACGTACAGCACCTGCTGGTCCTGCAGGTCGCCGACCTCCTCGTTCGTCAGCAGCGGCTCGGGCAGCTCCATGTAGCCCAGCCCCTGCGCGACCTGCGCGTACTTCAGCATCGAGCGGCCCTCCATCACGACCCGGCGGCCCTGACGGTGCGCGATCTGGATGACGTTCCCGATGCGGTGGACGTTCGACGCGAAGGTCGTCATGAAGACGCGGCCCCGGCACTTCGAGATCACGTCCTCCAGGTTCCGCGCCACCTCCGCCTCGCTGGGCGTGCGGCCCGGGCGCTCGGCGTTCGTGGAATCGCTGATGAGCAGCAGAACGCCCTCCTTCCCCGCCTGCTCGATGCGAGCGAGGTCCGAGAGCTTGCCGTCGCTGGGATGCTCGTCGAGCTTGAAGTCGCCCGTGTGGATGACCTGCCCGACCGGCGTGCTCAGGATGTAACCCGCGTTGTCGGGGATGGAGTGGGTCATACGGAAGAACTCGACCTGGAAGTTCTTGCCGAGGCGCACTTTGGCGTTCAGCTCCACCTCGCGCAGATCCACGTCGCTGTCCTTGATGCCGAACTCGGCGAGCTTCTCGCGTACCAGCCCCAGCGTCAGGGCGCCGCCGTAGACCGGCACCTTGGGCAGCCGCGGCAGGATGTAGGGCAGACCGCCGATGTGGTCCTCGTGGCCGTGGGTCAGAATCCAGCCCTTGATGAGTCCGGCGTTCTGCTGGAGGTAGTCGATGCGCGGGATGATCAGGTCGATCCCCATCTGGTGCGCGTCGGGAAAGGCGAGGCCGCCGTCGACGACCATGATCTCGTCGTCGAGGCGGTACGCGGTGATGTTCTTGCCGATCTCGCCCATCCCGCCCAGCGGAATGACTTCGAGGTGGGGTGCGGCCTGCCCGCCCGGGGCTGCCTTGCCTGGATTGGTCATGGGTCTTTCTCCGGTCGCACGCGGCCCGCTTCCTGCGCTGGTCTGTCCGAATCAGGCGGTGAATGGGGGCCGTACGCTTTGAATGATGCGGCCACGCGAAAGGGGCGCGGCCCAGGAAAAGCGGATTGTGTCGCCCGGTCGCGTGCGGCCCGGAGCGCGGTTGACCCAAGGTAGCACAGGCCCCGGCGGGGGCAGGGCGGCCCCCACCCGCACGGGCGACAACGTGTGAAGCCCGCGTGAAGGCGGGTATCATGTCGATGTGAGCGCCCAGAGAATTCTCGTGATCGAGGACGACCTCGATATCGCCAACGTGCTGCGGATGGACCTGACCGACGCGGGGTACGCCGTCGAACACGCCGACTCCGCGATGAACGGCCTGATCCGCGCGCGCGAGGACCACCCCGACCTGATCCTGCTCGACCTCGGCCTGCCAGACTTCGACGGCGGCGACGTGGTGCAGCGTCTTCGCAAGAACAGCGCCGTGCCCATCATCGTCCTGACCGCCCGCGACACGGTGGACGAGAAGGTCCGGCTGCTGGGTCTGGGGGCCGACGACTACCTCATCAAGCCCTTTCACCCCGACGAACTGGTCGCCCGGGTCAAGGTGCAGCTCCGGCAGCGTGTCTCCGAGAGCCTGAGCATGGGGGACCTCACCCTCGACCCGCAAAAACGGCTGGTGACCTACAAGACCGAGGAACTGCGCCTCTCGCCCAAGGAGTTCGACATCCTGGCGCTGCTGATCCGGCAGCCGGGCCGGGTGTACTCCCGCCACGAGATCGGGCAGGAGATCTGGCAGGGTCGACTTCCCGAGGGCAGCAACGTGGTCGACGTGCACATGGCGAACCTGCGTGCCAAGCTGCGCGACCTCGACGGCTACGGCCTGCTGCGGACGGTGCGCGGCGTCGGGTACGCCCTGCGCGGCTGAGGACGCCCACGCCCGGCTGCCTCCCCGCGGGCCGGTTGTGACGAATCTGTGAGCCGGACGCGGGATTATGGCCTCGGCACGGCGGACGAGTACCATGGGCGGGTGTTTCAGGGCCTGAGCTGCCGGGAAGTCCCTCCGGCGACGGCATGAGACGGGCCACCCGCCTCCGCCCCGCCGCTCACGCCCACGCCGGTCCAATCCCCGCCTCCTTTCCAACTTCCCAGCCCACCCACCCATGACGCCCGCTGACCCCCTGCCCAGTCCCCACATCGAAATCCTGCTCGTCGAGGACAGCGAGCCGGACGTGCTGCTCACCCAGGAGGCGTTCGCCGATGCCCGGGTGCCCAACCGTGTCCACGTGGTCGGGGACGGGGTGGAGGCGCTGCGCTTCCTGCGCCGCGAGGGCGAGCACCGCTCGGCGCCGCGTCCGGACGTGATCCTGCTCGACATCAACATGCCGCGCAAGAACGGCCTGGAGGTGCTCGCCGAGATCAAGGCCGACCCCGACCTGATGACCATCCCCGTCGTGATGCTGACCACCAGCCAGTCGGACGACGACGTGCGCGGCTCGTACGCCCACCACGCCAGCGGGTACGTGGTCAAGCCCGTCGGTTTCGACAACTTCCTCCAGGCCATCCGCGCCTTTGAGGACTTCTGGATGACTTACGTGCGCTTTCCGCCGCGGGTATAGCGTTCCCCGAAGGCAGCAGAAAGGCCCCGGCCAGCAGGTGCGGGGCCTTTCTTGATGAAGCGGCTCAGCGGCGGTCGCTGGAGTACGTGGCACCCGTGGTCGTGCCGGTGGTCGTCGTCTGGGTGTGGACGACCGGCTCGCGGCGACCGCGGCCCGCGAGACCGGCCAGGCCGATCAGGCCCAGCAGCCCCCAGGGAAACTCGCGGGTGTCCGCCGTCCCGTTGTTGTTCTGGTCCACCACGCCGTCGCCGTTGGGGTCCACGGCGTTGTTCACCGCGTCGGTGGCGTTGTCCACCGTAGTGCCCGCGGCGTCGGCCGCGTTGCCCACCGCATCACCGGTATTCTGCGCGGCCTGGTCGACTGCCGCGCCCGCCTGCTCGGCGGTGCCGTCGTTGGCGTCCGTGCCGGTGGAGCTGGTGTCCTGCACCTGCACGTAGTTCGTGCTGGGCGCGGTGGCGAGGGCGGCGGGCGCAGCGAGGATGAGGGTCAGGGTCAGCAGCGTCTTGTTCATGTGGACTCCTTGGAATTCGCCTGAGAAGGGCGGGTGAAGTAGGCACAGTGTGCGTGCCTCAAATGGCACCCCGCTGAAAGGCGCCTCCATGAGTCCTTCACGTGCTGGCCGGTGCCCGGGGGGCCTCACCCCTCCTGCACCGCCGCTTGCATGGCGCTCAGCACGTTGTTCAGATGCGTGTCCAGGTCCACCCCGAGTTCCCGCGCCCCCTGCACGACCTCCTCCCGGTTCACCCCCGCCGCGAAGGCCCGGTTCTTGAAGCGCTTTTTCAGGCTGGAAAGCTCGACCTGCCGCACGTCCTTATCCGGGCGAATGAGCGCCGCGGCCTGCACCAGCCCGGTCAGCTCGTCCACCCCGAAGAGGGTCCGGGCCAGCCGCGTCTCGCGCGGGACGCCGGTATACGTGGCGTGACCCAGAATCGCGTCGAGGACTTCGGGCGGCGTGTCGGTGTGTTCGCGCAGGTAGTTCACGCCCCAGGTCGGGTGCTCCCCCGGGTGCTGTTCATAGTCGAAGTCGTGCAGCAGGCCGGTGACGGCGTACAACTCCTCGTCCTCACCCCAGTGGCGGGCGTACCAGCGCATCGCGGCCTCGACGTTCAGCATATGGCGCCGCAGCGACTCGGAGGGGGTGTGCTCGGTCATCAGGGCATAGGCCTGGTCGCGGTTCATGGGGGGCAGTGTAGGGGAGGTGGTCAAAGAAGAAGAGAGACGTCGCCGCCTCTCCTGTCCGCGTCCTCTTTCGCCCTTATCCCCGCTCGCCGATGTACTGCGCCCACTCGGGCTGCCAGTGGGCGAACTGGCCGTGGGCATACACGCCGAACGTCGGGGCGCGAGGCCGGGAGCGCAGCGGCATCCCGGCCTCGTCGGGGGTGCGGTTCCCCTTGCGCTGATTGCAGGCCCGGCAGGCCGTGACGACGTTCTCCCAGTTGTGGCGCCCCCCCCGCGAGCGCGGAAACACGTGGTCGAGGGTGAGGTCGGCTTCGGCCCCGCAGTACTGGCAGGCGAAGGTGTCCCGGCGCAGAACGTTGCGGCGGTTGAAGGGCACCGGATGCACCCGCGGGCGCCGCACATAGCGCCGCAGCCGGATCACGCTGGGCACCCGCAGGATCGTGCTGGGCGAGCGCACCACGTCGCCGCTGACCTCCAGCACCTCGGCCACGCCGTACTGGAGCAGGGTGATCGCGCGCTTGGCGCTCGTCACGTGCAGGGGCTCGTACGACGCATTCAGGACCAGCACACGCGGCGCGTTCAGGTCCGGCGCCACGCGCATCCCGCGCGCCTCCTCTCTCGTCACGCTCGCCAACGGGTTCACGAGGCCATTCTAGAGGTTGGGCGTCTGGGGAATGTTGCGTCAGGTGGCTTAGGGAAGCGTTGAGCCGCGCGCTTCAGCCCTCGGCGGCACCCCGCAGGAACTCCAGCACGCCGTCGGCCACGTACTGCACGGCCAGCGCCCCCAGCAGCACGCCGAGTACCCGCGTGACCACGTGGACGCCCGTCAGGCCGATCACCCGCGCGATCTGCCCGCTCAGGCGCAGGGCGAGGTAGCACAGCCCCAGCACGAGGGCGGTGACCAGGAAGACCGCCGCCAGCAGCGCCGGACTGCCGTGCGCGTCCCCCGCCAGGATCATGATGCTCGCCAGCGTGCCCGGTCCCGCGATGAGGGGAATCGCCAGTGGAAACACGCTGATGTCCTGACGCTCGTGGGCCTCCTGCTCCTCCTCGGGCGTCTCCTTGCTGCCGCTGGGGCGGGCGAACACCATGTCGAGCGCGATCAGAAAGAGCAGGATGCCGCCCGCCACCCGGAAGGCGCTCAGGCTGATCCCCAGGTGTTCCAGCAGCGCCCGCCCGAAGAGGCCGAACAGCAGGATGATGACGCCCGCCACCAGCGACGCCCGGACCGCCACCCGCCGCCGCTCGAAACTGGGGCGGCTGCCCGCCAGCCCGATAAAGACCGGCGCCAGACCGATGGGGTCCATCACCACCAACATGGTCAGGAAGGTCTGGAGACTGATGCTGGAGAGTTCGGCCACGTTCACCCGTCCAGCCTACCGGGTCGGCTCCACCGGAAACGTCCCGGTGTGTGAGGGGACACGGACCGTCACGTGCCATCCGCTGCGAGGGGCTGCCCCTCCTCCTGCTTCTGGGTTGCAGTCTGTGCAGCCGCATCCGGCAGGGCCCGGAGCAGAGGACATATGAAGAGCGTCCGGTTGAAAAGACTCCTCACCCAACCCTCTTCCCAAGACGCCGGATGCGAAGTGGGGCAGTGTAAGTTCTTGCCGTCGCACACGAGGACGAGCCGCGCTCGTCACCCCCCTCCCCGGCCCGCTGTAAGCAGCTCTCCGAGTCCCCCGCAAGGGGAGGAGGAAAAACTCCTCGTGCTGCACCGCGTTTTCTGTATTGCACATTGGGCGTCCTGGAGGGTGGGCTTCTTCTCCCCGGCGCCCTACTCGGGCAGGAGGCCCGTGCTGGCCTGGCCGGTGAAGGTCTTGACGAAGGTCCAGGGCAGGTACACATAGCCCTGATCGCCCCAGCAGTCGCCCCATGAATTCTTGACGATGAAGTACCCGTAGTCGTCGGCGACCGGGGCGCCGGGCACCTTCTTGGCGAGGTTCTGACTGTTGATGAAGCCCGTGACCGTCATCACGTGGGTGAGCTGGAAGTCCGGCGTTCCGTCCGGGAGGGTCTTCATCGTCTGGAGGGGGGCGTAGCCGTTGGCGTCGGGTGCCACGTACCGCATGTCCAGCGTCAGGGTGGTCGCGTGCCCCAGCACCGAGCGCAGCAGCAGGATCACCATGCTGCGGTCCTTGTTGTCCTGCTCCCAGAAATCGCTGGGGGGCTGCATGCGGTAGCCGGAGCTGTTGCCGGTGTTGGGCAGGCTCCGCAGCAGGTAGACGCGGCCCTTGTAGGGCACGTATGTCAGGTAGCCCTGGTAGTTGGTGTCCGAGCAGACGCCGTAGTTGTGGGTGGCGTCCTGGTAGCCGTCGCAGGAGTTCGTGTAGGTCTGGGTGCCGGTGGGCACGACCCGGCTCAGGCTCTTGTTGTACTGCCAGCCCTTCTCGTACGCGAAGGTGTAGTTCGCCGCGCTCGCCTTCTGGGCGATGAAGAGGGGGTCGCCGCCGTCGCCGAAATCACGCGGCGCCCAGTCCAGGAAGCGGTGCCCCACGTAGTCCTGCTCGGAGAGGTTGACCTGGACGTGGTCGCGCCGGGCGATCTCGGCCTCCAACGCCGCCACGGTCGCAAAGCCCCAGCAGGTGCCCCGCTGGCCCTGATCCTTCACGCTCGTCGTGAGGGTCTTGAGCGGCCAGTCGAAGTTCTTGTACAGGCCCAGGTTGGCGGGCGCCTCGCAGGCCCCCGTCTGGGTGCGGTCCAGTTGGTCCGCCGTGCCGACCTCGGAGGCGATGGGGTCGAGGGTAAAGATCAGGTCGGAAATCCGGCCCGCGTACTCCCGGGCGATGCTCCCGACCCTGCGGTTGAGGTCCAGCAGGTGCCGGGCGTCGAGCTGGCGGGCCTCGCCCGGGGTGGGCAGGCCGAATTGGGTGATGTTGATGTCGAGCTTCCGTAAGGCCGCGGCGAGGTCCGGGTACAGTTCGGCGTACAGGTTGGCCTGGTTCGCCTGGGTCGGGAAGGTGCGGGCGTGGGTGGCCAGGCTGGCGCGGCCGAAGGCGGGTCCCATCAGCACGACCTGCTTCGGCCCGCCCGCCGTCGGGACGCTTACGAGCCGGTCACCGTCCGGGTTGATCGCGTCCGGCGGGTTGGGACCCAGCAGCGCGCTGAACTCGGGATGCTCCTGGATGTAGGCGCGGGCATCCTGCTCATCCTGGGCGTCCTGCTGCGCCTGGCGGGCCCGCTCGTCCGCGAGGTCCTGCGCCGTGACGACCCTGGCCCCGTCCCTGACGAGGTCCATGAACACGGCCGGGGTCACGGCCTGCGCCCCGGCGGGCAGGGGGGCGCCGAACTCGGGCTGTCCCCCGAAGAAGGCGTCCTGGGCGGGGTCACCCCCGGGACTTCCCGACTGACCACAGGCGATCAGGCTGATGGACAGGCCGAGAAGCAGGGTATGGGGCTTGAGCATGGTGAACTCCTGGGACGGGGAGAGGGGGGGGAAGGGTGATCCCGGACGGGGTGAACGGCAGCAGGTCTCCTTTCGCCGCTCAGCGTGAGGGAGACCCGGTGATGCCCGGGTCAGGGAAGGGCGGGGTTTTGCCGCAGCGAGCGTCAGGACAGTTGACGGGAGAGTTGTCCTGCTGAGCGCAAGCCAAGCATCACGGAGCGTGACGGCAGGGGCCCTTCGCCCCGCTCAGGGCGACGGCTTTTCTTCTGTTTTTTCTTCCGTCACCGGCTGGGCGCCGTTTCCACGATGAAGTCGGCCCAGTGGGGGGGAAGATGCTCGCCCACCTCGCGCCAGCGGGCGCGAGCGTCCTCGTAGAGCCGCTTCAGGCCGCGGTGGTTGCCGCCCGCCCGCAACGCCTGCAGGGTGAGGAGCAGGGCCTCCCGGTCGTAGGGCTCGGCCTCCAGCAGCAGGCGGCCCAGGCGGGCCGTTTCCAGCGGGTCGGAACCCAGCAGGGCGGCCATCCGTCCCCGCAGCGCGTGGTGCAGCGCCTCCCGGATGCTGTCGTCGGCGAGCTCCAGGGTGAGGCCCCCCAGGTAGGGGCCGCGCCACAGCCGGGTCTCGCCGGTTCGCAGGAAGGCCTCAGCGTCGGACCCCACCTCGCCGAGCGCGTAGCCGCCGGGCGTGGTCTGGATCAGGCCCCGGCCCAGGGCGCCACGGGTGAGGTGGACGAGTTCCTTCAGGGACACCGCGGCCTGCCGCTCGCCCACGCCGGGGTAGAGCGCCTCCAGCAGGTCGAGCCGCGACACCTCGGCCTGACCGCGCAGCCGGGCCTGGAGGAGCAGGGCCAGCAACTCCTGGCGCCGCCCCCCGCGCACCGGCCGCGTGCCGCCGCCGTCGCTGAAGCACATGTCCCCCAGAACATCCAGCCGCAGGGTGGGGGCTGCCGCCGGGGCAGGGCCAGTCTCCAGCTCGGGAAAGAGCCGCCGGGCCTGCGCGGCGTGGCCCGGCAGGCCGTGCGCCTCGAACCAGGCCAGCCGCTCGCGGGCGCCCGACAGGTCGTTCGCCAGGCGGTCGAGGTGCAGCCCGGCGGCGTGCGCCTCACGCAGGTTGCCCACTCGCCGGGCGAGGGCCTCGGCCTCCCCGAAGGCGGCCCGCGCCCCGTCCGGCAGGCCGAGGGCGGCCAGGGCCGTTCCCCGGGCCCCCAGGGCGGTCAGCCGCAGCTCGGGCATGTCGAGCGTCCCCAGGAGGTCGAGGGCCTCTCCGGCGAGGGCTGCGGCCCGCTCGGCCTCCCCCGCCCAGCCCTCGGCAAGGGAGAGGGTGGACAGGCTCTGGACTCTGGAGCGCAGGTCGTCCAGCCGCCGGGCGTGGTCGAGGGCGGCCCGGGCATGCCTGATGGCGAGAACGCGGCTGTGGGCGGGCTGCCAGGAGCGGTACAGGTCGCTCAGCGCGCATTCGCAGTCCACCAGGTAGCCGCTCACGTCGACGCCCTCTAGAAAGGCGCGGGCCTCCAGCAGCAGCGTTTCGGCCCGCTCGTACTCGCCCGACTCGGCGAGCGCCGTGCCGTAGGCCACCTGGGCGATCACGTAGGCGGTGGGGTCCCCCAGGGCGCGGCACACCCGCAGCGCCTCCTCCAGGCAGGCGTCGCGCTCGCGCAGGCGGCCCAGCGTGCCCAGCGCCATCGCCCGGTTGAACAGCGCCGCGTCGATCAGGCGCAGGTTGCCGCTCGCGCGGGCGAAGTCCAACACCTCGTGCTCCAGCCGCTCCATGCCCCCGAAGTCCCCCCGCACCTGCTGGACCACCGACTGCACCTTGAGGGCGAGCGCCCGGCCCTCCGGGCTCAGGCCGGGCCGGGCGAGCACCCCCGCCGCGATGGCCTCGGCCTCCTCGCTGCGGCCCTGGTAGGCCAGCGCGCGGGCCGCCCGCCACAGCGTTCCCGGGTCGGCGTGGGCGAGCAGGCCGGGGTGGGCGTCCAGCAGCTCGATCAGCCCGTGGTTGTCCTGGGCGCGCAGGCCCAGCACCCGGGCGAGAAAGGCGGGGCCCTGGCGCGCCTCCGGCGGAAGGCTTTCAAGCAACCGCTCGCCCTCGCGGCCCTGTCCCTGCGCCGCGAGGAGTTCGGCCTGGAGCCACAACGCCTCCTCCCGGGTGGCCGGGTCTCCCGCCGCGAGCCGGGCCAGCCGGGTCGCCTCGCCCACGTCCACCTCACGCAGGTTCCGGGCCGCCTCCAGGGCCAGCCGGGCGGCTTCCCCGCCCCGCGTGTGCCCCACCGCTCGGGCGAGGAACCGCGCCGCCATCACCCCGTTGCCCGCGGTCCCGGCCCGCCGCGCCGCCGCCCCGAGGAGCGCGCGGGCCTCGGCCGCCTCCAGCCCCGCCGCCTCGATCAGCGCCGCCGTCTCCGCCGGGTCGTCGGGGGGCAGCATGACCAGGGCGCGCCGGGCCAGCTCGCGTTGCCCTGCCGGGTCCAGCACCCGGCCGCACAGCTCGCGGTACAGCGGATGTGCGAAACCGTCCCCCACGAACACGCTGCGCCGCTCCAGTTCCAGCCGCGCGGCCTCCAGCTCGTCCAGCCCGACACCTGCCACCCGTGCCCAGAGCACCCGGCTCGCCCCCTGCGGCAACGTCGCGCGGGCGCCGAGCGCGGCGGCGAGCGTGGGGACCCCCGCGGCCTCCCGCAGCGCCCCCTCGATCAGGGCCTCGACGCTCAGCGGCACGACCTCGCGCGCGGGCTCGCGCCAGTGCCAGTGCCGGGTGTCGTTCCACAGGTGCCCGGTCCGGGCGAGGTCGCGGACATAGGCCAGCGTGAACAGCGGATTGCCCGCGGCCCGCCGGAAGACCCACTCGGCGGCCTCCCCGGGCAGCGTGCCCCCCACCTCCCCCTCGATCAGCAGGCGGGTGCGCTCGGCGTCCAATGGCTCGCAGCGCCCGGCCTCGAACGCCTCCGGGGGGTGGGCGCGGCTCGTCACGAGCAGGCCCACACCCCGTGACCGGCGGGTGCCGCGCGCCAGGGCGCTGAAGAAGTCCAGCCGCTCCGGGGGCGCCTCGTGCAGGTCCTCGACGTGGAGGATCAGGGGCGCGGCGGCCCGCAGCTGGGCGGCGACCGCCTCGGCGGCGTGGGCCGTCTCGACGTACTCGCCCCGCGTGAGGCGCTCCAGGGTCGGCCCGGCCCAGGCGGGAAGCCGCGAGGAAACGGGCAGGGCCCGCACGAGGTCGGCCAGCGGGGTCCGGGCGTGGACCGTGACTGTCCGGCAGGCCACCCCCCGCAGCCATGCCCGGGCCGTGAACGTCTTGCCAACGCCCGGTTCACCCCACAGCCCCAGCGCCAGGCCCGCGCGCCGCAGGTGGAGCGACCGGAGACGGGCCTCGAAATCGGTCATGCCGCGGAAACACCCCCGTTTCCACCAGGAGGACGCCCTCTCGTTTAGATGGTACAGAAAAGCCGGGCGCCGGAAGGGATGTGGAGGCCGCCCTGGCCTTCAGGGCTGCACGTTGACCGTCAGCGTCCCCTCGGCCGCAAAGCTCCGGTCCCCCTGCCGCTGCACGCCCTGCACCGTCACGGTATAGGCGTTGGCCGCCGTGCCGGGCGCGACCGTCACCCGCAGCGGCACGGCGGTGCCCGCCGGGGCACTCGCCTGCCCCAGGGTGAGGGTGACGCCGGGCGAGGGGCTGCGGACACTCAGGGCGAAGGGGCCGGGATGCGACTGCGGCGTGTACCCGCTCACCCGCGCGGTGAGGTCCAGCGACTCGCCCTCCCGCACGGTGATCTCCGAGACCGAGCGGCGGCCCTCCGGGGCGATCACCACGTACCCGCCCGCGCAGCCGGTGGTCCGCAGCACGCCGATGTCGCGCACCCCCACCGCCAGCGCCGGGAGGAAGGAGGCGACCACCAGCCCCAGCCCCAGCGCCACCCGCCGGGGCCGCCCCCAGTTCGTCGTGGTGAAGGCGATGCCGCCCGGCCCCAGCAGCAGCGGCACGAGCAGGGCCAGCGTGGTCCGGCCCTCGCAGGGGTCACGCAGCAGCGCCGACTCCAGCCCCCGCACGAGCAGGAACAGCAGCGCCCCCAGCCCCCACCCCAGCAGGAACGGCGGCAGGGGGGACGGGCGAGGGGCGGCGGGCGCGGGCGCGGTCATGTCCGCAGGCTAGCGCGGCGGGGGCAGGACAAAACGGCTGGATGGGCCGCAAAAACCCACCCGGTGGGGTGGGGGCTCAGGGCTGTTCGGCGGGGGTGTCGGCGCAGTTCGGGCACAGCCCCATGAACTCCAGCCGCACCTCGGTGACCCGGAAACCCGCCGGGAGGGCCGCCACCGGAACGCAGGGCATCGCCTCGGCCTCGACGTCGAAGATCGCGCCGCAGCCCCGGCAGACCGCGTGGTGGTGGTCCTCGCCCTCGCGGCGGTAGTCGTAACGGGTCGCCTGCCCCGCGCGCTCGATGGTCACGACCACGCCGTCACGCACCAAGGCGTCCAGCGTGCGGTACACGGTCCCCAGGCTCACGTTGGGCAGGCTCCCCCGCACCTGACCATGGATCCACGCCGCGTCCGGGTGTGCCCGCGACGCGCGCAGCACCTCGATCACGGCCTGTCGCTGCCGGGTTTGCCGCACCATCGTCATGATTCGAAGATAGCAAAAGGCCTGATGAAGGGCTGACGCGGGCGTCACGGTTGAGCCGCGGGGGAAGGTCCCCTCGTCCCCTCCTCTGAACCCAGTCCATTGCCCCCGTTCAGCCGATGGGCTAAAACACTGAACGTGCCCGCCCGCCTCCTGCCGCTGCTGACCGATGAGCCCCAGTCCGGGGACGTTCTCGGCGCGCGGCTGGGGGTGAACCGCGTCACGGTTAATACCCTGGCGCGTCGGCTCGTGGAGGATGGCGTGCCCATCGTGACCACGCGGGGCGGGTACGCGTTGGCCCCGGGTACACCCGCTCCCCAGCTTGTCCGAGTCATGGGCGAATTCGGGCAGACCTTGCGCTACGCGGGCACGGTCGGCAGCACCCAGGACGAGGCGCGGGCGTGGGCCGACGACCCACACGACCCGGCCCCCCACGGCGCGGTCGTCGTCGCAGAAAGACAAACGGCTGGACGCGGGCGGCGGGGGCGGGCTTGGGACACCACGGGCGGCACCCTGGTCTTCAGCGTCCTGCTCGCCGGTCCCCTGGCCCTGCCGGATCTCGCGCTGATGCCGCTCGCCGCCGGGGTCGCCCTGCACGCTGCCTGCGAGGTCGGCGGGCTGAAGTGGCCCAACGACCTCCTCGCCCCGGACGGCCGCAAGCTCGCGGGCATCCTCCTCGAAGCGGACCTGCGGGGAGAGGAGGCGCGGCGGGCGGTCCTTGGCATAGGCGTGAACGTCAGCGCCGCGCCGGAGGGGGCCGCCCACCTCTCCGAATTCGTGCCCGGCCTCACCCGCGCGGGTCTCCTTGCCCGGATTCTGGCAGAGCTGGAACGCTGGCTCGCCGCTTCACCGGACGCCGTACTCGACGCCTGGCGCGCGGCGAGCGTCACCCTCGGGCGGGAGGTCCGCGTCACCACCCCGCGCGGCGACCTGACCGGCACGGCCCTCGACCTCGATCCCCAGGGCGGCCTCCTCATCCGCACCCCTGCGGGCACCATCGTCACCGCCCACGCGGGCGACGTTCACCTCGTCGGCACCCTCGCCGCCTCTCCCCGTCCATAGGAGGACATCACATGACCCAAGCTGCTCACCCCACCCTCGCCCGCACCCTGGCCCCCACGCCCAGTCTCCTTCGTGACGCCCTGCTCGTCCTCGGCGGCGCGGCCCTCGTCGCCCTCGTCGCGCAGGTCGAGATCCCGCTGAAGCCCGTGCCTGTCACCCTCCAGACGCTCGCCGTTCTGCTCATTGGCGCCGCGCTGGGCTGGAAGCGGGGCGCGGCCAGCCTGACGACGTACCTCCTCGCGGGGGCGGCCGGGCTGCCCGTCTTCGCGGGCGGCAGCGCGGGCCTCGCCAAGTTCGCGGGACCCACGGGCGGCTACCTGCTGAGCTATATCTTCGCCGCCGCCGCCGTCGGCTGGCTGGTGCAGCGGTACGCCCTGGACCGCAAGCCCGTGGGCGCGGCGCTCGCCATGCTGGTCGCCAGCGCTGTTATCTACGCCTTCGGCCTGACGTGGCTTGGCCTGGTGACGGGGCTGAAGGGGCAGGCCCTCCTGAACGCGGGCCTGACGCCCTTCCTGCTCGGCGACAGCCTGAAGATCGCCCTGGCCGCGCTGCTGCTGCCGGGGGCGTGGGCGTTCGCGCGCAAACGCTGATCGGCGCCCCACTGGAACGCCCCCACCTTCACTCGGGTGGGGGCTCCGTCTTCGGGTGGGTTGTCGATGCGTCCCGTGCGGAAGCCCCACCCGAAGCGTGACTTCAGTTTGCCCGGAGCGCAGGACGGCGGCATCCGCTGAAAGGAGGAGGGGTGGGATAGGGGAAATGGCGGGGACAGGACGAGTTGAAAAAGGAGGAGGCCCGGTCGTCAGTCAGACCGGGCCTCCTTGATTGGCTGCTCTTATTCCGCCACGGCGGGCACGCTGGCCACGGCGCCCACATCGGTGGCGCGGCCTTCCTTGATAGCGCTCAGCACGCGGTCGCGGATTTCCTGCTCCATCTCGGGGCGCTCGGCGATGTAGGCGATGGCCTTTTCCTTGCCCTGGCCGATGCGCTCCTCGCCGTACGAGTAGAAGGAGCCCGCCTTCTTAATGATGTCCATGTCGGAGGCCAGCGTCACCAGATCGGAGAGCTGGTCGAAGCCCTTGCCGTACATCAGCGTCAGCTCGACCTCCTTGAAGGGGGGCGCGACCTTGTTCTTGACGGTCTTGACCTTCACCGTGTTGCCCACGGCGTCGTTGCCCAGCTTGACCGGCTGGCCGATCTTGCGAACGTCGAGGCGCACCGAGGCGTAGAACTTCAGCGCGCGGCCACCCGTGGTCGTCTCGGGGTTGCCGTACATCACGCCGATCTTCTCGCGCACCTGGTTGATGAAGATGGCGGCGGTGCCCGTCTTGCTCAGGATGGCGGTCAGCTTGCGGAGGGCCTGGCTCATCAGGCGGGCCTGGAGACCGGGGAGGCTGTCACCCATCTCGCCCTCGATCTCGGCGCGGGGGGTCAGCGCGGCGACCGAGTCCACCACAACGCAGTCGATGGCGCCCGAGCGGACGAGGAGTTCCATGATCTCCAGTGCCTGCTCGCCGTTGTCGGGCTGCGACACGAGCAGCTCGTCGGTGTTCACACCCAGGGCACGGGCGTACACCGGGTCAAGCGCGTGCTCGGCGTCGATAAAGGCGCAGGTCCCCCCGGCCTTCTGAGCCTGCGCGATGACCGCCAGCGCCAGCGTTGTCTTGCCGCCCGACTCGGGGCCGTAAATCTCGGTGATGCGCCCGCGCGGAATGCCGCCCACACCGAGCGCGAGGTCGAGGCTGAGGCTGCCGGTGGAGACGGCCTGCACGTCCAGCTTGCTCTCGGCGCCCAGGCGCATGATCGAGCCCTTGCCGAACGCTTTCTCAATCTGGCTCATGGCCGTCTCGATGGCCTTGGTACGTTCCTTGCTGTCGCCGGGGGTGCCGAAATCCTTGGTGCTTTCCTTGCTCATGGCGTCTCCTGGGTGGGGGAAGGGGTCTGTGGTGAGGGGGAAGTGGCTGGGGGTACGGCCTCTTCACTGGCTGTTCCCCGGAAGCGAAAGGTGCTCACGGTGTCGTAAATCGGGCCGGTCTTACGGAGGGTGCTGCGGATGAGCGCGGCGTTCCCCGCCTGCCAGCCGAGGTCGAAGGTGAGGGGCGAGAGCCGGGGCGCGGGGCCTTTTTTCCGCGCCAGGGTGACGTGCGCCTTGAAGGGGAGGTCGTCGGTCTCCAGCCCCAGCTCCCTGATTCCCATCCGCAGCCCGACGGCGAGGTGCGTCAGCCCCTCGGCCTCCACCTTCACGAACCAGACGCGGGGGCTGCCCTCGTTGGGGAAGTAGCCGGTGCCGCGCAGGCGGATAGGCAGGGGTGGCATGTCCTTCGTCAGTGCCGCCCCCAGCCGCTTGAGGTCGTCCACGCGCTCGGGCGGCACGGCAGGCAGGTAGGCGAGCGTGATGTGGAACTGGTCGGCGCGCACCGGGCGCCAGTTGCCGCGTAGTTGCTTCTGCCCTTCCGCGAGGGGGGCGGCCACGTCGCTCGGGACTTTCAGGGCATAGAAGAGGCGGAGGGTGCGGTCCTGCTCCTGGGAGGCGGGACGCGGTGCGCGGGACGCGGGGGAAGGGGTCACCTCGGGCGTTTCGATCTGAGGAGCCTCCTCCACAGGCGGCGCGGCGGGCCGGGGCGTCTTTCTGATCTTCGTGCGCGTCATACCTCCACCTCGGCGGGACGCAGGGCGCGGTAGGCGAGCGCGAGGGCAGCGACGGCGGCCCGCTCGCGGATCTGGGCGGCGTCGCCGGGCCAGTTCACGGTGGCGACCTTCTCCACAATCAGGCTGCTCAGGGCCACGTAAGTCTGCCCAGCTCCCTCGCCGCTCGGCGCCGTCACGACCGCCAGCCCCACGTCCGCGCCCAGGTGTTCCCGCGCGCCCGCCGCGAGTTCACGGGCCGCCGCCTCGCTGACCACGCCCTCGTCACGCAGGGTGACGGGCGTGAGGCCCAGCGTAATCAACCGCGCATGATTCTCCGTCACGGCCGCGTCCAGAAAGCCCGGCTCGTCGGCGAGGAGGAGGGACAGGGCGCCGCCGCTCCCGGCCTCGACTACCCCGAGGGTGCGGCCCTCCAGCCTGCGGGTGACGGCCCCGGCCAGCGTGTCGCCGTCCTCGCCCCAGGTCCAGCGGGCCAGCGCCCCGCGCACCGTCTCCAACACGGGGGCGGCAAGGGTGCGGGCCTGCTCCCCGGTCGGGGCACTCGCCGCCACGCGCACATCCACACCCGTCTTGCGCGCGTAGGTGGCGACGCTCGGGTTGGCCGCCTTCGTCAGGTCGCCCAGCAGCTCCGCGAGATTGCTCTCGCCGATGCCCTGGGTGTGGAGGGTGACGGCATACAGCGCCTGGTCGGGTAGCGGCAGGCGGGGAAGCACCTGCTCGCGCCACATCCGGTGCATCTCGCGGGGCGGGCCGGGCAGGGCCACGATGAACTTCCCCTTCGTCCGCACGAACCAGCCTGGTGCGGTGCCGACCGGATTGGGCAGCGCCTCGGCGGAGGGGATCAGCCACGCCTGCTTGCGGTTGACCTGCGGCATGACGCGGCCCCGGGAGGTGTAGAGCCCTTCTAGCCACGCGAGCAGGTCGGGGTCCTCCGTTGGCGTCTCGCCCAGCACGGCGGCAATCGCCTCGCGCGTGAGGTCGTCGTCAGTGGGTCCCAGGCCTCCGCCCACGATCACGAGGTCGGCGCGGGAGAGGGCCAGCCGGATGCCTTCGGAGACGCGATTCAGGTTGTCGCCCAGCACGGTCTTGCGGTGCAGGGTCACGCCGCGCGCCGCGAGTTCACGCGCGAGAAAAGCGGCGTTGCTGTCGACGATCTCGCCGAGCAGCAGCTCCGTTCCCACGCTGATAATTTCTGCTAGGGGCATAACAACCTCGCCTGAGTATAGGGGATAGCGAAACAGGATGCCAGGGGGGACATGCCAGAAGTGTATGTCCATGCTCGGCGCGGCGGGTCCCATTCTCCGTTGGTCGCGGCGGGTAGTTTCCCTCACCCCGTGCCCCGAGCGGCCCCGGTACACTGGGCGGGTGAAGAGGTCTGCGGTGAGTGGTGAGGAGTCAGTGGTGGGTGGGTTGTCTTTTCTGTCTTTCCCACTGACTCCTGACCCCTTCCCACTTCCTGCACTGGGAGCGCACCCATGAGCGCCATCTACCAGCGCGCCCGGCCGATCCGCTGGGATCAGGTCGTGGGCCAGGAACACGTCAAGGACGTGCTGCGCGCCGCCCTGGAGCAGGGGAGGGTGGGGCACGCCTACCTCTTCTCCGGGCCGCGCGGGGTGGGCAAGACGACCACTGCTCGCCTGATCGCCATGACCGCCAACTGCACCGGGCCGCTGCCCAAGCCCTGTGGGGAGTGCGAGAGCTGCCTGGCGGTGAGAAACGGCTCACACCCCGACGTGCTGGAGATTGACGCGGCGAGCAACAACTCCGTGGACGATGTGCGCGACCTGCGCGAGAAGGTGGGCCTCGCAGCGATGCGCGGCGGCAAGAAGATCTACATCCTCGACGAGGCGCACATGATGAGCCGGGCGGCCTTCAACGCCCTCCTCAAGACGCTGGAGGAGCCGCCCCCCCACGTCATCTTCATCCTGGCGACGACCGAGCCGGAAAAGATCATCCCGACCATCCTCTCGCGCTGCCAGCACTACCGCTTCCGCCGCCTGACGCCCGAGGAGATCGCGGGGAAGCTGGAGGGAATCGCCGGGCGCGAGGGCGTGACCGCCGAGCCCGAGGCACTGCACCTGATCGGGCGGCTGGCGGACGGGGCGATGCGCGACGGCGAGAGCCTGCTCGAACGGATGCTGGCGGCAGGGACGGCGGTCACCCGCGCCGGAGTGGAGGAGGCGCTGGGCCTGCCGCCGGGCGAGCGGGTGCGGACAGTCGCGGGGGCGCTCGTGCTGGGGGACGCGGGCACGGCGATCACCGGGGCCGCCGCCCTGTACCGGGAGGGCTTCGCGGCCCGCACCATCGTCGAGGGGCTGGTCGCCGCCTTCGCCTCCGCCCTGCACGCCGAGCTGGGCCTGGAGGGCGAGGCGCTGGAGGGGGCGGACGTGCCCCGGTTGCTGAAGCTCCAGGCCGCGCTCGACGAGCAGGAGGCCCGCTTCGCCCGCTCGGCGGACGGGCTCAGTCTGGAACTCGCCCTGACGCACGCGCTGCTTGCCGCTGATAGCGGGGGAGGGGTGGCAGCGGGTGCCCCGGCCGCCGTTCCCGCCGACGTGACCCAGCGGCTGAACCGGCTGGAAAAGGAACTGGCAAGCCTGCGGGCGAGTGGGGGGAGTGCCGCCCCCGCTTCGGCCAGCGACATTCCCGCCTTCGAGCCGGGGGGACGCCGCGCTCCCGCCCCGGCCGCCGAGGCCACATCCACCCGGGCGGTCCCAACTCCAGCCCCTGCCACTCCACCCGCCACACAGGGCACCTGGGCCGACGTGACCCGGCAGGCGAGCATGCAACTGCGCGCCTTCCTCAAGCCCGCCCGCACGCACGCCGAACCCGGCTACGTCAGCCTCGCATACGACGAGAAGAATGCCTTTCATGCCAAGCAGGTCGCCTCCAAGTTCGACGAGGTTGCCGCGCTGGTCCTGAAGGTCTTCGGCCCCGTGACCTTCGAGCTGATCGCGCCCGAGGGGGGCCGCCGCGTGACCCTGGGCGGGCGCGGACCGGATGGCGGAGGGGGAGGAGGAACCCCGGCGCCACCGCCGCCTTCTGGCCCGGTACCCTCTCCGGCCCGTGCCCAGCAGGCGGTGGAAGTGCCCGCCTTCGACCCCACCCCGCGACCCCGGACGGCGGGAAGCACCTCGCGCGGCCCGGCCTTTGAACCCATCGAGCGTACGCCCGCCGAACGCCTCGCCCCTCCCCGGGCACAGGCCTCACAGGTCCAGCCCCGCGCCGCCACGGCCACCCTCGATACGCCGGGGCCCGCGCCCCTGCGCCCAGCCCCACCCCCCAGCCCGGACGACGTGGCCCCTGCCCCCCTGCCTGAAACGGGTGCGGCCCCCTGGGAGGACCACGCGGCGGACCCGCCCCCCCCACCTGCCGACGCGCAGGCCGGGGACCGTGTTCCTCCCCCCGGCGCGGCGCGCGACCTCTACATTGTCGAGGCGATCACCGAGGAGCCCGACTGGGGCGACATTGGCGGCGCGGTGGAAGGCCCGCCCCCGACGTTGGAGGATGCACCCTTTGCGGACGTGGTGCCCGCTCGGCCCAGCCCTCCTCCCCGGGCGCAGCCCCGCCCCACGGCCCAGGCCGCCGCGTCCGCCCCCAGCCGCCCCGGTGACATCCGCGCCCATCCGATGTACGAGGAGATCAAGAGCCGCTTCTCGGGCCGGGTGCGCGAGATCGGCAAGAACCGCAACCCCTCCCCGGCCACCGCTGCCGCCGAGGAGAGCGAGGAGGAGGACGAGGGGGCGTAGTTCCCGTCGCTGGGCCAGATGTTCTCTGAGGGAGGTGACGTACATTTCCCCCTCCCCTTGTGGAAGAGGGTCGGGGTGATGGGACGTGTGACCACCTCGGACGCCGCCAAGATGGCCTGCCTCCCCTTCCGGTCACGCCGTGGGTCGTGCCCGCTCCCCTCCTCCGCAGGCAGTTCTACGGGTCCCGGCCTCCTCCCTCTGCTTCGCAGCTCAAGGGGGAGGAGTTGTTGATGCTTTCGCTGCCGAACTTTCCGCAATAAGCGCTCCTTGCCGCCTCATCCCCGCCCCCAATACGTGAACCCCGGCGCTTCACGTTCTCCCCCCGCCGCTGCGCTACCCTGCCTCCAGCCCGTGAAGACCTTCTCCCTCCCGCGCCTCGTCACGCTGCTGGCCCCCACCCTCTCGGTCCTGGCGCTCGCTCCCCTGGCAGCGGCGGAGGTGACCGCCCCGGTGACGACTCCGGTCGTCCCCGCCCCGGCGACCCCGGTTGCGCCAGCTCCGGCTGTGCCAACTCCAGCCACGACGGCGCCCGTCATCGCAGCTCCGGTCACGGCGGCTCCTCCTCCTGCGGTTCCCGTCCCGGCTCCGGCCGCCCCAGTCGTGGTGCCCACCCCGCCCATCAGCACCCTGCGCGGGTTGTGGGTGGACGCCTTCGGGCCGGGGCTCAAGACGCGCGCCCAGGTGGCCCAGGTGGTCGAGGAGGCCGCCGCGCTGGGGGTGAACACGCTGTTTGTGCAGGCGATTCGCCGGGGCGACTGCCTGTGCCTGCACTCCAGCCTGCCGCCGGTCACCGACGCCGACTTCGAGAAGAACTTCGATCCCCTGACCATCGTGACGCGGCTGGCCCATGCCCGCGGGATGCGGGTGATCGCGTGGGTCAGCGTGACGGGGGCCGTCAACGCGAAGGTGCCCAACAAGAACCCCCAGCATGTCGCACGGCTGCACGGGCCGAACGCGGGCGCGGCGTCGTGGCTCTCGCGCCGCCCGGACGGCTCCTGGCAGGAGGGGCTGGACGGCTGGCTCGACCCGGCAATCCCCGCCGCCGCCGACTTCATGGTGGCGGGTGTGGTCAGCCTGGTGCGGAACTACCCGGTGGACGGCATCCAGCTTGACCGCATCCGCTACCCCGACGGGGGAGGGTGGGGCTACGACCCCAAGACGCTGGCCCGCTACCGCGCCGAGACGGGAACGCGGGGCACGCCTGCTCCCGCCGATCCCCGCTGGCAGGACTGGAAGCGCGAGCAGGTCACGGCCCTGGTGCGCCGGGTGGCGCTGGAGGTCAAGGCCCTGCGTCCCACCGCCTGGGTGAGCGCGGCGACGATTACCTACGGCCCCCCGCCCTTGCCCGGCGACCTGGCGGCATTTCACAAGACCCGCACCTACGCTGATGTGCTTCAGGACTGGCCGACCTGGATGCGCGAGGGCCTGCTGGACCTCAACGTCCTGATGAACTACAAGCGCGACGCGGTGGGCGACCAGGGAAGCTGGCTGGACGGCTGGAACGCCTTCGCCGCCAGCGTGCGCGGCAACGCGGAGGTCGCGGGCGGCACGGCCCTGTACCTCAACCCACCTGACGTGACGGCCTCACAGGCGACCCGTACGGTGGCCTCGGGCCTGGGCTGGGTGGGGTACTCGTACCGCACGCCCACCCTGGACGTGTACGGCACCCGCCAGACCACCGGGGAGGGGCTGAATGCCATCCGCACCGTCCTGAAGGCTCCCGGCGCTCCCCTCGCCACGCCGCTGCCCTGGAATGGGCAGCCCCGCAACATGCATGGCCTGCTGGGGCGCGTGGTGGGCACCGCCACACCCGGCGGCCGGACGGTGGAGGCCCTGCGGGGTGGGCAGGTTATCGCCCGTACGGTCACGGACGGCGGCGGCCACTACGGCTTCCTGAACCTGGCCCCCGGCCCAGTGGAGGTGCGCGTCAGCGGCCAGCGCTGGGCCGAGCCGGTGCCGGAGGTGGGTGTAATCCGCTATCCCGACCTGCTCGTGCGGGACACCGCGCCCGCGGCGAGCGGAAAGCCGTAGGGTCCGCGTCACTCGCTACACTCCCCCCATGACCTCCCCCGTTTCCGAAGGTATTCCCCCCTATGAATTCCGGCAGACGCTGGGCCGCTTCGCCAGCGGTGTGACGGTGGTCACGGCCACGGACGGCGAGGAGCGGCGGGGCATGACGGCGAGCGCCTTCGTGTCGGTCAGCCTCACGCCGCCGCTGATCCTGGTGAGCGTGGACCACCGCGCCGGAATGCATGCCCTGCTCTCGCGGGAGGACGTGACGCGCTTCGGCGTCAGCATCCTGAGCAGCACCCAGCGCCACCTCAGCGACCATTTCTCTGGCAAGCCCGGCCCCGAGGAGGCGGTGCCCTGGTTCCTCCACGAGGGCCTGCCCCTGATCGGCGGCAGCGTGGCGCAACTCGTCTGCCGCAAGCAGGAGGCCACCCCGGCGGGCGACCATACCCTCTATCTGGGGTTGGTCGAGTACGCCCGCTACACCGACGACGATCCCCTCCTGTACTTCCGCGGCCAGTACCACGAGCTGGGGTGAGGGGAGACGGCTCCCGCTATGCCCCCCTACGCCCTGCAACTCCTGATCGCACTCGCGTTGGCGGGCCTGACGTTCCTCGTGTCGTACCCGCTGAGGCTGGGAAGTGGGGGGAGCCTAGACGCGCTCGACGCCTTCCTGCTGGTGTTCGCTCTCGTGAACCTGCGGCTCGGGTGGGCGGCGGCGAATCAGGTGAACGGGGGCCGCGCGCCCACTTGGTTCGTCGTGCTGGGGCTGCTGACGGCCGCGCTGGTCACCTGGGCGATGATCCGCGCGTTGACACCGCGTTGAGGGCGGTTCCGTCGGGGGAAGTGTCGGGAAGGGTGCCGTCGAGTTGCTGCGCCGCGCGTTCCAGCGCCGCGTAGGCCCCGTTTCGGGTTCGCAGGACAGCGGGAGGACCGTCCTCGACCACCCGCCCCCCCTCGATGACGATGACGCGGTCAGCCCCGCGCGCCAGGCTGAGGCGGTGGGTCACAATCAGGGCCGTGCGCCCACGCATCAGGTCACCCAGGGCGGCGACCACCAGCGCCTCGCTCTCGGCGTCCACGGCGCTCGTCGGCTCGTCGAGGAGCAGAACGGCGGGCCGGGCGAGGAGCGTCCGGGCGATGGCGAGGCGTTGGCGCTGGCCACCGGAGAGCCGCACCCCGCGCTCACCAACGACGGTATTCAGCCCCTGTGGCAGCGCCTGCACGAAATCGAGGGCGTGGGCGGCGCGCAGGGCGTCCTCGACCTCCTCCAGAGAAGCCTCCGGCCGGGCGTAGCGCACGTTCTCCAGCACCGCGTCGTGGAAGAGGAAGGTGTCCTGCGGCATGGTGACGGCGTGCGTCCGCAGGCTTTCCAGGGTCACGTCGCGTACATCCACCCCGTCGAGCAGGACCCGCCCGGAGAGGGGGTCGTATCCCCGGGTTACCAGGCTGAGCAGGGTGCTCTTGCCCGCGCCGGACTCGCCCAGGACCGCCACCCGCTGCCCAGCGGGGATGGTCAGGATCACGTCCTCCAGCACGGGGCGGGCGGGGTCATAGCCGAAGGTCACGGCCTCGAACCGCACCTCGCCGCGCACGGGTTCGGGGAGGGGCCACGCGCCGGGCCGCTCGGCGACGCTCACCGGGGCGTCCAGCACCTCGAAGACCCGGCGCCCGCTCGCCTCCGCCCGCTGGAGGAGGTCGCCGATGTTCACGAGGTCGTCGATGGGGCCGTAGAAGTAGCGCCCGTAGCCCCGGTACGCGAGCAGCCCGCCCAGCGTGAAGCGCCCCGCCAGGATGAACAGCACCCCGCCCCCCAGCATGATCACGTTGCCGAAGTTCGCCACGAAGCGCGCGAGGGGGAAGGCCTGGTTTCGCAGGGCGACCGCCCGCACCTGCACGTCGTACAGCTCGCGACCCAGGGCCTCCACCCGCCGCAGCTCCGCCCCCTCCCGCGCGAAGCCCTGCACCACCCGGATGCCTGCAAGGCGGTCGGTGATCAGGGCGCTGAGGTCCCCCAGCCGCGTCCGCGCCGCCCGGTAGGCGGGCCGCACCGTCTTCGCGTACCGCGAGAGCATCAGCCCGACCGCGAGCATGGGCAGGATGACGAGAAAACCCAGCAGCGGTTGCAGCGCGATGAAGATGGCCGCTACCCCGACGAGCCGGAGCGCATTCGCCAGGACCGTGTCCGTCCCGCGCACGAGCACGTCCTGAAGGCCGTCCACGTCGCCCGTCACCCGCGCGATCAGGTCCCCGGTGCGCTGCGACTCGAAGTACGCCGCCGACTGCCCCTGGAGCTTGCGGTACACGGCGAGCCGCAGGTCGAGCGTGAGCTGCTGCCCGGCCCGCTCCAGCAGCAGGCCCCGCCACGCGGAGAGAAGTTGCTGAAGCCCGAACACCGCCACCAGCAGCGCGAGTTGCCAGGCAATGTAGGTAAAATCCCGCGCGGGCAGGCCCTTGTCCACCACCTTGATCCACACCAGCGGCGGGTACAGCTCGGCCGCCACGCTCCCCACCAGCAGCACCAGCCCCAGCGCAATGGTCCGCCGGTAGGGGACGAGCAGGCCGTAGAGGCGGCGGGTGACGCTGGGGGAAGGGGGTGCCGGGGACACGGGGACTGTCACCCGGGCAGGCTACCCCCCCTCCTCGCAGTCAGAGAGGGGGCGAGCGCCCTATCCTGCCCGCATGACTGGTTCCCTTCCCGCCCCCGATGAGCGTATTCCCGTCGTGGTGATCGGCGGCTTCCTGGGGGCGGGCAAGACCACGCTCGTCAACCACCTGATCCGCTCGCTGCCTCACCGGCTGGGCGTGATCGTGAACGAGTTTGGAGCTACGGGCGTGGACGGCGGCCTGATTGAGCGGCTTCAGGACGACGTGACCGAGCTGACCGCGGGTTGCTTGTGCTGCACGGGACGGGACGACCTGCTGCGTTCGCTGGTGACCATCGGTATGCGCGAGCAGAAGCCGGACGCCGTCCTCGTCGAACTCAGCGGGGTGGCCGATCCGACGTCCGTGCTGACCACGCTGCTGGAACGCTCCGTGCGCGCGGCCTTCCGCGTGACCACCCTCGTCGCCGTGGTGGATGCCCGGCACGCCCTCCAGACCCTGCAAGACCATCCCGAGGCGGCGCGGCAACTCGCCTACGCGAACGTGATCGTGCTGAACAAGACCGACCTCGCCGACCCGGCCCTCCAGGGGCACGCCGAGGGGGTGTTGCGCGGCGTGAATCCCCTCGCCCGGATCGTGCGGGTGGAGCGCGGGCAGATTGACGCGGGGGCCCTCCTCGCCCGCGACGACTTCGACCCGCGCATGCTGGAGGACGCGGAGCCGGTGCGGCACACCCCCGGCCTGACCTCCTTCACCCTGCGCGCGGGCTCGCCCCTCGATCCCTACCGCTGGCAGCGCTTCATGACCGACTTCATCCTCTCGCGCCCCGCCGAGGTGCTGCGCGTGAAGGGCTTCCTGAGCCTGCACGGTTACCCGCAGCGCATTCTCTTCCAGGCCGTGCGCGACCTCTTCACCGCTGACGCCTGGGACGAGGCGGACGGGAGGACCGAACTGGTCTTCATCGGGCGGGGCCTGGACCGGGCGGAGTACGCGGCGGCATTCGCCGGATGCGGGGTGGAAGTGGCGACCTGAGGAGGCGGGTATCCTCCCCCCATGACCCTGCACCCCGACCTGAACCTGCCCGCCCCCGAGGAACTGGACCTGCTGACGCCGGAGGAACTCGCCGCGCGGCTCGTCAGCCTCTCGGGCACGCTGAGGGAGCGGTTGGGCATTCAGATGCTGACGGCGACCCGTGAGCGCCTGACCGCCCGCATGCCCGTCGAGGGCAACCGCCAGCCCGCCGGAAGGCTCCACGGCGGCGCGAGCCTCGCCCTGGCGGAGGAACTGGCGAGCATCGGCAGTTGGCTCAATCTGGACACGCGGCGGCAGGTTGCCGTCGGGGTGGATGTCAACGGCACTCACGTTCGGGGCGTGATGGGCGGCTTTGTGACGGCTGAGGCTACCCTTGCCTACCGGGGCCGCAGCGTGCTGGTCTGGACGGTCGAGGTGCGCGACGAGCGGGGCCGGACGACAACCCTGGCGCGCTGCACCTGCAATGTGGTGACGCATGGGGGGGATTGAGGGGGAAACGGTCCTCCTTGTCTCGTGTCCCCTGATGCCAAAAACAGAGGGGCAGAGGACTCGGTTGGTCTCTGCCCCCTCTGCCTGTCCCCGCCTACCGCTCCAGCGCCCGCGTGAAGCTTCGCTCCGCCCGCGCCTTCATCTCGGCCACGGCGGTCCAGTCTGGGGCCGTGCGGCTGCGGGCCTGGAAGCAGACCGTCTCGGGGTCGAGGGCCGTCGGGTGGGCGGGGGCGCCCGCGTCCGCGCAAAAGCCCGCCACCTTGGGGTCGTAGGCGATGCCCAGGAAGGGCACCCCGGCGGCGGCGGCGAGGATGACCGCGTGCAGCCGCACCCCGACCACGAAGCCCGCCTCCACAATGGCGTCGAGGGCCACCTGTGGGTCCCGGGTGCTCAACACGTCGTCGGCGCCCAGGTTCCGCGCCGCCTCGTCGTCGTGGTCGGGCATGAAACTCAGGGCGGTCACTCGGCGGCCCCGGTCACGCAGCCGTCCCACCACCGTTCGCAGCCCCTCGGTCGCGTCGGTCACGTCCCCGCGCGGCGCCACGATCACCCGGTCGGGGTCGCGCGTGAGATTCGGGGTGGGGGAGAGGAGCAGGGCCGGATCGCCGCCGAGTTCCCCCTCGATCCCCAGTCCCCGCAGCGTGTCGAGGCTGCCCCGGTCACGCACGATCACCCGCACGCCCTTCAAGGCCGCCGCCACCCGCCGCCCTCCCTCCTCGCTGAGTGGGCCGACGCTCTGGTTGAACACGACTACTCGCTTGCCGAGCAGCCGCGCCGCCCGGATCACCCCCAGGTAGTAGGTGAGGGTGCGCCCACTCGTCCGGTCCTGGAGCAGGCCGCCCCCGCCCGACAGCACGACCTGCGAACGGGCCAGCGCGCCCAGCAGCGCGGCAGGCCGCATCCGGGCGGCGCTCTCGCAGCCATAGGCGCGGGCGGTTTCCTCAGGTGTATTGGAAAGGAGGAGGGGTGTGGCCCCCTGTTTCTTCAATTGCCGGGTGATTGCCAGCGCGATCGCCTCGTCCCCCGTGTTGCCGAAGCCGTAGTAGCCGCTGACGGCGACCCTCACGCCTGCACCTCGCGCTCGCGGACCGGGCGGCGGGTGCCGAAGGTGGTCCACAGGCGCAGGGCGTAGTTCAGGACCGGAATGGCGATCAGGCCCAGCAGCAGGCCCACCCCCAGCCCGATGAAGCAGCGGGCCGCGCTGATCAGCAGCGGGGTGTGGAAGTGCGAGAAGGTGTTCAGGATGCTGGCCTGCCCGATCACGCCGCCCAGGATCAGCAGCAGGCTGAAGTAGCCGGGCAGCACGCCGCTCAGGCCCACGATGGCGAGCGGGTGCCCGGCGAGTTCCTTGAAGCGCGGGCGGATGATCGTGTCCTGGAGGTCCTGCCGCACCTGCGCCTCGGTGCTGCTCACGCCCACCGAGCTGGTGTTCCCCCGCCGCAGGAACACCAGCGCGAAGACGGCCAGCCCCAGCGCCATCACCGCGATGTCGCCCAGGCGCAGCGGCGTGTGGTAGAGGTCGCGCGCCGTCTGACGGATGTCCTGACGCGGCAGGAAGCTCAGGCCCACGAACACCAGCGGCACGAGGAGGGTCAGGCCCACGCCCCGGAAGGGCTCCAGCCCCAGCACGCTGTCCCGGTTGGCCCCCAGCGCCGAGACGAACAGCACGCCGACCAGCGAGAGGCCCGTCGCCAGGAACCAGTCGGTGACCTTCGAGCGGCGCAGCACGAGGCCCAGCGCCGGGAAGGTGATGGCGGCGATCAGCGCAGCACTCTCGAAGGGCCGTCCGCCGTTGAGCCCCACCGCGGCGAGGGCGGCCAGCCCCGCCACCGCCAGCCCCAGCCGGGGCAGCGGAAAGCTCAGGCCCAGCAGCACGAGCGCGGCGAGCGGGCCGAAAAGGCTCAGAACGCGCAGCGTGTCGTTGGGCTGGAAGGGCCGAACCACCGGGTCGCCGACCTTCACCCCCGAGCGCTGGAGGAGGTCGGAGGTGCGCCTCAGGAACTGCTCGGTCTCGTACACGGTCGGGAAGGGGCGCAGGTACAGCAGGCGCTGGCCGCGCTCGCGGGCCGCCAGGGCGTACTTGCTCGCGGTCGCCTCCGGCCCGATGCGATTTTGCCAGCTCGGGTTGAGGGCGAACATCCGCGCGCCGCCGTGCGTCTCGACCAGCGTGTCCAGGCCGAGCTGCTCCGAGTTCTCGATGATCGCGGGCAGGCGGTTCCCCAGCCGCTCGTCAATCTTCTCCAGGCGCTCCGGCGTCCGGGCCCCGATCACCTCGTCGCCGGTAAAGGCCACGAAGGGCACGGCGGGCCAGTCGGCGCCCGGCTCGCGCAGCGCCTCGTCGTCGTAGGGGCGGTAGACGATCACCATGCCCTGCGCCTTCAGACTGGCGAGGATGTCCCGGGGCGGCCCGGCGGGCAGGAAGTCGGGGTCGGTCGGCCAGCCCACCCACTTCTGCCCGGCAATCGTGACCTCGCGGGTGGGGATGGTGTAGCGCTGCGGCAGGGCCTCGGCCACGCCCGGCTTGAGGGAGCGCAGGTACACCCACTGCGGGTTCGCACCCGAGCCGGGGTTCTCGGCGGCGAGGTCGGCGCCCCGCTTCTCGTAGATCTCGCCGCGCTGCACCAGGTTGCCGATCACGTCGTCGTACACCGCCGCGCCGTTCACGCCGAGCGCCTTGTAGCGGTCCAGGAGCTGCTGCGGCGTCAGGCCCACCCGCTGCGCCTGTACCGCCATCGCGGGGTAGTCCATCACGAGCGCGACCGTCTTCTGTGCCTGCTCGAACTGCACCCGCTGCCACGCGAGCACGAGCGCCGGGATCAGCGACAGCAGGATCACCGCGAGCAGCGGCACGGTCAGGCGGTGGCGGGTGGGCGGCGGTGCGGGGGTCGCGGGGGCCACAAGCGGGCCGGAGGGGGGCCGGGCAGACAGGGGCGGGCGGGTCGGGTTCGGCTCGGTCACGGGAGACATCCTAGAAGGGGGAGGGGGCCTGGGGGGAGGAGGAGAGGGGCCAGCCTGCCGGGGATAGGTCAGGCGGTCATCCACCAAAAGGGGGAAGGGCTCAGATCGTCGTGCGGATGCGGGCGGCGAGCATGTCGAGCGCGGGCTCGTTCATGCCCCCGTGCGGGATGATCACGTCCGCGTACCGCTTGGTCGGCTCCACGAAGCTCAGGTGCATGGGCCGCACGAACTCCAGGTACTGGTGAATCACGCTCTCCGGGGTGCGCCCCCGCTCCTGGGTGTCGCGCAGCAGGCGGCGGATGAAGCGCACGTCGGCGTCGGCGTCCACGAAGACCTTGAGGTGCATCCGCTCGCGCAGGTCCGGGTCGTACAGGGCGAAGAAGCCCTCCAACACCACGACGGGCGCGGGGAGTATCCGGGTCGTCTGGGCCGAGCGGGTGTGTTGGGTGAAGTCGTATTCCGGCATATCGATGGGCACGCCCGAGAGCAGCGCGTCCAGTTGCTCGCGCAGCAGTGTCCAGTCGAAGGCCGCTGGGTGGTCGTAATTGGTCTTCAGCCGCGCCTCGAAGGGGATGTCGTCCTGCGCCCGGTAGTAGTTGTCCTGATTCAGGACCGCCACCCCCTGCGCCCCCACCGTCTCGATCACCCGCCGGGTCACGGTCGTCTTGCCGCTTCCCGAACCGCCCGCCACGCCGATGACGAAGGGGGAGGTCATCGGGCGCCTCCAGGGCAGCGGTCAGCGATCAGCAGACAGCGTTCAGAAAAAGAGTCATCCCTGACGGCTGACAGCTGACGGCGGATGGCTCTCCTCACGCCCCCCTCCCGAGGCTCCCGATCAGGTCGATGCGCCGCTCGGCCATGCGCCGGGCGACGACGTGGGGGGCCTTGCCGTACTGCTCGGCGACGGAGGCGACGCGCGAGACGGTGGAGTACACCCGCTCGGCGGCCTGCTCGGGGGTCAGCGAGGTGGCGGCGGCGATCAGGCCCGCCGCGTTGATGGCGAAGTCGGGCATGTACATGATCCCGGCCTCCTTCACGGCGGCCTCGCCCCGGCGGGAGAGGGGGTGATGCTCGCCCCCCGCGATCAGGCGGCACTGCAGGCGGGGCACGTCCGTGCTGCGAACCGAGTGTCCGTACCCGCACGGCGAGAGGATGTCGCAGGGCACGTCCAGCAACTCGTTCGCCCCCACGACCGTGATCCCGTCGAGATCGTCGGCGAGTTCCTGCGCCCGCTCGGGCCGGGCGTCGGCCACCGTCAGGCGCGCCCCCTCGCGGTGCAGGTGCCCGGCCAGGCTGCGGCCCACCGCGCCCAGGCCCAGGATCGCCACCCGCACACCCCGCATGCTCTCGCTCCCCAGCGCGTAACGGGCGGCGGCCTTCATGCCCCGGTACACGCCGTAGCCCGTCACGCTGCTCGTATCGGTGTTCACGCCCAGCGTGGCGGGCGTCTCCTGCGCCACGAAGGCGATGTCCGAGCCCGTCACGCCGATGTCCTCGGTCAGCACGACCTGGGACTCCAGCGCCCGCACCTTGCGGCCCAGTGCCCGGAACAGGGCCTCGCGGGCGTGGGGGTCCTCCACCCCCGCCTCCGGCATCAGCAGGACGCAGGCGCCGCCCCCGTAGTTCAGACCTGCCAGCGCGGCCTTGAGGGTCAGGCTCTCGCTGAGGGCCAGGGCGCCCCGGATGGCGTTTTCCTCGTCCAGCGGGCGCAGCCGGACCCCCGCGATGGCCGGACCCAGCACTGTCGAATGGACCGCGAGCGCGGCCTTCAGGCCGCTGGGGGCGTGGTGGAGTAACGTCAGGGCCTCGTGCCCGCGTGACTGGATCTCCTCGAATATCTGCATTCAAACTCCCGGCCGCGCGGGGTCCCCCTCTCGCGGGCGGCGCGGCAACTCCCCGAGCCTAGCATCTGGCGGGAAGGGGTTAGGGAAAGAGGTTCGATTCTGCTCCCTCCTCTGAAAGAAGCCTGTCAGGGCCGAGGCGGCACTCTGACACCCATGCGACAGCGCACCGGCCACAGACGGACACAGCAGTCCGGTGGCGACCAGGCCCCGACCAGGGGCGCGCAAAGGGGGACATGAATGGAACGGATTGCTCCGCTCGCCAAGATCCTGGCGGAAGCGAACGGCATCGACTGGCGGAACCTGCACGGCAGCGGCGAAGGCGGCCTGATCGTCGAACAGGACATCCTGAATTACCTCTCCCGCATCATGAGCGGTGAGGAAGAACCCCCGTCCACCCCGGTGGACGCGCCCCCGCCCGAGTGGAACGGCACCGAGCTGCCCCCGGGCGGAGGCCTGCTCGCGCCCGGCATGCCCTCCATGGACATGCTGAGCAGCGCGGGCGTGGACCAGGACCTCGCCGCGCTCGTCGCGCAGCCGCAGCCCACCGCGCCCGCCCCTGCCACCCTGGAGGAGGAGGCCCTGGAGTTCGAGCTGGAGGAAGACGAGCAGCTCCCGCCCGTGCCGCAGCCGGAGCGCCGACCCGCCGAGGTCCCGGCCTTCGCGGCCCCCGCCTTCCCCGCCGCCGAGGTGGCCCCGCTCGCGGCCCCCGCGCCGGAGTTCGTGCCCCCCGCCCCGGTCCTGGGTCGCGAGCGGCCAGCCGCCCCCGCAGGGCACACCCCCGGCCTGGCGGCCGTGGCCCAGCCCGAGCCCGTCGCGGCCCGCGCCGAGCCCACCCCGCCCCCGGCGGCTCCCGCAGGTGGCCTGCGCGGTGGCCTGGGCGGCCTGCTCTCGCGGCTGTACCAGCAGCCCGCGGCCCAGCCCGAGCCCACCCCTGCCGCTCCCCCCGCCCCGCCCACCCCGGCACCCCTGCTACCCGAAATCCCGGCAGCCGCCGCTCGGCCCATCCCCACCCCCCAGCTTCCCGAGGTCGAGGCCCCCGTGGCCGCGGTGCCCGTCGTCGAGGCGCCCGTGGTCGAGGTCCCCGCCCCAGCTCCCGAACTCCAGCCCGGGGTCCGCGACGTGGCCGAGGTGGAGCCCGACGAGGCGGTCGCCCTGGCCCCCGAAGTTCCCGCAGTCCCGGCCATGGAGGAGCAGCCCGAGGCCCAGGCGGCGGAGCCCGAGGCGGCGCTCCCCGAACCCGCAGCGCCCGCCGTGCAGCCCGTCCCCGAGGCGGCCCGTCCCCGCGAGGCCGTCTGGTTCGGCGCCTACCTGCGCCGCGACGCCAACCTCGCCCCTGCCGCCGAGCTGCGCCGCCAGCTCACCGCGGCGCTCGGGCAGGACGTGCCGCTCGCACTGCTCGTGGCCCGCGCCGCCGCCCGTCACGCCGAGGGGCTGGACCTGGGTACGGTCGCTGTGCAGGACACGGACGTGAATCAGGCCCGCCCGGTGCAGTCCGGCAGCCTGCGCGACGCCCTCGCCGCCCTGAGGGGCGAACACTCCGGCACGCCCGACCTGCTCGTGATCGACGCGGGCGCCCTCGACCTCGACGACCTGCACCTGGGCCACACGGTCACCCTCAGCGTGGGCCGCGTGCAGGACGGCCGCGCGGCGCTGACCCTGAACGGGGACGTGGACGCGGTCAGGGCGGCACGGTTCCTGGCGAGTGTGGCTGCGACGCTGGAAGAGCCGATCATCCTGGTGATTTGAAGACTAATTGAGGAGTCCAGTGGGGCTCCTCAATCAGTCGCCGGAGCAGGAGGCCTCATTCCTCCTCCTGGTCCCCGACGCCCGGCCCGTTCACCCCTCTGCAAGCAGCTCTGCGAGTCCCAGCCTCCCCCTCCAGGGGGAGGCGTTTTTGTTGTTCTACACGTCTCCTTTGTGAAAGACTCCCGCGCTTCGCTCGGCCCTGGCGGGGAGTCGAGGTGGGGGAGTGCGGCGCACTTCGGCGTGGCCCATTCAGGAGACAGCCGGTCCCGGGCATCCGCCCCGCGCAACAAGGCCAATCGCCTATAGCCCTCTGGACAGCGGGCCTCTGCCACCCCGCCTCCGGGTTACACTCAGGCACGGTGCCGCGCGCCGTGCTTTTTTTTGGTCCTATCGGGCAAAAGAAGCCAGTCTGAGCGCGCGGCGGGAGGCCTCGGATGCCTGGAATTGCAATCATCGGCGCGCAGTGGGGGGACGAGGGCAAGGGGAAGATCACCGATTTCCTCGCCCCGCAGGCGAACTACGTGGTGCGCTATCAGGGGGGCGCGAACGCCGGACACACCGTCACGGCGCGGGGGCAGACCTTCAAGCTCAACCTGCTCCCCAGCGGCGTCCTGCACGAGGGCCCGGTCAGCGTGCTGGGCGACGGCATGGTGATTGACCCCGAGAAGTTCCTCGCCGAACGCCAGAACCTGCTCGACGGCGGGCTGAACCCCGAGTTGCGAATCAGTGACCGGGCGCACCTCGTCCTGCCGCATCACAAGTACGTGGACGGGCGCAAGGATTTTGTGGGCACGACTGGGCGCGGTATCGGCCCCGCCTACGCGGACCGGGCCCGGCGGGTGGGCATCCGCTTCGGCGACCTCGCGGACGACGGCGTGCTGCGTGAGCGGGTCGAGCGGCTGCTGGAGGCCAAGCCCAACTCCACCCGGGACGCGGGCTGGACAACCGTGGCGGACGCGCTGGGCTACCTGCTCCCCATCCGGGACGCGCTGCTGCCCTTCGTCCGGGATACCGGCGCGGAGCTGCGGCAGGCGATCAGGGACGGCGAGAACGTCCTGTTCGAGGGCGCGCAGGCCACCCTCCTCGACCTGAACTACGGGACCTACCCCTTCGTGACGAGCAGCCATCCGACGGTCGGCGGCATCCTCGTGGGCGCGGGCGTGAATCACAAGGCGGTCGGCCAGGTGTACGGCGTGGCGAAGGCCTTCAACACCCGCGTGGGCCATGGTCCCTTCCCGACGGAGGTGTTCGGCGAGATGGAGGTACGCCTGCGCGGTGACGGTTCCAAGCCCTGGGACGAGTTCGGCACGACGACGGGCCGGGCCCGGCGGGTGGGCTGGCTTGACCTCCAGCTCCTGCGCTACGCCGTGGACGTGAACGGCCTCGACGGCCTGGTGATCAACAAGATGGATATCCTCTCGGGCCTGGACCGGGTCAAAGTCTGCGTGGAGTACGGCTCAGAGGGCCAACCGATTTACCGCGAGCTGCCCGGCTGGGCCAGCACGGAGGGGGTGCGCAGCCGCACTGACCTCCCCGGGGAGGCGCAGGCGTATCTCGACCTGATCGAGGAGACGGTGAACTGCCCCGTCGTGATCTTCTCGTGCGGCCCGGCCCGCGAGCAGACGTACGGCGAGGTCCACTGGGCGTGAGGGGGGGGGGCTGGCCGCCCGACGGCTGAAAGCTTTCCCTACAGTCCTGCACCCGGGCCGGGCCTACACTCGGGCTTATTCACTCGTGCCGCGTCCCGGCGCGGGAAGGAGAACCGCACCTTGACCACTCCCCCCACCATCAGCGCTGCCGAAGAGCGGCAGGAAGTGCCCGGATTGCGCGTCCTAACCCAGGACTGGCTGGCCGCCATCGGCGAGGACCCCGACCGCGAGGGCCTGCAAAAGACGCCGCACCGCGTGGCGAAAGCCTGGAGCTTCCTGACCGCCGGGTATCACAAGACGCTCGCCGACGCCGCCGGGGACGCCGTGTTCGCTGCCGACGGCTCTGAAATGGTGATCGTGAAGGACATTGAGTTCTACTCCATGTGCGAGCACCACATGTTGCCCTTCTACGGCCGGGCGCACATCGCCTACATTCCCGACGGCAAGATCCTGGGCCTGAGCAAATTCGCCCGCATCGTGGACCTCTACTCGCGCCGCCTCCAGGTGCAGGAGCGCATCACCACCCAGATCGCCGACGCGGTGGAGGAGTTGCTGAACCCCCGTGGCGTCGCGGTGCTGATGGAGGGCGTTCACCTGTGCATGGCGATGCGCGGCGTGCAGAAGCAGAATTCGAGCACGACCACGAGCGCCATGCGCGGCCTCTTCAAGGAGGACGCCCGCACCCGCGCCGAGTTCATGAGCGCGGTGCAGACCACGCTGCGGGGGCGCTGAGCGAGAACCTTCCCGGCCCTGCTGCCCGACGAACACAGTAGGCAAACGCCGCGCCTTCCGCGCAAAGTAGAGCATGATCTTCCGCACGTACCTGCCCGACCCACGTCTGAGCGCGTGGGTCCGGTCGTATGAGGAGAAGGCCTTCACCCACAGCGCGGTGCTGTGGGCCCACCGGGAGATGCCGGAATATCTGGTGCGGCTGAGCTTTCGTGCGGGAAGCGGCAGCCCCGCGCGGGCAACGCTTTGCGGCCCTCAATTGGTGGCCCGGGATATCGAGTCGCGTGGCGGGGGCCGCACGCTCACGGCCCACCTCTTTCCCTGGGGGGCGAAACGGCTCCTGGGCGGGGAGGGGTCGGGCCTGGACCTCACTCGTGAACCTCTGGCGCGGCAAATCTGCGGCCTGCTCGAACTCGGGGACTGGGCGGCGGCGCGGGAGGCCCTGGAGGAGTGGATGCTGGACCTGTGCCGCATTCAGACAGAAGCGCCAGGTAAGGGCGTGAGGGCCGCGCGGCAGCTTTACGCCTCGCACGGGACAACGAAGATCACGGCCCTGGCCAACGAACTGAACCTCAGTCCCCGGCAACTTGAACGGTATTTCCGGGAGGAGGTCGGGTTGAACGCCAAGTGGCTCGCCCGCCTCGTCCGCTTCGGCGAGGTCCAGCGCCGCATCGGCCTGAATCCATCGCTGCGGCTGACGACACTAGCTTACGAATTGGAGTTCAGCGACCAGGCCCACCTGACCAAGGAGTTCGGGGCGCTGGCCCGCATGAGTCCCGGACGCTTCGCTGGGGTCAGCGCCGCGCGGCAGAGGCGGGGCAGGAGCCTCCTTCCTGAGCGGCAGGTCCAGACGTTGCTTTTTGACAATTCGGTTGTGGAGTACCGCCACTACGTTCGGAGGCATGAACACCTCGTCTACTCGACGCTTGCCCCGCCTGTTCCTGATCGTCACCACGTTCCTGTTTGCGATGGGCCTGTCGGTGGTCTTTCCCGTGCTGCCCTTCATTGTCGTGCGCTACGTGCCGCAGGTCTCGGAGCAGGCGGCGGTGATCGGCTGGCTGGGGGCGTCGTTCGCCCTGCTCTCGTTCTTCTCGGCCCCCGTGATGGGCGCCCTCAGCGATGCCTACGGGCGGCGCCCCGTGATCATGCTCAGTCTGCTGGGCTCGGCGGTCGGGTACGTGGTCTTCGGGATCGGCGGCAGTCTGGCGATGCTGTTCCTGGGGCGGGCCATCGACGGCCTCACGGCGGGCGGCATGGCGGGCACCTTCGCCTACATGGCGGACACCACGCCACAGCAGGAGCGCGGCAAGGTCTTCGGGCAACTTGGGGCGACCATCAGCGCGGGCCTGATCCTGGGTCCGGTGCTGGGCGGGGCCCTGGCCCACCTGAGCCTGAGTGCCCCGATGTTCCCGGCAGCGGCCATCTGCGGACTGAACCTGCTGTGGGGGCGCGTTCGTCCTCCCCGAGAGCCTGCCCCCCGAGCGGCGCCGCAGGCAGTTCGGCGCGGCCCACCTCAATCCGCTCCTTCAGCTCCGGGGCGTCCTCGCTCACCCGCTCGTTTGCCGCCTGGTGGCCGTGTCGGTGCTGTTCGCCCTGCACTTCACCCTCATGCAGGTCACGCTTCCCCTCCTCGCACGGGACACCCTGCACTGGGGGCCGGAACAACTTGCCACCCGCTCCGTGGTCGTCGGAGTCTGCGACATCCTGGTGCAGGGCTTTCTCCTCTCGCACCTGATCCAGTGGTGGGGGGAGCGGCACGTCGCGCAGGGGGCGTTGGGTGCGGGTGTCGCGGGCCTCCTCGGTCTGACCGTGCTCCATCTCTACCCGGTGCAGGCTCTCCTCTACGCCGCGCTCCTGCTGTTCTCGCTGGGCGAAGGTGTGCTGAACGCCGTTCTGGATGCTCTGATCTCCAACGCCACGCCTGCCGAGGCGCAGGGAAAGGTGCAGGGAGGCGTGCAGGCGTTCGGCTCGCTCGCCGGGATCGCAGGCCCCCTGATGGGTGGGGAACTGTATTCCCGCCTGGGACAGACCGTCACTTTCGGTACGGGCGCCGCGTTGGTGCTGACGGCGCTCGGTGTGCTGAACGGCACGCCTGCTGACGCGGCTGGGGAAGAGGTTTCCCCGGCGGCCTGATCTGTGGCGCGGCTGGCAGGAGAAGTTTGCGGCCTCCTCAATGCAGGAGAGGCTTCGTTCAGATCGGCAAAAGGAAGCGGGCGGGGAGCATTATTCTTCCCGCCCGCTTCCTTGAATCCATTCAGTCTTCCGCCAGCGCCGCCTCCAGCGCGTTCCAGGCCAGCAGCGCACACTTGCGCCGCGCGTGTAATCGGCTCACGCCCGCGAGTGCCACGAGGTCACCCAGCACTGGGTCCGCTGGCCCCTCGCCCATCACCATCGCCCGGTAACGGGTGGCAAGGGCGCGGGCTTCTTCGAGCCCCTTGCCCCTGAGCGCCCCCGTCATCAGGCTGGCGCTCGCCTGGCTGATCGCACAGCCCCGCCCGGTGAAGCAGACCTCGGCCAGCCGCCCGGCCTCCACCCGCACCCAGACCGTGACGTGATCGCCGCAGCCAGGATTGTCGAGGGCGACGTGGGGCGCCCCCTCAATCGCCCCCTTCCCGCGAGGATGTCGCTCGTGGTCGGTGATGATCTGGCGGGCGAGGGCCTCGGGCAGCATGAGCCTACTCCGGCTGGGCGAGGCGCAGCGCGGCGGCGTGGAGCATCCGCACGCCCGTCTCCAGGCTGGCCTCGTCGATGGTGAAGCGGGGGTGGTGGTGCGGCCAGCGGCTGTCCTGCTCGTCGCTGCCCGAGCCCACGTTGAAGTACGCGCCGGGCGCCTTCTCCAGGTAGGCGCTGAAGTCCTCGCCGCCCATCGTGGGCTTGGCGTCCTCGTAGTGCTCGGGGCCGACCGTCTCCAGCGCGATCTCCTTGAGCTGGGCGGCCACCCAGTGGGTGTTGATCAGGGGCCGGTAGCCGAACTCGTACTTGAAGTCGTAATCCGCCCCGTGGGCCGCCGTGATGCCCTTGATGACACGTTCGATGAGTTGCGGTGCCCGCTGACGCAGTTCGGGGTCGAAGGTCCGTACCGTGCCCATCATCGTCGCCGTGTCGGGGATGACGTTGTGGGTGGTGCCGCTCTGGAAGTAGGTGATGGAGACGACCAGGGCGTCGAGCGCGGCCACGTGGCGGCTGACCACATGCTGGAGGTTCGTCACGACCTGCGCCCCCACCGCGATGGGGTCCACCGTCTGCTCGGGGTGCGCCCCGTGCCCGCCCTTGCCCTTGACCGTGATGTGGATGGTGTCGGGCGCGGCCATGAAGGCGCCCGGCTTGACCACCACCAGTCCGACCGGAAGCTGGCTGTTGAGGTGCAGGCCGGTCACCACGTCCACCCCGTCCATCAGCCCCGTCTCCATCACGAGTTCCTCGGCGCCGCCCGGCCCGATCTCCTCGGCGTGCTGGAAGATCATGCGGACCTCGCCGGGCACCTCCACCGCGTGTTCCGACAGGAGCTTCGCCACACCCAGCAGGATCGCCGTGTGCCCGTCGTGCCCGCAGGCGTGCATGGCCCCGGGTTTCTGCGAGCGGAACTCGAAGGTGTTCTCCTCCTCCATGGGCAGGGCGTCGATGTCGGCCCGCAGCAGCACGGTGCGGCCGGGCTTCCCGCCCTTCAGGACGGCGAGCACACTCGTCGCGGTTGGGCGCGACACCGTCAGGCCGGGCATCTTCCGCAGCTCGGCCTCGATGTACGCCGCCGTCTCGTGCTCCTCGAAGCCCACCTCGGGGTTCATGTGCAGGTGCCGCCGCCACGCGACGAGCTGGTCACGGAGGGCCGTCACCCTGTCCACCGTTTGTGTCATGCCTCAGTGTAGGCCCCGAATCCATGTGGGGGCCCGTTTTTCTGGACGGCACGTCCGAGGGTGAACGCGGCTGAGCTCGTCCTCAGCAACTTTTCCCCCCGAACTGTCGTACTGGGGGCATGAAAAAGACCCGTTCGCAGGGCGGCAAGTTCAGCAAGTGGATGGTCTACGCGCCCGTCGCGCTGGAAGTCATCAGCCTGCTCCGCCGAAACCAGAAGGCCAAGCGGGGCAGGTACGCCAAGATTCGCAAGCGTGACCGCGCCCTGGACTTCCTCCTGGGGCAGGCCGAGCGCAGGCTGGGGAAGCAGCGGGGCGCACGCCGCTGGTAGGGAAGCCGGAGGCAGTGTGGAGGGAGTAGGCGATGGCCGTCTGCTCCCTCTCCCCTTATGGGAGACTCGCAGGGCTGCTGGCAGAGGGCTGGGGCGAGGGGGCGTGTGACCCTCGCCACTTGCCCTCCCTGCTAGAAGGTCTAGTTCTTCTGACTGGTCTCTAGACGCTAGGCCCGTTCATCCCCTCCCAACCTCCCCCTCAAGGGGGAGCTTTTTGGCCGTTCTGAACGGAACTTTCCCCCACGGTCTCTCCCGTACTCCCGCAAGCTCCGCGGCCAGGTCGTAGGCAACGGCGAGGCCCAACGTGTCCGCCAGAGGACCACCCAGGAGGAGATGGGCGCCCTCGGTGAGGCTGTGGTGGACGGGGGGCGCATCAGCCCTTCCTTCCGGCAACGCGAGCCACGCACCGGGTACGTCTGCGAGGCTGTGTCCGACCTCCAGCGCCTCCGTGCCCAGCGGCGGTAGGGCGTCCATCAGGCGGATAAGGTCCTCCAGCGTCTCGCGCCGCACACCGACCGGCACACCGGTCAGGCGGCCTCCGGTCGGGACGTAGCCATGCGGGTCGCGGTGGTGGACGGGAGGGATCAGGGTGAAGCCGCCGTGCTGAGGGCGCAGGGTCAGGCCGCCCGCCCGCAGGATCGGTGCCGCATCCGTGCTGGGCGTGTTCAGGCGCGGCGCCTGCCGGTACGCCCGCCCGTGCCCTGTATGGACGCCCAGATCGTGTTCGGCGGCGTGGGGACCATCGGCTCCCATTGCCACGATCACCCGGCCCGCCCGCAACTCGTGCGTCTCGTGCGTGACGATCTCATGGGTGTTCGTGACCGTCAGGCGGTCCAGGCACAGCCCCCCCGGCGTGAGGTGCACGTGCGTGTTCAGCAGCAGGTCGGCCCTCGCCCGCACCGCCCCCTGTCCGCAGGCGAGGGCGACGGCCCCGGGGCGGTAGGTCGCCGCGTCCTCGTCTACCCGGGCGAAGGGCAGGGCCCGGGGACTGAGGAGCCCCACGGCCTCGGGACAACGGGCCAGCGCGTCGGTTGTCGGCACGCTGCCCTCCGCCTCTTCTGGATAAAGGTTCAGCAGCGGGCGGGCGGCAAACTGCACGTCCCCGAAACTCTCCTCCAGAATGCGCCGCACCCACGCCGCCTCCGCCTCCCGGCCCGGCGGCACGTCGAACGCGGTCCACACCCCCGGCGCGAGGATCGTCGCCCCCTCCTCATTGGGCAGGCCGCCCCGCTCGACGATCAGGAGGCGCAGCCCCGGCGCGAGCTGCCGCAGGAAGAGCGCGCAGGCCGCCCCCATCCGCCCGGCCCCCACGATCACCACGTCGTAACCCGTCTCCGCGAACGTCTGCCCGACGTGGGCCCAGACCCGTCCCGCCCCCGCTGTCATGCCGCCCATGATGCCGTGCCGGACGGGGGCGATGAGGGGAACGTTTTCCCTCTCACCTTCCTGTCAGGCCAGGTACAGAAGCCGCCGCTTATACTCTCGGGACAGATGCGCGTTCTCATGCTCACGCTGGCGCTCGGTGGGAGTGCCCTAACCGCGGCCCAGGCCCTGAACATCCGGGTGCTGGTCGTCAGCGCCCCGCAGCTCACGGTGCGGCTGCCGGGCACGTCCGCCCCGGCGCCGGGGGCCCTCACCGTGCCGGGGGTGGCGCCCGCCCCGCTGCCAACGAACGCCTGGACCGTGGGCGCGCAGGGGGACCGCCTCACCCTGAACGGGCGGGACGCGGGGAGCGGCACCCTGTACCTCCCGCCCTCGCCGGGCAGCGTGGTGGAGATCGCCTCGAAGCCCTACCGGGGTGGCGTACTGCTGCGGGCTGTGTCGGGCGGCGTGCAGGCGATCAACGTGCTGGATGTGGAGGACTACCTGCGGGGGGTGGTTCCCGCCGAGATGCCCGCGGGCTGGCCCGCCTCCGCGCTCGCCGCCCAGGCCGTGATCGCGCGGACCTACGTGGCGGCGCGCATCAACCCGGCGCTGCCCTACGACACCTGCGCCACCGAGAGTTGCCAGATGTACGGCGGGGTGAAGGCCGAGAAACCGGGCTCGGACGCCGCGATCCGGGCAACCGCCGGGCAGGTCGTCGCCTACTCGGGCAAACCCGCGAGCACCTACTTCTCCAGCGACTCGGGCGGCTATACGGCGTCGAGCGCAGAAACCTGGGGCCGTGACCTGCCCTACCTGCCCGCCCAGGCCGATCCCTACTCGGCGGGCGGGCCGCGCGCCCGCTGGCGGCTGGAGGTGAGCGCGGCCAAGGTGGCGGAAGTGGCCGCGCGCTACCGGGTGCGGGTCGGGACCCTGAACTCCGTGCGGATCACCCGCGCGAGTCTCTCGGGCCGCGCGCAGGAGGTCACGCTGACGGGAACGGGTGGGGTGACCCGCCTGGCTGGCGCCGACGCGGGCGGCTTCGTGCGCTCGCTGGGCGCCGCGAGCAGCCGGGTGACCCTGAGCGGGCCGGTGGGGCCGAACACCCCCCTGGTGGTGGAGGGGGCGGGCTCCGGGCACGGGGTCGGCCTCTCCCAGTACGGGGCGCTGGGGCTCGCGCGGCAGGGACAGGACCACCTGCACATCCTGGGCTTCTACTACCCCGGCACCACCCTGGGCATGCTCGCAGGCGTACCAGACGCCCGGCCAGTCCTCGCGCTGTCCCGCCCGCTGCCCACGCTGTCCCCCCTCTCCGCTCCCCTCGCGCTGACCGGATCACATGGCGAGTAAAACCATCGGGAACCTCTTCCGGCGGAAGGTGCGCCGGGGCGCCCTCGTCGCCCTGGCCTCACTCGCCGGGCTGCTCGCGCTGGGCGAGGCGGGGGCCCGGACGGTGCGGATCGTGCAGGCGCAGACGCTGGAGCTGCGACGGGTGGACGACCAGGAGATCGTGGTCATCACCGGGGGCGAGAGCGGAGGCACGGTCGAGCTGCGGGTGGACGACGACGTGGTGCTCGCCCAGCGGGTCGAGTACAACCGCACCCGCCGGACGCTGACCCTGATCGGCTCGGCGACCTACCGGACCGCGAAGGAGGGGCAAAACCTCCAGGGCGAGAACCTCGTCGTGGACCTGGGGCAGGAGCAGCTCACCGGCGAGGACGTGCTCATCAGCGACGGGAACCTGGAGATCCGGGGCAGCGAGGTCGAGCGCATCCCGGGGCAACTGCGGGCCACGGGCGGGTACTTCACCCCCTGCGCGAAGTGCGGGCGCACGCCGAACGACTACGCCTTCCGGGCCGAGCGGCTGGTCGTGTACCCCGGGGACCGCCTGGTGGCGTACCGGGCGCAGCTCCTGCTCGCGGACCGTCCGGTGCTGTACCTGCCCGTCGTGGTGCTGCCGCTGGGCGACCCCGAGCGCCAGCCCCGCCTCGTTATCGGGAACGGCCAGCCCGACGGCCGGACGGTGGAGGCGGACCTGCCCTTTTCCATCGGGTCGAACACGCTGGGCACCACCCTGCTGCGCTACTACGAGAACCGCAACCCCAGCCTGGGCTTCGGGGTCAACCTGCGGTCCTACGCGCCGCTGCCCTTCGTGGACCGGCTGAACCTGTACGCCCTGGCGAACCCCAAGCCCTTCGCCTCCGACGGCACGCGGCAGGTCGGCTACGACGTGGACCTGGACTTCAGCGTGAAGGGCCGCTTTCCCCTCTCGCTCGCGGTGCGCGACGCGGACTACAGCCTCAGCGTGGTGCAGCGCGACATCGGCCGCTCGCAGACCGACCCCGAGCGCAACGTGACGCGGGTGGACTTCACCGCGAACGCGGAGTACCCCCTTTTCAGCGCCCAGTTCAACTACAACGACCGCTTCGGGCCCGAGCCCACCGTGCCCCTCAGCACGCCGCTGCGGACCCCGGAAGTCGTCGTGGACCCCAAGCCCTACACCCAGGGCAATTTCAGCGCCGACTTCCGGGTCTCGGCGGGGCGCTACACGGCGCAGGTCAACCCCCTCTCGCGCCTGGCCGCCGTGGAGGCGGGGGGCAAGCCCAACATCACCACGACCCGGCTGGAGGAGCAGCACGCGCTGAGCTACACCACGCAGCCCTGGCGCAATGCGGACCTGACCCTCACGAACACCTTCACCGGGCGGTACTACGGGACCGGCGCCCGCACGGTGAACCTGAACGTCGGCGCGGAACTCACCCAGCGCTTCAACGTCACGAACACGGTGCGGCTCCGCTACAACTACATCCGCATCGAGGGGACGAGCCCCTTCGCCTTCGACGCGCTGCCCACCCGCCGCCTGAGCGCGCCGCTGACCCTCGACCTGAACACGGTGCCCGTCAAGGACGTGACCTTCGGCGTCTCGTACACCCGCGACCTGTTCCTGCCCGCGAGCCAGCAGCCGCCCACGACCTTCCGGGTCACCGTGAACCGGCTGCCCGTGAACCTGACGTACAACCTGGCGCACAACTTCTCGACGGGCGAGCTGGAGAGCAGCGACTTCAGCCTCACGCTGGGGGACCCGAACTCGGGAAAGGTGACCGTCACGCCCGCCCGCCCGGCCCAGCCCGCCACCGCGACCACACCCGCGGTGCCCGCCCAGCCCGCGACGGTCACGCGCAGCAGCAACTGGCCCGCGCCGAACCTCACGGTCACGGCGAACGGCGCCTACACCCGCGCGGGGGGCTACCAGCCCTTCACGGTGCGCGCGACGGTGACGGGAGACATCCGCACGAACTCCTTCAGCGTGTACGCGACCCACGACATCCAGACCCCCCGCCTGAGCGCCGTGGGGGTCGAGTTCAGCGGGGTCAGCGCCGTCGATCCGGTGCTCAACTCCCTGAGCTTTACCGGCCGCGAGAACCTCAACCTCATCACGCCGCGCCTGACCGGGAGCTACAGCGTCACGTGGCGCGGGGCGTACACCGCCTCCACCGCGCACGACATCGCGCTGGAGCAGCCCGACACCGCCCGGGAGAGCGGCACGATCACCTTCAGTGTGGGGACCGTCGCGGGGCGGGCCACGAACTGGCAGCTCACGTACGGCGGCCCCTACGACCTGCGGCGGGGGGGCTTCACCCGCCCGACCCTCAGCGGCAGCCTGACCGCCACCCGCCCCGGGCAGTCGCTCGCGGTCGCCGCCGTCGTGAACACGCCGGGCCTGGACCAGCCGCGCACCGAACTCACCCGCGCGGACGTGAGCACGAACTCCTGGCTGTTCGGCTCGCGGGCGGCGATCTCGGCGCGGGTCTCCTACACCCGCAGCCGCTTCGGCGTCTACCCGAACGACGTGCCGACGGACACGCTGGTCCTCGACCCCATCCAGGTGGGGATCGCCCTGGGCAACGGCCCACGCCCCGGCGCGTACCTGACGGGCAGCCTGCGCCAGACCTTCACCTGGGTGGGCGGGGTGCGGCAGAATCCCGCGCCGCTGGCGCCCGTGATCGGCCTGACCATCGACCGCTGCTGCTGGGCGCTCCAGGCCGAGATCGACATGAGCCTGCGCCGCTACCGCCTGGGGATCAGCCTCCCAGGCACCGACCGCTACCCCCTCTTCGACTACGGCAACGAGGGCCTGAGCGTGCCCCTGCTGCCGCTGCGCTGAGCCTTTCCCCGGAGGTCTCCCCATGTCCCGCCCCCCCCTGACGGCCCTCGCCCTGCTGCTTCCCGGATTGATCGCCGCCTGCACCGGCACCGACGAGGGGGTCGTGACCCTGCGGCTCGCGGTACTCACAGACGGTGGGGCCACGGTCCGCACCGTGACCACCAGCAGCGGCGGCACGGTGCCCACACCCGGTGATGTGACCGTCAGCGTGAACGGGGGCGTCACGCTCGACACGCTACCCGGCGGCGCCCGCCTGGCCCTGACCCTGGCGGGGGGCATCGAGAGCCGGGACGTGAACCTGGCGAACGCGGTCCCCTTCGCGGCCCTGCCCTTCAACCCGATCTGCCTGATCGCCACCGCGCTGAGCGCGACCCGCGACCGCCTCCTTACCCTCAGCCAGTGCGGGACGAATGGGACACCCAACGGGCTCCAGCAGCTCGCCCTGTACCGCACCGACGGCACCCTGGTCTGGACGGCCACCCTGCCCACCTTCACGCCGCCCATCCCCACCCTCGACACGCCGCCCATCCGACTCGCCGTGCGGGGGGATGTGGGAGTGGTGGCCCGCCCCGCGCTGACGGGGGGCAGCGAGGTGCTGCGCGCCGCGCCCGGGACGACCGGGGCGGCGGTCGCCACCGTCAGTCCCCCGCAGCCCACGGTCGCCATCCGGGACCTGGCGCCGGGAGCAAGCGCGGTCTACGCCGCGACCGACACCGGCGTGCTGCCCCTCAGCGAGCAGGGCGTGCCCAACACCCAGGGTCGGCTGGCCGCCTTCGGGACCGCCCGGGTGGACCGCCTGTGGACGAGCGCGGGCAGCGGTTCGGTGGGCAACTTCATCGCCGCCTGGCGCGACACCACCCTCAGCGGCAACAGCTCCGAGCCCCTGCGGCTCTGGGACGGGGCGCGGACGACCGCCGTCACCGTCACCTCACTGGCCGACCTGCGCGACGTGACCTTTGCCCCCGACGGCAACCTGTATGCCCTGACCCGCACGGACCTGCGCCGCTACGACACAGTGTTCGGGCTCTCCCAGGGCAACTGGCGCGAGCAGGTCCTCCTGAGCAGCCTGAATGACGCGCGGGCGGTGACGTGGCTGGTGCCTCAGTGACGTGAGTTCCTGCCGTCTGGGGGAGGATCAACCGCGAGGGGCGCGTTTGGGAGGGCTCTTTGGGGCTGGGCAGGAGGGCAAGCTGACGCTTGTTACCCCCCTAACCTCCCCCACCAGGGCGAAGGAGTAAGAGCGCCAAAGCTCCAGCTTTTGAAAACCGTCTCCTGTAGACGGCCCATTGCTCGCTCTCGCACGGCCTTCACCCCGCCTTGCGCGAGCAACGAGACGCTAGCCCCACAACTTGGAGAACAGCAGGATCAAACCTTGTGCGTGGAGGAAGACGGCCACAGGCGAGATGGGCAGGAACCTTGTCGAGCGTAGCGGAGAACTCCCCGGGTGGGGGCAAACCGTATCAAGACGCCCGGCCCCCTTCCCAAAAAGGGAAACCCCGCGCTCAACCCTGGACAGCTCCGAACGAACCCGTCCCGCCGCCTGACGGTTCAACCTATCGCTTGACCCCCACCCCCCAGCAGCGCCAGGAGCCCTATCGGCACCGCCCCCCGCAGCCCCAGCAGCGGCAGCCCGCCGCGTACCAGGAGCACGGCGGCAGTCCCATCTGCCGGACGAAAGCCCAGGGCCGTGCGGGTGCCCCGCGCCACCCCGTCGTGCCACCACACGCCGCGCGACTCTAGCCAGCCGGGCGCCACCCCGGTCAGGTGGGGAGGCAGGCCGGGGGGGCGCGTCACCGCCCGCCAGTCCCCGCCGAGACGGCCGTCCAGGTGCGCCCCCGCGAAGGTCAGCAGGTCGGCCCCCGTGCCGAACAGCCCTCCGGCCCCGGCCAGGGGCCCGAAGCCAGTGATCCCCTCGCCCAGCAGCGTGGCCGTGGGGGTGACCAGCCGACCGGCTGGGGGCGTGAGGGTCACGCTGTCCAGCCCCAGCGGTCCCGTCACATACCGGGCGAGCGCCCCCCCGTAACCGGCCGCGTTCAGGGCTTCTCCCGAACCGGACGCCAGGGCCAGCGCCAGCACCCCTAGCCCCAGGTTGGAGTAGGCGAAGCGGCCCGCTGCGCGCCGGTTTGCCCAGCGCCGCGCGCTCGCCAGCACGTCCCGCGTACTCATCCCGCCGTAGGGGTCCTGAAAGCGAGTGAAGCTGGTGACGATCACCCGGGCCGGATGTGGGGGCAGCCCCGCCGTGTGGGTTGCCAGGGCGCGCGGGGTCACGAAGGCGGGAAAGCCGCGCCACGGCCCCCCCAATGCGGACAGGGGTTGATCCCAGGCCAGCCGCCCCTCCCGCACGAGCACGCCTGCTAGCGCCGCGGTGAAGGGCTTGGTGACGCTCGCCAGCTCGAATATCCCTTCACGCGGCACGCCGCCCAGCCCGGCGAGAGCTACCCGGTCTCCCCGCGCCACGCTGAGCACGCCGCCCCGCCGCAGGGCCAGCCGCAGCAGGGGAAAGGCGGGGCGCAGGTCCCGGCCCAGCACCTCCTCCACCCCGGAGAGGGCGGCGCGCAGGGGGTCACGGCGGAACATGCGGCCAGGGTAACGCACGCCCTGCTACGCTCCGGGCATGACCTCCAGCCCGCCCCGCCCTGCGAAGAAGCCGATCACCCACACCCTGCACGGCGAGGTCCGCCCCGACGATTACCACTGGCTCAAGACCCAGAGCAAGGCCGACCCCGAGGTGCTGGGCTACCTGAACGCCGAGAACGCCCATCTGGAGGCGGTGATGGCGCCTCTGCGCGAGACGCAGCAGGCGATCTACCAGGAACTCCTCTCCCACGTGCAGGAGCGCGACGACCAGCCGCCCGTGCCGGAGGGGGACTACGCCTACTTCACCCGCACGGAGGAGGGAAAGGCCCACCCGATCTTCCTGCGCCGCCCGCTGAACGGGGGAGAGGAGGAGGTGCTCCTCGACCTCAACGCCCTGAAGGAGCGCGAGGGCCACGCGAACGTGTGGGTGTACGACACCCGCCCCAGCCCCGACGGGCGGTACTGGGCCTACCTGCTCGACACGACCGGGCAGGAGGTGTTCGAGCTGCGCGTGCTGGACACCCGGACGGGAGAGCTGGCCGAAGCTCCCCTGACCGCCGTTAATGGCTGGACCCTGGCCTGGGGCGCGGACAGTTCCCATCTGTACTATGCCCGCGACGATGCCACCCAGCGGCCCTACCAACTCTGGCGCCACACCTTGAGTCAGGCGCGGGAGGGGGATGAACTGCTGTATCAGGAAGACGACGTGACCTTCCTGGCAGGCGCGGTTCTCTCCGAAAACGGCGACACGCTGCTGATCGTCAGCAATGCCGGGATCACCTCCGAGTGGCACGCGCTGGATACCCACGGCCCGCAAGCCCGACCACAGCTCCTCCTCCCCCGCGAGCGCGGCGTCGAATACTCGGTGACGGACGGCGGCGACCACTGGCTCGCCCTGACGAATCAGGGGGGCGCGACGGAGTTCAAGCTCGTCACCCTGCCGAAAAAGGACGGCCTGACCTGGGCGGACGCCACCGAAGTTTTGCCGCACGACCCGCAGCGGCACCTCACCGATATGCACCTCTTCGCCTCGCACCTGCTCGTTTCCGGTCGTGAGGGAGGCTTCACCCGGCTGTGGGTGCTGCCCCGCACACCCGAAGGGTACGGCCCACCCCGCCGCGTCGAATTCCCCGAGGCGAGTTACACCGTCTACGTCGGCCCCAACCACATCTTTGACACAACCTCCGCCCGGATCGTGTACACCAGCCTCACCCGGCCCGCCGAGCATCTGGACCTCGATCTGAACACCTTGCAGACCACGCTCGTCAAGGCCACGCCCGTTCCCAACTACGACCCCTCGCAGTATGTGGCCGAGCAGGTATGGGCGGCGGCGAAGGACGGCGAGCGGGTGCCCGTCAGCCTGGTGCGCCGGAAAGATACGGCCCTGCCCGCCCCGACGCTGCTGTACGCCTATGGCAGCTACGGCTTTCCCACCGACCCCGAGTTCCGCTCGGCCCGCCTGCCCCTGCTCGACCGGGGCTGGGTCTGGGCCATCGCCCACATCCGGGGCGGCTCCGAACTCGGCCGCCGCTGGTACGAGGCCGGGAAACTGGCCCACAAAATGAACACCTTCACTGACTTCATCGCTGCCGCCGAGCACCTGAAGGCGGAGGGCATCGCAAGTGACCTCGTGGCGGTGGGCCGCAGCGCGGGCGGCCTGCTGATGGGCGCCGTGGTGAATCTGCGTCCCGAGCTTTTCCGGGCAGCCTTTGTCGGCGTGCCCTTCGTGGACGTGCTCTCCACCATGCTCGACGACTCCATTCCCCTGACGACCGGTGAGTACGACGAGTGGGGCAACCCGAATGACCCCGCTGCTTACGCCACCATGCGCGAGTACAGCCCCTACGACAACCTGAAGGCGGGCGTCTATCCCCACCTCTTCGTCTCCACTGGCCTGAACGACCCGCGCGTGGCCTACTGGGAACCCGCCAAGTACGCTGCCCGCCTGCGCGACCTGCGGCAGCCTGGCAGCGGCACCCTCGTCCTCAAGACGAACCTGGGCGCGGGGCACGGCGGCTCCAGCGGGCGCTATGACGCCCTGAACGAGGCCGCCGAGGAATACGCCTTCGCACTGGCCGCGGTCGAGGGGCGGCTGGAGGGGCAATAAAAAAGCCGCCTCTTGGGCGGTGATGAAAAAAAGATAGCATGGAATGCAGGGGAAGTCAAATTATGCACTCCGGACATTTGGAGGGCAGCCCGGAGAGGTCAGGCTCGGAGCGGCGTCCGCCTGTCCCGCCCCGGGGCGGGACGGGTTCCCGGGCGACGGGCGGCAGGAACCAGCTTTCCTTCCCGGGGAAGCGCGGCCGCAGCCGGTCCTCCCGGAGGGTGCAGACGAGGTCGAGCGCCTGCTCCTCGATGCCGACCATCCTCCGCACCGTTCGGGCTTCCAGAGCAGAGATGAACAGGCAAACGGCCTGGGAGAAGCCCACCGGGTCCCCCTGAGCAGAGGCCAGTCCCGCGGCGTAGCTGATGGCCGCCCGGGCGCTGTTCCGGGCCAGGTACAGTTGCTCGGCCTGCTCGGAGGGGCTCACGCCTTATTTTAAATAAGGAGACTTGGCCGTGACCGTAGCAGGCGGCACAGGGGTCGGGCCGGGTTGGGGACGGGCTGGAGCGGGGCCGTGACAACCGGAGTGAGGACGACTCCCGAAGACGCCCTGATTTCGCGGCCCTAGCTCCGGACTGCGGGCAACTCCACCTCCACCGTGCCCACCTCCCGCCCCGCCCAGTTGTGCAGGGGGGTGGGCGCGAGGGCGCGCATCTCCTCGGTAATGGGCAGACCGAGCATCTCCAGCGCGGCGAGGGCGACGTGGGGCCGGGCCCGCTCGCCAGCGTCCATGATCTTGAAGGCGATTCCCAGGGGGCCGCGCAGCGTGTCCCGCAGCGCCATCCCGTAGAACGCCTCCGCCCCCATCTTCGCCGCCAGGCCGGGCACGAGCGGCATCAGCGTGGTGTCGAGCCGCCCCGCTCCGGCGATCAGGAAGGGATGGGTGGTCATGGCCTGGAAGATGCGTTCCAGGGCCGGGCCCAGTTCGCCCTCTGGAGCCGCCAGCCGGGCGAAGATGCGCGCCGCCCCATGCAGTGGCAACGCCAACGCGGGCACGCTGCACCCGTCCGTTCCCAGATGAACGTCATCCAGGGGAACGCCGCCCAGCTCGGCGTGCAGTTCCCGAATCCGCACTTGCAACGGGTGCCCGTATTCCGTATACCCCTCGCACGGCCAGCCGTTCAGCACGCACGAGAGGAGCATCCCCGCGTGCTTGCCCGAGCAGTTGTGGTGCAGCGGCGTCGGCTTCTCGTTCCGGCGAATCAGGTCGGCGGCCACCCCGGGGTTGAAGGGGGGGTGCGTGCCGCAGCGCAGGTCGTCCACAGTGCTGCCCGAGCGGGCGAGCAGCCGCTCCACCACCGCCAAATGCTCCGGTGTGCCCGCGTGGCTGGCACAGGCGATGGCGAGTTCATCGGCGGGCAGGTCGGGGGCGCTCAAGGCCAGCGGGAGCGCCTGCACCGGCTTGGAGCTGGAGCGCGGAAAGGTGACGAGGTCCGCGTCCCCGCAGGAGGCGACCCGCCGCCCCTCCCGGTCCACGACGACCACGTGAACGGTGTGGACGCTCTCCGTCAGCCCCCCTCGTGTGAAGACCACTCTTCCGGCTTGCCCTGTCATGTGGCCCAGGGTAGCGCGGCCCCGCCCGGCTTGACTTCCCGCCCGGCGCCCTATAACCTCTGGTCCGCTGGTCCGGTAGTGTAGCGGTTAGCATAACTGCCTGTCACGCAGTAGGTCGCGGGTTCAAATCCCGTCCGGACCGCCAGAAGGGGAGCGAGGTGAAAGCCTCGCTCCTTCTCGTTGTGGTCATGTCTCCCGCGCCCGGTAGGGTAAGGGGATGACCGAGATCACCACCACACCCGCCCGGGAGTTCGCCGCGCAGGTGGGCCGCTGGGAACAGGTGGCTCGCCGGGCGCTGGCGGCCTTCAGCCTGTCCGACGCCCCGCTCGACCTGTACGGGCACGCCGAGAACGTTACCTTCCGGGTGAATACCGGGGCGGGTCCCCGGGCACTGCGCCTGTACCGGCCCTTCCGCTACACCCGGGAGGAGATCGGGGCCGAGCTGGCCTGGCTGACCGCCCTGCGGCGGGACACCGCGCTGGCCCTGCCCGCGCCCCTCGTTCCCCCCGGGGGAGACGTGTTGCAGGTAATCGAGGGTGCCTCCCCGGGTTCCCGCTGGTTCTGCGCCCTCTTCGAGTGGGCGGACGGCGAGTTCGTGGGTGAGCAGCCACTTCCGGAACACCTGCACAGGGTGGGGCGGCTGATGGCGAAGCTCCATGCCCACTCGCTCACCTACCGGCTCCCCGCCCCGCTCTGGCGGGCCACGCTGGGCTTCGAGGGGGACGAGGCGTTCTTCGCAGGGCAGGCTCCCCTGTCTTCCGGGGATCGCGCGCAGCTCTGTGAGGGCCTGGCTGTCGCCCGTGAGGCTTTTGCCAGGGCGCGTGAAGCTGGGGAGGTGGGCCTGATCCACGCGGACCTGCACCAGGGCAACTACCTCATGCAGGGCGGGCAGGCTGTGCCCATCGACTTCGACGATGCCGTCTTCGGACCCTTTCCCTATGACGCGGCGGCCACGCTCGTGCATGTACGGCATCGGCCGGACTTTCCCGCTCTGCGCGCGGCCTTCCTGGCTGGATACGCCTCGGCGCGACGCCTGTCCGCCGTCTGGTCGGACCTGGACTGCTTCCTGGTCGCCCGGCGGGTGTGGCTGGTGGGATGGATTCTCCAGCGGGCGCACCAGCCGGGCGTGCGGGACTGGGCCCCGGCGTACCTGAGGGGGCATCTGGACGGGCTGGCCGAGGATCTGGACGCCTGCCGCTGAGGTCGGGGGTGGGACGGGTCCGGATTGCTACCCATCCCCCTTCCCACGCCCGCGCCTTGCCGTATCATGCGCCCCGGTTTCGCACGGCGTCCGTGAGCCCCTCCGCAAGGCAGGCCTGCCCCCGACCCCGCGCACGGCGAGCCTACCCCATGGACGGAGGACGCCTGAGTTGACGACCACATCTTTTTCTGTTGCTGACGCCGCCGAACTGTACCAGGTGCCCAACTGGAGCGGCGGCTGGTTCCGTGTAAGTGATAAGGGCCAGGTCGAGGTCACCCCCTCGCCCGGCCTGCACGCGCCGCTGCGCGCCATCGTGGACGAGATCGTGGAGCGCGGCGAGAGCCTGCCGGTCATCCTGCGTTTTCCGCAGGTCGTCGCGGGCCGCGTCAAACATCTCAACGAGGCGTTCAGCAAGGCCATCGCCGAGTACGGCTACACCGGGCACTACCAGGGCGTCTTTCCCATCAAGGTGAACCAGCGCCGGGTGGTGGTGGAATCCATCGCCGCCGCCGGGTACGAGTACGCGCACGGGCTGGAGGCGGGCAGCAAGGCCGAGCTCGCCCTGTGCCTGGCGCAGAAGATGCACCCCGACGCGCTGCTGTGCTGCAACGGCTTCAAGGACGACGGCTTCATCAAGCTGGCGCTGTGGGGCCGCACGCTGGGCAAGAACGTGGTCATCACCATCGAGAAGTACTCCGAGCTCGACCGCATCCTCAAGCAGGCGCGCGCGCTGGGCGTGAAGCCCGCCATCGGCGTGCGCTTCAAGCTGCATGCCCGCGGCTCAGGCCAGTGGGAGGAGTCGGGCGGCGACCAGGCGAAGTTCGGCCTGAACGCCTACGAACTCCTGCGCGTGGTCGAGCGGCTGCGCGAGGAGGACATGCTCGACTCGCTGGTGATGCTGCACACCCACATCGGCTCGCAGATCACCGACATCCGCCGTATCAAGGTCGCGGTGCGCGAGGCCACCCAGACCTACGCGGGATTGATCGCGGCGGGCGCGCAGCTCAAGTACCTCAACGTGGGCGGCGGCCTGGGTGTGGACTACGACGGGTCCAAGACCACCTTCTACGCCTCCATGAACTACACCGTGGGCGAGTACGCCGCCGACGTGGTGTACACCGTGCAGGAGGTCTGCCGCGCCCGCGAGGTGCCCGAGCCCGTGATCGTGTCCGAGTCGGGCCGGGCGCTGACCGCCCACCACGCCGTCCTGGTGATGCCGGTGGTGGACGTGACCGGCCCCACCCGTGACCTCGAAGAACTGGCCGCGCCGAACGAGGACAGCCACCAGATCGTCAAGGACCTCGAAGAGATTCTGGTCAACATCTCTGCCCGCAACTACCGCGAGATGTACAACGACGCGGTGGGCGACAAGCAGACGTTGCACAACCTCTTCGATCTGGGGTACGTCACCCTGAACGACCGGGCGCGGGGCGAGGCGCTGTTCAACGCGATCCTGCGCAAGATCGCCAAGCTGATCCAGGGCGAGAAGTACGTGCCCGACGAGCTGGAGGACCTGCAAAAGGTCCTGGCCGACAAGTACATCTGCAACTTCTCGCTGTTCCAGAGCCTGCCCGACAACTGGGCCATTCAGGCGCTGTTCCCCATCGTGCCCCTCGACCGCCTGAACGAGCGGCCCACCCGCCAGGGCACGCTGGTGGACATCACCTGCGACTCGGACGGCAAGATCGAGAAGTTCATTGACCTGCGCGACGTGAAGGCCACCCTGCCCCTGCACGAGCCGGGCGGGCGGCCCTACTACCTGGGCGCGTTCCTGATGGGGGCGTACCAGGACGTGCTGGGGAGCGCGCACAACCTCTTCGGCAAGGTCAGCGAGGCGCACGTGACGGTGCGGCCCGGGGGCAAGTTCCACATTGACCTCTTCGTGCGCGGGCAGAAGGCGCGGCGCATGATCGAGTCGATGGGCTACGAGGAACCCATGCTGCGCGACTCCATCGAGGACCAGGCGGACGAGGCCCTGCGGGTCGGCACCCTGACGACCGAGCAGGAAAACGAGCTGCTGGAAGACTACGGCGAGGAGTTGCTGGGCTACACGTATCTGGAGTACGAGGAGGGGTAGGCGGGGTTATCTCCCGGCCACCTGAAGAGGCCCGTCCCAGCGCTGAAAAAGGCGAGTGGGGCGGGCCTCTTCCCTGGGCGCCTCAGGGACTCTTCTGCTCCGTCGTCGTGGTGGTGGTCGTCCCCTGCGACTGGCCGGTCGAGTCGAAGCTCTTGGTGGTCGTCGTGCTCGTGCTGGAGCTGCTCTGGGTCTTGTCGTTGCAGGCGGCGAGCAGCAGCGCGGCGCACAGGAGGGTCAGGACTTTTCTCATGCCTCCATTGTTTGGCGGGGTGCTGACGCGGTATGAACAGACCCAACGAGAAGTCTTTACCCTGAGGGGGATGTCAACTGGCCTCCTGCTGCTTCGTCACGCCGACTCCTGGCACAAGCGGGAGGGCATCGTCGGCGGGGCAAGGGGGGACCGGGGGCTGACGCCGGAGGGAGTTCGGCAGGCCGAGCGGCTGCGTGACCGTCTCGCCCGGCAGGGGCTGGAAGCACAAGCGGTCTACTCGTCTCCGCTGCCCCGTGCCCAGAAGACAGCCGAGGTGGTCACGCGGGACCTGAACCTGCCGTCAGTCCTCCTCGATCCCGGCCTGATCTCCTGGGCAGTGCCCGAGGAGGCGGACGGAATACCCACGCAGGAATTCCAGACCCGCTACGCCACCCCCGGCGGCGTCTTTCACCCCTTCGAGTCCGTCAGCGAGTCCTGGGCCTCGCTCGTCACCCGCGCCTCGTACACGCTGCTGACACTGGCGCGGCGGCACCCGGGGCAGACCACACTCGTCTTCACCCATGCGGAAGTCGTCAAGGCGTCCTTCGTGGCGTTCGGCAATCTTCCCCTGCTGCCGCCCTTCGAGGTGGAGGTGAGGTCCGCGTCGGTGACGGAATGGCGGACGGAGGGCGACCCCGCCGCGTGGCCGCCTCCGGCCTGGACACTGGTGCGGTTAAACGACGCCGCCCATCTGGAGGGGGGGGAGTTGTGAACATTCCCGGCCTGGACCTCCCATCCCTCCCCGACGCCTCCCGGCTCACGCTCCCCCTGGGGGACGTGACGCTGGGCGGCTACCTGTGGGAGCAGCCCCACCACGCCCCCGCCGCCGTGCTGCTCCACGGCTGGGGCCAGGACGCCTCGGACATGGCGTGCCCAGCGCGGCTTTTTCATCAGGCCGGATGGCACGTCCTGAGCCTCTCCCTGCGCGGCTGGCGGGGGTCGAGCGGGTGCGACGACTACGGGCGCAGCGGGCCGGGCGACACGCTGCGGGTGCTGGAGTGGCTCCGGGACAGGCCTGATGTAACCTCCACGGTGCTGCTCGGCTTCTCGCTGGGCGGGCTGGTGGCCCTCCTGACCGCCGTGCGGGAACACCCGGCGCGGCTGGTGGTTGCGGTGAACGCCCCCACCGACCTGCGCGGGGTGTACCGCACCACCACCTCCCGAATCCTGCGCTGCTACTACGAGGCTGTGCTGACGGAGGCGCAGTGGGAGGAAGGCTCACCCATCCGCTGGGCCGGGCGGTTGCGGACCCCGGCGCGGGTGGTGGTTGGCACAGAGGACCACCTGTGTCCCCCGGCTGTGGGACGCGAGTTCGCCCGGGCGTCGGGGGCGGGGCTGCTGGAAGTTGATGGGATGGCCCACCTTCCGAACGAGGCCGAGTGGGGCCTCATCGTGCGGGCGGCACTGGCAGGCGAACTGGGATGAACCGAGTCCCCAACGTGGGAGAGTTCTGATCTCCCTTCTCTCACCATGGCCCACAGCATGATCCGGGCATGAATTCCTTCCTGAGGTCTGCCCTCGCCGGGTGCGCCGCCACCCTGCCCATGTCGGTCTGGATGCTGGCTGCCCAGCACTGGCTGCTGCCCCGGCGCGAGCGCTACCCGCTGCCGCCCGAGCAGATCACCGAGCATGCCGCCGAGGCCGTGGGGCTGGACGCGGTGGCCGAGAAGGAGCCCGTTCTGAAGGTAGCGACTGTGATCAACCACTTCGCCTACGGGGCCGCCGCCGGGAGCCTCTACGCGCCGTTGCGGACGCTGCCCGGTTCCCCCGTGCTCAAGGGCTGTGGCCTGGGTCTCCTCGTCTGGACCGGCAGTTACCTGGGATTGCTGCCCGCCCTCGGCCTGCTGAGCCCGGCGACCGAGCATCCAGCCCGCCGCAACGCGCTGATGATCGCGGCGCACCTCATCTGGGGCGGCGTGACGGGGGTCCTGGCGGAGGGGCAGCGGCGGGGGTGACCGTAGGCGGCGGGAGGACTGACCCGTTCTGGCTCGGCTCCTCCCCGCTCTGAACGGCCTGCGGCTCCTCCTGGCCCTGGTAGGCGCGGCTGGGCAGCCAGTAGCGCACGGCCCAGCGGTGCAGCAGCAGGGCGGCGGGACCCGCGAGCATCGCCCCCAGCGCTCCGCCCAGCGCGAGCCCCACGAGCACGGCGACGAGGAGCGCCGCCGGGGCGAGCCGGGTGGTGCGGCCCATGATCATGGGGCCCAGGATGTTGCCCCCGATCTGGTTAAGGACGAAATACAGCGCCGCCACCAGGCCCAGCGTGAGGGGACCCTGCAAGAGGGCCAGCAGCAGCGGGGGGATGGCAGCGATGAAGATGCCGACAAAGGGGATCAGCCACGTCAGGGCGGTCAGCAGGCCCAGGGCCAGCGGGTTGGGTACCCCCAGCAGCAGCAGGCCCAGCGCGGCGAGGACCCCGACCCCCAGTCCGGTCAGGAGCAGCCCCCGGATGGCCCGCCCGAAGGAGACGCTCACGTCCTCCGACAGCCGCGCCAGGCCGGGCTGCCATTCCCGCGGGAACGCCTTCAGGAGCCCGCTGGTGATCCGGGGGTAGTCCAGGGCGAAGTACAGCGCCAGCGTCAGCAGCAGACCGATCCGGCCCAGCCACGCCAGCCAGTCGGCCAGCAGTGAGGGGCTGGAGGACAGCAGGCGGTCGAGCAGCGGGCCGATGTTGCTCGCCAGCTCGGCGGCCCGGGTCTGCACGTACTCGGCGAGGCGGGCCTGAAGCTGCTCGACGCCCGGGACACTGCTGGGGTGCCGCAGCGCGCGGTCGAGGAGCTGGGTCAACAGGTCGGCCAGGGCGGGCAGGCTGCTCACGAAGCTGAGGACCTGGTCCGCCAGCCGCCAGAACAGCAGCGCCGAGACGGCCAGGAGGGCGAGGGTAAACAGCAGCACGCCCCAGCCCCGGCCCAGCCCCCGCTTTTCCAGCCAGATCAGCGCCGGGTTGATCAGGTAGGCGATGGCGTAGGCACCGCCCACCGTGAGAAGCACGCCGCTCAGCCGCCGCGCGAGGAGAAACACGAGCACCAGCCCCAGCAAGTAGACGGGCAGCCGGACCTGCGGCCTGGCCCACAGGTCGTGCAGAAGCTGCGGCACGGTTCGTTTGGAGTTCACGGCGGCTCCTCAACGGGGGACGGTGGGTGTGGGGGTCCTATCCCCACATTATGGGTCCTGGTGCGAACTCGGGGCGAGCGGCCCTCGCCCTGTCCCGTCCTGCAGAGCGAAGCCCCCTCAGGCTGTCTGGACCTCGTCCCGGGTCCTCACCGTCAGCCCGGCCCCCATCCCGCCTTCCGCCCGCGCTACCCTGTCCCCCATGCCCGAAGCTCTCCTCACGCTGGATATCGAGAAACTCGTCGCGGGGGGGTTGGGCCTCTCACGGGATGAGTCCGGCGTGGTCCTGGTGCGCGGGGCGCTGCCGGGCGAGCGGGTCGCGGCGGCGGTGCGGGCGGGCCGTGGCGTGCGCCAGGGCGTGACCCGCGAGGTGCTGTCGCCCAGCCCCGACCGGGTGGAGGCGCCCGACCTGCCCACCGTGGACCTCGCGCACGCTTCTTACCCGGCGCAACTGCGGTACAAGCGCGGCTTCGTGGAGGAGGCGCTCTCCCGCATCGCCAAGCTGCGCGCACCCGTGGGGGAGACGGTCGCCAGCCCCCGCGAGTGGCACTACCGCAACACGGCGCAGTACCTCGTGACGCCGGGGGGCCTGGCCTACCGCGAGCGCCGGGGCCGCGACCCGCAGCCCGTGGGCCAGGACCCGCTGGTGATGGAGGCGATCCAGGCCGTGATGGACCGCCTTGACCCCGAACGCCTCGACCCCGCCACCGAGGTCGCCTTCCGCGCCAGCCGCCTGACGGGCGAGGTCGTGGCGGCGTTGATCGGGGCGGGTGAGCCGCGCGTGTTCCTGCGGGCCTCCGATCACCTCATGGACGCGGGGGTGGTGGGCGTAAGCCTCGCCCAGCCCTCGGGAAAGAGGTTCGGGGCGGGCGTCCGCCTAATTACAGGTGAGGCCGAGATTCAGGAGCAGTTCGGGCGCGTGCGGGTGGGCGTCACTGCGACGGGTTTCGCGCAGGTGAACCCCGAGGCGGCGGGCCTGGCGTACATCCACGCGGCGGACCTCGCCGGGAAGGGGCTGCACGCGGTGGACCTCTACGGTGGCTCGGGGGCCATCGGGCGGCACCTGGCCCCCCACTTCACCCGCGTGACCGTGCTCGACACCGCCGCCGAGGCGCTCAGCCGGGGACGACAGGCGGTCGCCCAGAGTGGCGAGCGCAACGTGACCTACCGCAGCGGCGACGCCTCGCGCTTCGGCGAGCTGGGCACTGACGTGATCGTGGTGGACCCGCCCCGCGCGGGCCTGGACGAGGGGGCGCGCGACCACGTCCATGCCAGTACCGCCGACCGCCTGGTGTACGTGAGCTGCGACCCGGCGACCTGGGCGCGTGACGTGGGCGACCTCACCCGGCGGGGCTGGCGGCTGGGCTCGGTGACGCCCCACGACTTCTACCCGCAGACGAGCCACGTGGAAGTCGTGAGCGTGCTCGACCGCTGAGGCGCGGGCATAGACTGCCCCATGCCCTACCTGCGCGTCACCTGTCCCCCCCTGCCCGCCGAGCGCAAGCGCCACATCGCCGGGCAACTGACGGAGGCGGTGAACCTCCTCTTCTTCTCACCCCGCGGCGGCCCCACCCGCGAGGAGCTGCGCGAGCGCACAACCGTCCACTTCGCCGAGTACGGCGAGGACGATCTATACATCGGCGCCCGTTCGGTGGGCGAGCGCGGCGCGGCCGACCTGACCGTGGAACTCTCCGACTGGAACATGAGCGTGCGCCAGCAGCGGCGGGTGGCGCGGCACCTCACGCCCCTGCTCGCCCAGCTGTTTGGCGTTGGGGGGGAGAACCTGGAGAACGTCAACATCCGCCTTCATTCCTACCCGCCCACGGCCTTCGCGGTGGGGGGCCGCCTGCTCGCCGAGCGAGTGCCCTGGATCGGCCAGACCATGAAAAAGCTTCAGGGCTGACGGAAGGGTCGCCCCCGGCTGCTACCCTCACCCCATGCTGGACGTTCTGGTGATCGGCGCGGGGCTCTCGGGCCTGACGGCGGCGCGCGTGCTGACGCGGGTGGGGCGGCGCGTGCGCGTGCTGGAGGCGGCGGGGCAGGTGGGCGGGCGCCTGACGACCCGGGTGGTGGACGGTTACACCCTCGACGCTGGGTATCAGGTGATCTTCCCGGCGTACCCGGCCTTGCGGAGGCACCTCGATTTTGACGCGCTGGACCTCGTGCAGATTCCCTCGGCGGCGGCCATCCGCTGGGGGGCGCGGGCGGAGGTGCTGGGCGACCCCTTCCGTGACCCCGGCAGCCTGGCTGGCACGCTGACCTCCCGGGCGCTCTCGCTGGGCGACAAGCTGCGGGTGGCCCGTCTGGTGGCCGCGCTGCGTGCCCCCGCCCCTCACACCCTGCTGAATGGCCCCGACGAGACGACGGAGGGCTATCTGCGTCGCCAGGGCTTCAGCGAGGGCGCCATCGACAGCTTCTTCCGCCCCTTCTTCGGCGGCATCTTCCTGCGGCGCGACCTGCACACGAGCGCGCGGCTGTTCCGCTACTACTTCCGCATGCTGGTGGACGGCGGCACGGCCCTGCCCCGCGCGGGGGTCGGTGAGATTCCGGCCCAGCTCGCCCAGGGCGTGGAGGTGACGACCGGCGTGCGGGTCACCCGCCTCCTGCCGTATGGCCCCACTCCGGGCAACGGGCACGTGACCGCCGTCACCTCCGCCGGGGAGATCGATGCCCGCGCGGTGATCGTCGCCACCGACCCGGACACCGCCCAGGTGCTGACGGGCGAGCCGGTGTCGCGCGGGAGCCTGGGCAGCACCTACCTGTATTACGCCTCGGCCACCCGGCTCGACCGCCAGCTCCGCCTCCTGCTGAACGCCGAGGACGGGCTGATCAACAACGCCCAGTGGGTCAGCAACGTGATTCCCGAGCGGGCGCCCGCCGGGGGGCACCTCCTGACCGTCTCGGTCCCGGGCCTGCCCGACCTCGACGACGACTCGCTGGACGCCCGGGTACGCGGCGAGCTGAGCCGCTGGTACGGGGCGGGCGCGGGCGGCCTGCGGACGCTGGGCATCGAGCGCATCCACCACGCCCAGTACCCGCAGCCTCCCGAGTACGCCGCGACCCTTCCCGGCCACGCCACCGGCCTCCCCAGCGTCCTCCTCGCCTCCGAGGTCACCGCGTCGAGCAGCATCCAGGGCGCGATGGAAAGTGGCGAGAAGGCGGCGGCCATCCTCCTCGGCGACCTGGCGGGCATGAGCCGCCCGCGCGGGGCGTGAGCGGGGCAAAGTCGCGCAACGGGAGATGAAGGCCGGGTTAAGCTCCCCGGTGTGAAGCGTCTGCTGCCCGCCCTGTTCGGCCTGAGCCTGCTCCTGACCGCCTGTCCCCAGGGGTACAAGCCCGTCGAAGTGGGGATGGACGACCCCCGGGTCTTGCAGGGGCACTGGGAGGGAAGTCTGGACGAGTCGGTGTCCATCGACCGGGCATTTTCGGGGGTGGGCGCGTCTATCTGAGGGAGGGCACTGATATAAACACGGGCTTCGGCCCCCAGTCGTTCCTGCGGGTCATGGACGCTGGCAGTGGCGCTCAACTGGCCCGCCTGCCCCTCCCTGGGGCCGTGGACATCGCGTACCGCTCCGATGCAGGCTGGCCGTGCTCAACCGTGATGGTCTGGATATTTACGACGCGACCAGCCTGCGCCTGGAGTCCAGCCGTCCTCTCACCGGGGACTGGCACCTCAGCCCGAACGGGCGGGTGCTTTATACCCTGCCTGCAGCGGACGGCGGCAGTAAGCGCCTCTCAACTGTGGACGGGACAGCCCTGCCGACCGTGGTGCTGGAGAAGAACCAGATCCTCCTGCGGCGGTCGAGTGACGACCACTGGTGGGTGACCGAAGAGGCGATCATGCAGTCCCGTGATGGCAGGAAACTCGAAGTTCAGGATTTGCACCTGACGCCGAACTGCCCGCACACCTCCTCCCCACTCGTGGGCGTCACGGCGGTGGAAACCCTGCCCGCCGTTAGCGGTGAGCCTGAGCGGCTGCTGCTCGGTTACAACGACGGCTTTGTCGAAGTTCGTAATGCCCAGGGTCACCTGCTGAACACTTTCCGGGCGCCAGGTGAACTGAACTGCTCGTCGATTCAGACCCTGTTGCCCCTCCCGGGTGGGCAGCGCGTCGCCTACCAGCGGGCCTGGGCCTCCCGGGAGATCGGGCTCCTGAATCTCAAGTCGGGAGCCACGGAACTGTTGCCCGAGGCGACCCTGTCCGGCGCTTCCGTCAATGGGAGTCTGCTGACAGAGGAGGGCGTCCTGTACCGCACCTGGTCGTCGGGGAAGATAGGTGACGGGCACCACTTCGTCGGCTGGGAGGCCGGGTCGTGGCGGCTGGCCGTGCAGGACTGTGCCCTCACCCTGGACGTGCGGACCAACCGAACCGGCGAGTGGACGGCCGACGTCACCGGGACCGCTCGCCTGAACGGGCGTTCTCTGGAAGTGCGGGGGACGTTGGACAGCGGCTTTGACGCCAAGCTCAAGCCCCAGGGCCGGATGTTCCTTCCCGAACTGCGGGCGAACCTGACCCTGCTGGACGGCACGCAGGTGGTCGCCAAAGTGCTGGCCTCCGCATCCCTGCTGGAGCCCGGTTCTAGTGAAGCTCCCAGGGCTCCCACCTACGCGGTCTTTCTTCAGGAACAGGCGACCAACTCAACCTTCGGGGGCTGGCTGCGTCGCCCCTAGCCTATCCTCACCCCATGACCGCCCACCTCGACCACCTCGTCGTCGCCGCCCGCACGCTGCCCGAGGGGCGGGCCTGGCTGGAGGGGCGCCTGAACGTGCCCACACAGCCCGGTGGCGAGCACGAGCGGTTCGGCACCCACAACGTCCTGCTGTCCCTCGGCCCCACGGCGTACCTGGAGGTGATCGCGGTGAACCCGCAGGCCCCCGCCCCACGTCGCCCGCGCTGGTTCGGGCTGGACACGCCCGAAATGCAGGAGCGGCTGGAGGACGGCCCGCTGCTCATCCACTGGGTCGCGCGGGTGCCTGACCTGGGTGGCCTGGATCTCGCCCCATTCGGTGAGCCGCTGGACCTCTCCCGCGGCGAGAACCGCTGGATGCTGACGGTGCCGGGGGACAGCTCGCTGCCCGGTGGCGGCGTGCGCCCCAGCCTCATCCGCTGGCACACGCCACCGCCTCCCACCCGCCTCCCCGACGTGGGGGTGCGCCTCCTGACCCTGCGCCTGGGTGCTCCCGACCCTGACGGGTTGCGGGCGGTGCTGAACACATTGAACTTCGTAGGCGAGGTGGAGGTCTACGAGGCGCCGCAGCCCGAACTCCTGGCGATCCTGGAGACGCCGGAGGGACCCGTGACGCTGTGAGGGAGCTGTCGTCCCAGTTCACCCCTGAGGTTCGCGCGATGCTGGACGCCCTGCTGCCTGGAGTGCAGGCCGCGCTGGGTTCTGACCTCGTCGGCGTGTACTTGCGTGGCTCCCTCGCCCTGGGCGACTTCGACCCGGTCACGAGCGACATAGATTTCCTCACCGTGACGGAAAGGCCCGTTACCGAGAACCAGTTTGCCGCCCTGGCCGAGCTGCACTCGGGGCTGGCGACTCTTCTGAACCCCTACGCGCGCCATCTGGAGGGGTCCTACATCGACCGCATGGCCCTGCGCCGCTTCGGTCCGGGTGAGCGGCGCCATCCGTCCATCGGACCGGACTGGACCTTCGGCTGGGCGGATCACGGCGCGGACTGGGTGCTTGAACGCTGGATCGTCAGCGAGCGGGGCGTGACCCTCCTGGGGCCGGACCCGAAGACGCTGATTGAACCCATCACGCCCTCGGAACTCAAGGCCGCCGTGTGGGAGCAACTGTGCTGGTGGGCCGCGTTGCCGGACGCCCCCGACTGGCTCCTGCGCCGCAGCTATCAAGCGTTCGCGGTCGAGACCATGTGCCGCGCGCACTTCACCCTGCGGACGGACGAGCTGCCGAGCAAGCCGCGGGCCGTCGCCTGGGCGCTGGGGGCTCTGCCGGAGGAATGGCGCCTGCTCACCGAACGTTCGCGGCTCTGGCGCGAGGACGAGACGCTGGACCCGAACACGTTGCCGGAGGTCATGCGCTTCGTCCGCTGGGCAGCGCGGGGGGCAGAAACAGTTTCCTGACGGCCCCCAGCCCTTCAAAACCTGGAACGGGGCGAATACGCGCTGACCCCATCCTCCGGCCGGGGCCGCCTGCGGTGCAGCAGCGCCGCCGCGATCAACCCCGCCACGAAGCCGAAGAGGTGCGATTCCCAGGAGATCAGGGGATTGGTGGGCAGCACGCCCCACAGCGCCCCGCCGTACAGGAACAGCGCGACCACGGCGACGGCGATGGCGGCGGGTGTCCGCTCCCACCAGCCTACCCCGAGCAGGTAGGCGAGGTAGCCGAACACGAGTTCCGAGGCTCCCAGGTGCAGGCTGCCCCCGCGCCCCAGCAGCCACACGAGCAGCCCGCCCACCACGACGATCACCAGGGTCGCCACGAGGAAACGGGCCGCCCCGCGCAGCGCACTCATGAAGGCGAGGACGGCGAGCGGCACGGTGTTGGCAAGGAGGTGCCCCAGGCCGCCGTGCAGGAAGGGCGCGCTGAGGATGTGGGAGAGGCTGCCCGGATCGCGCGGCACGATCCCGTACTGATCGAGCGCTCCCCCGAAGGCGAACTGGTCGAGCAGTTCCTGTCCCCAGATCACGCCGACGAGCAGCAGCGCCAGTCCCGCGGCCACCCCGGTGGGGGAACGCCTGCGGGCGGATTGAGGAGGAAGGGTGGGCCGCCGTCTCACCTCCCCAGTCTGCCCCAAAAGGGGAGGGGCCACCGGGAGGGTTCCCCCAGTGGCCCCGGTCCCGGACGCCTTACCCAGCGACCCGGCCCTTCAGCGCCCCCTGCGCCTGCAAGTATTCGGCGATCTGCACCGCGTTCAGCGCCGCCCCCTTGAGGAGCTGGTCGCCCGCCACGAACAGGTCCAGCCCGCCCTCGAACACCAGCGAGGAGCGGATGCGCCCCACCTCCACGTCGTACTTGCCGCTGGCGGTGAGGGGCATGGGGTAGAGCTTGGCTCCGGGGTCGTCGCGCACCTCGACGCCCGCCGCGCGGCGCAGCAGCTCGCGGGCCTCCTCGGGCGTGGCGGGACGCTCCAACTCCAGCGTGATCGCCTCGCTGTGGGTCCGCAGGGTGGGGATGCGGACGGCGGTGCAACTGATCTTCAGCGAGTCGTCGCCCAGGATCTTGCGCGTCTCCCAGACGACTTTCATCTCCTCCTTGGTGTAACCGTTCTCCTGAAAGGCATCGATATGCGGAATCACGTTGAAGGGGATGGGGTGGGCGAAGACCTCCGCTCCCGCCTCGCCGCCGCTGAGGACCACGCGCGTCTGGTCCAGCAACTCCTCGATGCCCTTCTGCCCGGCGCCGCTCGTCGCCTGGTAGGTGGAGACGATCATGCGCCTGACCCCGAACTCGCGGTGCAGGGGCGCGACCGCCACGACCGCGACCGCCGTGGTGCAGTTGGGATTGGCGATGATGCCCTTGTGCCGCAGCGCCGCCTCACCGTTCACCTCGGGCACGACCAGGGGCACGTCGGGCTCGTAGCGGAAGGCGCTGGAGTTGTCGATCACGACCGCGCCGCCCGCCACCCACGCGGGGGCGAGCGCCTTGCTGATCGACCCGCCCGCCGAGGCCAGGATCAGGTCAGCGTCGATGGCGTCCTCCGGCGTGGCCCGCACCGTCAGCTCCTGCCCACTAAAGGGCAGCTTGACTCCCGCCGAGCGCGGGCTGGCGTAAAGCTGCAACTCATCGAATTTCAGCGTGCTGCTCTCCAGCACCCGCAAGAGTTCGTGCCCGACGGCCCCGGTGGCTCCCACAATCGCTACGCGCATTCCCACGCCTCCTTCAAGGTCTACCGAAAAAAGCCGCCGCGCAGGAGTTGCGGGCGGCCTGAACGCGAAGCCGCCCTAGGGGGTGATCGTCAGGGGGCGGCGCATGGGGGCAAGGTACCCGCCGGGGGCCGGGGGGTCAAGGGGCCGGGCTAGGGAAGTCCTTATCTCTTGCGGCGCAGAAACGTGAGCCAGCCCGCGCGCTCAGGCCGCCCCTGGGAGGCGATGTCACTCATCTTGATCTCAGCCTCGGGGTGGGGAGCCATCTCCCAGTTTCCCGAGATGAAGATCATCCCGCCGTAGCGCCCGGCCGCGTACAGGGCGTGGGCGTGCTCCTGCTCCTCGGTGAGGGCGCGGGGGTCGGCCAGGGCTTCGAGCATCGCCTGGAGGCTGTCGTCCTCACAGGTCCAGCACCCCCTCGAGAAGGTGGCTTCTTGACCGTAAATGCGAATCCTGACCGGCATGGACGCTCCCGGGCCGAACGGGCTGACCACCGTCCGGGCTTGTCAGTTGTCTTGACCCGCCCAGCATAGCGCAAGGCGGAAGGAGGCTGGTGCCCGGTTCCACCTTCCTCAGGGCCAGCGCGAGGTCGGGTTCTGGCCGGACTCGCAGAGCCGCACTGTAGGGGAGTCAAAGGCCCCCTTGCGACTCCGCGCTCGCCCTGCCTCACCCCTTCTGGCCCAGCCGCCGCTCGTTCCCGGCCTGGAGGCGCGTGATGTTGTCGCGGTGCTGCCAGATCAGCAGCGCGGCGAGAAAGGCGACGGTCAGGATCAGCCAGCCGGGGCGGGCGAGAGTGGCAGCCAGGGTCACGGCGGTCAGCGCCCCCAGAATGCTCCCCGCGCTCACAAAGCGGGTGAGCCAGATGCAGGCCGCCCCGACAACAAAGGCGCCCCCGCCCACGACCGGGTCCACGGCAACGATCGTGCCGAAGCTGGTCGCCACGCCCTTGCCGCCCCGCCAGCCCAGGAAGGGGCTGAAGTTGTGGCCGAGCACGGCGGCCACCCCGCACAGGGCGCACAGGGCGGGGTCCAGGCCCAGGAGTCGCCCCAGCCATACGGCGAGCGCGCCCTTGAGCATGTCAAAGAGCGCCACGACGAGGGCCGGGCCGCTTCCCAGTGCGCGCAGGACATTGGTGGCGCCGCTGTTGCCGCTGCCCACCTTGCGGATGTCCACGCCGCGTCCCCGCGCCACCCAGGCAGCGGCGGGGATCGAGCCGATCAGGTAGGCGGCGAGCACGGCGAGGGCGGCGAGCAGGATCACGGCCCTGATTGTAGGGGCTGCCGGGCCGCTCCCGACCCGCCCACCTCATGAACTTCCCGTCAGGCGTTGTCACGTCCCGGTAAGAAGAGCGCCGTTAGGGTGGGGGCGTGTCTGTCTCCCGGCCCACCCACGAGTCCGCCCGCCCGGCCGCCCTGGCCCGGGCCGGGGTGCTGGACGCGTCGCCCGAGGAGGCCTTCGACCGCATCACCTGCCTGGCCGCGCGGGTGCTGAACGTCCCCTACGCGGTGCTCACGCTGCGGGACGCGGAGGGGACGTTCACCAAGTCCTGCCACGGCCCGGGGCTGGCCGGGTTGGGCCTGGCGCGCGAGGAGCGGCCCCGCGGCTGGCCCAGCCTCCCGGACGGCCCGCTGCACATTGAGGATCTGGCCGCCGACCCGCGCTTTGCACGCCATCCTCTCTTCAGCCTGGGGTCACGCCTGGGGCTGCGAATGTACGCGGGTGTGCCCCTGGTGACCGGAGACGGCGAGGCGCTGGGCACGCTATGTGTCCTCGACACCCGGGCACGGACGCTGGGTGCCCACGAGCAGAACCTCCTGCACAGTCTCGCCGGGCTCGTACTGGGCGAGCTGGAGCGGCGGGCCCTGCGGCTGGACCTCGCCCGTGCCCGGGAGCAGGAGGCGCTGCTGGGGGATCTCGCCCGGCTGGTTGGCGGGTCCCTGACACCCGAGGAGGCCGCCCGGCAGGCCCTGGGGCGGCTGCACGGCACCCTGTCCCTGGAGGGATCGGCCCTGCTGCGCCGCACCCGGGAGGCTGTGGAGGTGAGCGCCGAGGTGGGGGGACGCGGGGAGACGCTTCGGGCCCTCGGCCCAGGCGGCACCGGGTGGGCCGCCGTGGACCGTGAGGAGCCCCTCTTCCTTGAGGGTGCCTGGAGTGTCGCGCGGGCCTTTCCCGAGCTGGTGGAGGCGGGGCTGGGCGCGCTGGCGTGGCTGCCCCTGCCGGGCGGGGAGGACGCGGCCCACGCCCTGGCCTTCCTGCGGATGGCCGAATCCCCCTGGACCCCGGGGGAGCGCTGGGCACTGGAGGCGGCGGCCCGCGGCGTGGGCGTGGCCCTGGAGCGGGCCGAACACAACCGGCGCCTGGAACGGGCGGCCCTGACCGACCCGCTGACCGGGCTGGGCAACCGCCATGCCTTCGACCGCGCGCTGGAGGACGCTGACGGCCTGCGCGCCCGGGGCGGGGCAGGCTACGTGCTCGCGCTCGTGGACCTCGACGGGATGCGGCGGGTGAACGACGAGTACGGCCGGGCCCGGGGCGACGACCTGCTGCGCGAGTTCGCCCGGCAGCTCCAGTACCCCGACGTGACCGCCTACCGCCTGGGCGGCGACGAGTACGCCCTGCTGCACCTGAGTCCCGGCCTGCCCGAGGCCGCCGCGCAGGCGCTCGTCAACCGGGTGGCGGGGGCGGTGCGCTTTACGCGCAGCCTGGCCTACCCGGTGGGCGCATCCGTGGGGGTCGCCACCGTGCCCGACGACGCGCCGGGGGCGACCGGGGCCCTGCGCGCGGCCTTGAGGCGGATGCATGCCCAGAAACGCTCGCGCCGGGGAGCCGGGCATGGCCGCTGACGCCCCCGGCCCCGCTACCCTGGAACCGATGACCGTCACCCTGCTCGACCACGTCGCCATCGCCACCCCCGACCTCGATATCGGGGCTGCCCCCTACCTCGCCCTGGGCCTGACCCCCGAGGGGCCGGACGAGGAGGTCCCCTCGCAGGGGGTGCGGGTGCGCGCCTTCGTGGTGGGCGAAACCTTGATCGAACTCCTGGCCCCGACCCGGCCCGACAGCCCCATCGCCACCTTCCTGGAGCGGCGGGGGCCGGGCCTGCACCACACCGCCTACCGGGTGGCCGACCTGGAGGCCGAGATGGCGCGGCTGGGGGGGCTTGGGGCCCGTTTCCTCTCGGAGGCGCCGTCGGCGGGGCGGGCGGGCACCCGGGTCGCCTTCCTGCATCCGAAGTGGGGAGAGGGCACCCTGATCGAACTCGTGGAGCATCCGGCGGGGCACGGGGGGCAGGGCCACCGTTGAGCCGCCCCGCCCAACCCCTGTGGTGGCTCCCCACCCTCGCCGTCATGGGGGCGATCTGGTGGCTGAGTTCGCAGCCGCACACGCCCGGACCGACCCTGGTGCATCCGTTCGACTGGCTGGCGCACTTCACCGCCTACCTGATCCTCGGCTTCTGCCTGGGCCGCGCGACGGGGCGCCCCGGGCTGGCGCTCGTGCTCGCCGCGTGGTTCGGGGCGCTCGACGAGGTGCATCAGGCCTTCGTGCCCCCGCGCGAGGCGGGCGGGACCGACTGGCTCTTCGACCTGGCGGGGGCCTGGCTGGGCGCCTTCCTCGCCACCCGTCGCCGGGCGGGGAAGGCGGACGTCGCAGTTCTGTCAGAGGCCCCCCGCTAGCCTGAGGCCCATGACCCGCGCCGCGCCCTCCACCCCCCCCCGTTCCGCTCCCCAGGCGCAGGCGGTGGGACGTGTGCTCGAGGAGCTCGACCGGGTGATCCTGGGTAAACCCATGCAGGTGCGGCTGGCCATCGCCTGCCTGCTCGCCCGCGGGCACCTCCTGATCGAGGACCAGCCCGGCGTGGGCAAGACCACCCTGGCGCACGCCCTTGCCCGCACGCTGGGTCTCTCGTTCCGGCGGGTGCAATTCACCTCCGACCTGCTGCCCGCTGACCTGCTCGGGGTGAGCATCTGGGACGCGCGCGAGGGGGTCTTTCGCTACCACCCCGGCCCGATCTTCTCGGAAGTTCTCCTCGCCGACGAGATCAACCGCGCGACCCCCAAGACGCAGGGCGCTCTGCTGGAAGCGATGGAGGAGCGCACCGTCAGCGAGGGCGGCGTCACCCGGCCCCTCCCCGACCCCTTCTTCGTGATCGCCACCCAGAATCCGGCGGCGTTCGTGGGCACGTTCCCGCTGCCGGAGGCGCAGCTCGACCGCTTTCTCCTCACCGTGACGCTGGGCTACCCCGATCCTCGCGCCGAGCGCACCCTGCTGGAGACGGGCGGTCGGGCTCAGACGGTGCGCGACCTTCCCGCCGTGCTGGACAGCGCCACCCTGCTCGCCGCCCAGCGGGAGGTGGACGCCATCCACGCCGCGCCCCCGCTGCTGGACTACCTCCAGCAACTCGCCCGCGCCACCCGCGACCATCCGGCCCTCGCCGCCGGGCTCAGCCCCCGCGCGCTGCTCGCGCTCCTCGCCCTGAGTCGCGCCTGGGCCTTCCTGGCGGGCCGGGATATGGTGCTTCCCGAGGACGTGCAGGCCGTCTTTCCCGCCCTGAGCGCCCACCGCCTGCCCCCCCGCGACCCCGGGGTGCGGGTGAGCGACGTGACCGCGCGAATTCTGGCCGAGACCCCGATTCCATGAGGCGCTGAGTGGTGGCGAAGAGGGAAACGGCCCCTCGTCGGCCAGAGTCTGCCCCCTCCCTGCGGCCCACCCGGCTGGGGCTCGTCTTCCTGGGCCTGATCCTGGTGACGCTGGTGGGCTGCATCAACTACGGGCTGAGCCTGGGCTACGGGGTGACCTTCCTGCTGGGCGGCGTCTGGGTGGCGACGGCGGCGCACGCGACCCGGGCGGGGCGGGCGCTGGGGGCCACGCTGGAACCCCCGGCCGAGGTGGTGGCCGGGTCGGACGCGGTTTTTATGGTGCGGGTGTCCAGCAGCGGCCCCGCCTGCACGGCGGTGGTGCGGGCCGGGCCAGGGCGGCGGGCGGCTTCGGTCCCCGTCCTGGTTCCAGCGGGGGAGACGGTGACGGTCCCGCTCCCCATTCCGGCCCCTGTCCGCGGGCTCCTCACACTCGCCCGTCCCGGCGTGGCTGCCCTCGATCCCCTGGGGCTGTGGGAGGCAGGGCGCCCCCTCCCGGCCCCCGACCCGCTGACCGTCTTCCCGGCCCCCGAGGTGAACGCGCCTCCCCCGCCTCCCCGCCCGATTTCCAGCGCGGGGGAGGGTGCGGGGCGCACGCGCGGCGACGACGAGTTTAGCGGCCTGCGCGCGTACGTCCCCGGTGACTCTCCCCGGCAGGTCTCATGGCGGCACGCGGCCCGTATGGGAACGCTGCTCACCCGGGAGACGGACGCGCCTGCCGGAACGGCGCTCGCCCTCGACTGGGCGGAGACGGCGGCCCTGCCCGGCACTGAGGCGCGGCTCTCCCGGCTGGCGGCGTGGGTGAACGCGGCGCGGCGTTCGGGCACGCCCTTTCGCCTGACGCTGCCGGGTGTGACGCTCCTTGTCGGGGCGGGGGAGGCGCACGCGCGGGCGGCCCTGACCGCGCTGGCCCGGCATGAACCGCTGCCCGTTCCGTCCGCCCCGGCAAAGAAAGCCGTCCCACGTCCCCCCCTCCCCGGCGCCCCGCTGCGCTTCACCCTATTCGCGCTGGCGGTCGCGCTCGCCCCCACCGCGCTCAGGCAGCCCGTATGGTTGACCGCCCTGGTCGCGGGCCTGCTGGGTTACAGCGCCGCACGGACCCTGCGCCGTCTCCCCGCGCCGCCCACCCTGCTCCTCGGGTTGACGGCGGGGTTGGGGATCGCCCTGCTGAACGCCGAGTACGGCACCCTGCTGGGCCGCGAGGCGGGCACGGCGCTGCTGGGCCTGCTCGTCGCCCTTAAGGCGGCCGAGACGCGCACCCGGCGGGACGGGCGGCTGCTCGCGCTCCTGGGCGTGTTTGTGACCCTCACGCACTTCTTCTTCGGACAGGGACTACTCTCGGCGGCGCACGCAGCCCTCAGCGTGCTGCTGCTGCTCGCCGCGCTGGGGGGTTGGACGGGGGGAAAGGGGTCGTTGCGGGCGGCGGGCGTCCTCGCCCTTCAGGCTGCCCCGCTCGCCGCGCTGCTGTTCCTGCTGTTCCCCCGGCCCGACGGCCCCCTGTGGCAGCTCCCCGTGCAGGACCGCGCCCGCACCGGCCTGGCCGACCAGATCACGGCGGGCGAGTTCGGCGACCTCGCGCAGAGCCGGGCGGTCGCCTTCCGGGCCGATTTTGAGGGGTCCGTCCCCCCCCCCTGGGACCTCTACTGGCGCGGCCCCGTGTACGAGGGGTACGACGGCCTGCGCTGGACCCAGGTGCGTGCCCGCGTCCCCTCGCCCAGCGTGGCGTTCTCCGGTCCCCCCCTGAGCTACACCCTGACCCTGGAACCCGGCGGCAAGCCGTGGCTGCTTGCGCTGGACACCCCGACCCGCCTGCCGCCCGGCGCGTTCCTGACGGACGCCTTCCAGGCCGTCACCCCCCAGCCCGCCACGGGCCGCACCCGTTACACCTTCGAGAGCCGCCGCGCCCAGTTGGGGGTGCGCGAGAGCGTGGAGCGCCTGAACTTCGACCTGCGGCTGCCGGTGGGGGAGAGCCCCCGGGCGCGGGCCCTCGCTGCCTCGTGGCGCACCCATGAACCAGGCGAGCGGGTGGGGGCGGCGCTGGAGCTGCTTCGGAAAGGGGACTTCCGCTACACCCTCTCGCCCCCGGCGCTGCCCGAGCGCAACCGGGTGGACGCCTTTCTCTTCGGCACTCGGCAGGGGTTTTGCGAACACTACGCCTCGGCCTTCGCCTTTCTGATGCGCGCGGCGGGGCTGCCCGCCCGGATCGTCGGCGGTTACCTGGGCGGCGAGCCCAACCCTGACGGCGGCTACCTGATCGTGCGCCAGCAGGACGCGCACGCCTGGACGGAGGTGTGGCTGCCGGGCCAGGGCTGGGTGCGGGTGGACCCCACCGCCGCCGTCGCGCCCGCCCGGGTGAACGCTGACCTGCCCACAGCCCTGCGGCAGCCCGCTGCTCTGGCCGCCCCCTCACCCAGGGGCCTGGACCGCGTCGCCCTGCGCCTCGATGCCCTCCAGAACCGCTGGAACACCTGGGTCGCGGGGTACGGCGGCGATCAGCAGCGCGCCCTGCTGGGCCGCCTGGGCGTGGGAAGCGTCGGCAGCCCCCTCTACCTCGCGCTGGGTGGGGGGTTGCTCGCCCTGGGATTGCTGCCTGCTCTGTTCGCGGCCCGGGTGCGCTCCCGCCCCGCCGACCCGGCCGCCCGATTGCTCGACGACCTGACCCACCGCCTGCGTCTGCCCCGCAGTCCCGGTGAGACCCCCACCGCGTACGGCCAGCGGGCAGCCCTGAGGTTTCCCGACCAGGCGTCAGCAATCACGCAGGCGGTGCGGGCCTATCATGCCGCGCGATATGCGCCTGACCGTGATGCGGCAACTCTCCGGAACCTGCGGGCGGCAGTGCGCCGGGTGCGGGGGCGGTGAGTGGACATGCGGAGGACGCGGCTTCCGGGCCTCTTGCCGCTTCGCCTCGCCACGCCGTTGATCGCCCGCGCGAGGTAGCAGGCGGAGGAACAGGCATTCCGGGTTCTGAAGGTTCCTGTGATTGAGTGCGTATCGCTGGGCAGGGCGCAAAAGCTTTGTCACACTGAGCGAAGGCGAAGCATCCCTACGCCAGATCCTTCGCGTTGCTCAGGGTGACCTGCTTGGTAAGCCCTGCACAGGGCGAAGCGGCGTCAGGACCAGGCGCGGATAGAGAGGGTACCCTCCCCCTATGGCCTGGCACTGGCACTTTCCCCCGACTCGCCCAGCAGGGCCACCCGCTCCTCCGGCGTCAGGGCGGCCATCACGCGGCGCAGCACCACGTCCACCGCCTGATCCGCACTCTCGTCCAGCGTCATCCCGTCGAGGAGGGGCACCCCCTCCCGCCGCGCGAGGTCCTCCAGAAACTCCTGCATCAGGCGGATTTCCCCGAAGTAGCGCATGTAGCGGTGCAGCGGACGGCTGGCCGCCGTCTCGTGGTCGCGCGTCTCGAAGTGGCGGCGGTGTTCGGCCTCGTCGGGCAGGGTGACGAGCATGGGCACGACCAGGGCCCCCGCGTAGTCCGACGCCCGCAGGTAGCCGGGCACGAGGTGGACCCCCTCCAGCACCAGGCTGGTCCCCTCCTCGACCGAGCGGCGCACGACCGCCCCCACCCCCACGTTGACCTGCCCCACCTGATCGCGGAAGCCCGCCAGAAGTTCGGCGCGGGTGGGCTTTTCCGGGCGAGGCTCGCCGGGGGGCAGCAGCGCCTCCCAGGCGTTGAAGGTGCTCGCGTGCAGCCCCGGCACGAGTTCGGGCGAGACCATCGCGCGCATGACCTGCCGGATCGAGTCGGTGCCGATCACCCGGGTGATCCCCAGGCGGTAGGCGACCTCGGCGGCCAGGTAGCTCTTGCCCGTGCCGCTCACGCCACCCAGCAGCACGACCAGGGGCCGGGGCGGGCGGCGGATCACCCGCAGCAGGCGGTAGCGCGCACTCACGTCCGGGCCCACCTCGTCGCGGAGCAGGGCCTCCACCTTCTCGCGGATCGCCTGCCGGGTCACCAGGCGGTCCTCGCTGCCGCGCAGGTCGCGCTGGGTCACGCGCGCCACCTTGCGGGCCACGTCGGGGGCCACCCCCGCCGCCAGCAGCGACTGCACCAGCAGGCCCTTGCTGAAGGGGGTAGGGCTCCCGCCATCCTCGCCCACCACGCCCAGCTTGCCGCGGTTGCGTTGCAGGAAGCGGTAGGTCAGGCGCTGGTGTTCCCCGTAGCGCCCCGCCAGCGTCTCCTCGGTGAGCGCGTCGAGGTCGCGCACGCTGATCTCGCGCCGCCCCGATTGCCGCAGCCGTACGTCCACCTCGCTCGCCGTGCCGTAAGCGTCCCGCGGCGAGAGGCCGGTGTCCTCCAGCGTGCGGGCCAGCACGCCCCGGCTGAAGGGCAGCGTGCCCTTTTTCGCCGTCACCAGGATGTCCACGAAGGCCGGGGTCTGCCGGGCGGCTTTGTTCGCCACCTCATCCCCCGCCACGTCCTGCGCGACCTCCACCATCAGGGCCTGGAGTTCGGCCGGACTGATCGGCGACCGCCGCGCGTTGCGGAGCCCCTGCTCCACCCGCCGCGCCACCGCCGCCGCCACCGGCCCGCTCGCCCCCGCGTTCACCAGCGACTCCACCACCAGCCCCCGGCTGAAGGGCCAGTGGTGCTTGGGGGTGCCGACGGTGAGTTCGGGCTGGGTCAAGGTCAGGGGCCTCCGCGGTCCGGGCAGGAACCGGCGGGCATTCTAGGGGCCCGGAAGGGAACGGTTTGGAATGCCTGGCCGGAAGGTCAGGACGCCCGCAGCCGGGTTCAGGTCGTGCGCGGCGTTCCCTCGCGCCGCAGCGCCCCCTCCAGCAGCAGGTTCAGGGCGAGCCTCGTCTCCTCCTGCAACGTGCGGTCCGTTCCATACGCGCTCCAGCGCAAGGCGACCATCAGGTACGTATCCGCGATCAGGTTGCTGATGCGCTGGAGGCTGAGGTCACTGCGAATCTGCCCCGCCTGGTGCAGAGGCCGCAGGATCAGCTCGATCACCTTGCTCAGCGGCAGGGCCTGATAGGCGGTGCGGGCCCGCTCCGGGTTGGGGTTCATCACCTCGTAGGCGAGCGGCGGGAAGAGGTCGCGCTCTCGCCCGCTCTCAGTGGCGAGTTCGTCCCAGACCTCGTACAGCACGGTCAGCGGGGGCACACCCTCCTTCAGCCGGGCTTCTGCCCTGTCGCGCAGGCGGTCCATCACCTCGCTGCCGTAGTCGAGGAGCACCGCCTCCTTGTAGGGGTAGTAGTTGAAAAAGGTGCCGCGCGAGACGTTGCTGGCCCGGGCGATGTCGGTCGCGGTGGTCGCCTGGAAGCCGCCCCGCTTGAACAGGTCCAGGGCCACGCTGTAAATTCGCGCGCGGCGGCGTTCCTTCTGGCGCTCCCGGAGCGACGACGAGTCCATAGTCCTCCAGATATAGCGCCTGCAGTTCAAAATTGCACCCCGTCAAACCTAGGGGAGAGGCGGGGCATTCGTCCCGAGGCCCCAACCCCAAAGCCGGGTTAGGGAAAAGGCCATCCGTTCCCGCCCGGCGGCCCCGATGCTGGCCCCATGAAACCCATCACTCCCCGGGCCCACGGCGGCCTCGACTACGCCTCCTGCGCTGCGATGCTGGCCGCCCCGTCGTTGCTGAACCTGAGCCCCGGCGCCCGGACGCTGTCCTACCTGTTCGCCGGGTCGTACCTGATGGTCAGCGCCCTGACCGACTACCCGCTGGCGATCCGCCGGATGATCCCCTTTCCCCTCCACGGCAAGATCGAACTGGCGACCGTCCCCGCCCTGCTGCTCGTCGCCGCCCTCCAGAAGGAGACGCGCGACCGGGCCTACTTCCTGGGCCTGGCGGGGACGGTCGCCGGGGCCTACACCCTGACCGACTGGGAGGCCAACCCCGACGCCTGAAGAGGAGGTGACCGGACACCAGACCGCTCTGGTGCCGCGACCTCCGCAAAAGACGCCGGAAGTTTCGCCGTCGCCGCAATCCGGTATGAAGCGCACCACAGCGAGGAGACCTTAGATTCGGGCATCCCTTCCCGGTGGCTGGCCGCTCTCCCTACGGCTCGAAGCTGTCCTGGAAGGCGTAGCGGTCGCCGCGCACCCAGTAGTTCACGTAGGACACCCGCCGCGCCCCGCTGTACGTCGTGCGCCGCAGCAGGAAGGACGCCGTGCCGATGGGCACCCTCAGCAGGTCCGCCTCCTCCTGGCGCAGGTTCACCGCCTCCAGGTTCTGCTCCACGCGCGTCAGGGGCACTCCCATGCCCACCATCACCTCATGGATGCTCTCGGTGCCCAGGTTGTGGTCGAGCAGGGTGGGCACGAGCGCCGCGTTGATGTAGCGTTTCTCGATCACCAGCGCCTCGTCGCCCGCCGTCCGCAGGCGGTGGATAAAGATCACCGGGTCGCCGGGCTGAAGCTGAAGCACCAGGGCGATCTCGGGCGTCGCGTCGATCTGCATGGCGCGCAGCACGGCGGTGCGGTGATCCGGGTGCCGCGCCCACTCCTTGAAGGGCCGCACCCGGAACATCCCCTGCCGGAAGCGCTTGCCGGTGGGAAAGGTGCCTGCCCCCTGCACCCGGTAGACGTAGCCCTCACGTTCCAGCTCGTCGATGGCGCGGCGGGCGGTCATGCGCGAGACCTCGAATTCGCGGGCCAGTTGCGGTTCACTGGGGAGGGGCAGCCCTTCCGGGTAGTGCCCGCCCAGCAGGCGGTCTTTCAGCGTCGTTTTGATGAGCGGGTACTTCGCCATGCATCCCCCCGGCCCCATTGGCGCGGGGGCCTTTGGAAGCTCATCTTAGAGTTTGTGTCCGAGGTACACAAGGCTGCCCCGTCTGTTATGGGGGTGGGACAATAGGGGGCCTTCTCCGTCTGCCGCAAGAAGAGGGTCGGGGAGAGGGGTGGCAAGCGGACGCTGGCCCTGCCGAATTGGCGTAAAGAGGAGTGCTTGGACATCCCGGGTGGCCTATGGACGCGGTGCCCGCTCACCCCCACCCAGCCCAAGGGGGAGGGGCTAAAAACCACGTTGCAAAGGGAGGTTCTAAACCTTCAGGCAGATACGTCACCAAAACCGGCCGGACCACTGCTACCCGCCGATGTGCGACATCTCCACCTTGAGCGCCCGCGTCACCTCGCCGCGCTCCTCGCTGTAGCGGTCGCGGCGCTCCTGCCAGATGCCGGAGATGAGGTCCCGCAGTTCAGCGTCAGAGGCCCCGGCACGCAGGGGGGCCCGCAGGTCGGTGCCCGCGCCCGCGAAGAGGCAGGTGTACAGCACGCCGACCGCCGAGAGCCGCGCCCTGGAACAGTCGCCGCAGAAGGGGGCGGTGACGGAGGAGATCAGCCCCACCTCGTGGCCCCGGGCGTCCACGTGGCGGGAGGCGACCTCACCGCGGTAGGTGGGGTTGATCGGCTCGAACTCCCCGCCCGTCCCGTCCTCACTCAGCCGCGCCAGCACCTCGCGCGAGGGCACGACCGACTCCAGGTTCCACCCGTTGTGGTTGCCCACGTCCATGAACTCGATGAAGCGCACGACCGCCTGTTCCCGCAGTGCCAGCCACAACTCGCGCAGGCCCTCGTCATTCACGCCCCGCTGCACGACCGTGTTGACCTTCACGCCCAGGCCAGCCTTCAGTGCCGCCTCGATGCCGTCCAGCACCCGCTTGGGATGAACGCCTACCCCGTTCATGCGCCCGAACACTTCCGGGTCGAGGCTGTCGAGGCTGACGGTCACGCGCCTCAGCCCCGCCGCCTTCAGGTCGGCGGCCAGGCGGGGCAGCAGCAGCCCGTTGGTGGTGAGGGCCACGTCCTCCACCCCCTCAAGCCTTGCCAGGCGGGCGACGAGGTCGGGCAGGTCACGGCGCAGCAACGGCTCGCCCCCCGTCAATCGCAGCTTCCGCACGCCCAAAGTTACGAAGGCCCCGGCCAGCCGCTCGATCTCCTCGAAGCTCAGCAACTCGGAGCGGGGCAGGAAGGCGTAGTCAGGCCCAAAGACCTCGGCGGGCATGCAGTACGTGCAGCGCAGGTTGCAGCGGTCGGTCACGCTGACGCGCAGATCACGCAGGGGGCGGCCCAGCCGGTCGAGAAGCACCTCCCCACCATACCCGCGCCCGGGGGCCATGTCCGCAAACTGACCCACGGTCCGGCTTCACTCCTGTTCCACCCCGGGGAACGCGGACGTTGAACCCAGTTCATTGATTTCGGGTGAAGCGACTTCTACTCTGCCCTTAGCCCGACAATCCAGCACGCGCCCAGGCCGCCGCTCCCCTTTTCCCGCCTCTCGCCGCCGCACAGGAGGTCTGTATGACCGTTTCCCGCATCCAGCCTGGCTCGCCGCCCCTGCGCAACGTTGCGTACCAGCGTCTGGTGGCCGAGCGCAACCGCTTCACGGTCGTGATGACACTGACCTTCCTGGTGCTGTACTTCCTGCTGCCCATCCTGGCGGGGTATAACAAGCCGCTGATGGCGACCAAGGTGTTCGGGAACGTGACTTTCGGGTACGTCTTCGCCTTCCTGGAGTTCGTGGTGGGCTGGGTCATGGCCGCGATCTACGTGGTCCGGGCGCGGGCCTTCGACCGTCTGGCCGCGGAGGCGCAGCAATGACTTTTGTCCTCGCGGCCGTCATCGTGGCGATCACGCTCGCCATCACCTTCTGGGCCAGTCGGCGCAACACCAGCGCCAGCGACTTCTACGTGGCGGGCGGGCGCATCAGCGCGACCCAGAACGGCATCGCCATCGCCGGGGATTATATGAGCGCGGCCTCCTTCCTGGGAATCACCGGGTTGATCGCGCTGAATGGCTACGACGGCTTCATGTACTCGGTCGGGTGGTTCATCGCGTACCTCACGGTGCTGTTCATCGTGGCCGAGCCGCTGCGGAACCTGGGCAAGTACACGCTCGCGGACATGCTGGTCTACCGCCTGCAGGACCCCCGCGTGCGGACCTATGCGGCGATCAGCACCATTGTGGTCAGCGCCTTTTACATGATCGCGCAGGTCGTCGGGGCCGGGTCCCTGATCAGCCTGCTCTCGGGCGGGGTGCTGGGGGCCAGCGTGGCAATTCCACTCGTCGGCGTCCTCATGATCATCTACGTGGTGGTCGGCGGGATGCTCGCCACGACCTGGGTGCAGATCGTCAAGGCCGTGCTGCTGATGTTCGCCACGATCATCATGACGGTGCTGATTCTGAACCGCTTCGGCTGGAGCTTTTCCAACCTGCTCGGCCAGGTCGAGGCGAGGAATGGGGCCGAGTTCCTGGGCGCGGGTGTGAAGTACAAGAATCCGGTGGACCTGATCTCGCTGGGTCTCGCGCTCGTGCTGGGGACCGCCGGGCTGCCGCACATCCTGGTGCGCTTCTATACCGTGCCCACCGCACAGGACGCCCGCAAGAGCGTGGTGTGGGCGATGGTCCTGATCGGCGCTTTCTACGTGATGACGGCCTTCATGGGCAACGCGGCGAATGTGCTCGTGGGCAAGGAGACGATCACGACGGCGAACGCGGCGGGCAACATGGCCGCGCCCCTGCTCGCGCAGGCCCTTTTCGGCGGGGCGGGCACCGCGGGCGGCGAGTTCGGGCTGGCCTTCGTCTCCGCGGTCGCCTTCGCCACCATCCTGGCGGTCGTCGCGGGCCTGACCATCGCGGCCAGCACCTCCTTTACCCATGACATCTACAAGGGCGTGATCCGCAAGGGCCAGGCGTCCGAGCGCGAGGAGTTCCGGGTCGCCCGTCTCGCCACTATCGGAGTCGGCGTCATCGCCATCGGGCTGGGTCTGCTGGCGCAGACGCAGAACGTGGCCTTCCTGGTGGCACTCGCCTTTGCCATCGCGGCCAGCTCCAACCTGCCGGTCATCCTCTTCACGCTGTTCTGGCGCCGGTTCAATGCGACCGGGGCGATCTGGGGCATCGTGGGTGGCATCCTGACCTGCCTGGCGCTGATCGCCGTGAGCCCCAACATCCGGGGTATCGACCCGCCCGAGAAGACCACGGGCCGTCACCCGGTGCAGGCCGCGCCCCTCTTCCCCTACGAGAATCCCGGCATCGTCTCCATCCCCGCCGGATTCGCGTTCGCGGCTCTGGGCACCCTGCTCGGCGCCGCCCGCCGCCGCGAGGGCGCGGATCAGGACTTCGACGAGATGCAGTTCCGCGCCTACACCGGGGCGGGCACGGACGGCACGGTCGCGGCGCACGACTAGGAGCGGTGAGCTTTCAGCAGTCAGTCATCAGCAGTCAGCCCCCGGCCCCGTGTCGGGGGTTTCGCTCTCCGGGGGCGGACGAAGCAGCCTGAACCCGGTGCAGTACCCCTCCCGTAACGACAGGCGCTTCCACGCCCCGGCAGCGCTACAGTAGGTCCACTCACAGCAAGCACGGCCACGACCGGGCGGCCTGTCTCAGGCGAGGACTTCCCCGTTTCTCCCCCCTCAGAGGTTTCCATGACCGACCAGACCCTGACCGACCATATCGACGCCATGCTGCACGAGAACCGGGTCATTCCGCCCAGCGAGGAGTTCGCGGCCCGTGCCCGCATCTCGCGCGAGCAGTACGACGGGATGTACCGCCGCAGCCTCGACGACCCCGAGGGCTTCTGGGGGGACGTGGCGGGAGAACTGGCCTGGATGAAGCCCTGGGACCGGGTCCTCGACTGGCAGGAACCCCACGCGCAGTGGTTCGTGGGCGGCCAGACGAACATCGCCTACAACGCGCTCGACCGCAACGTGGAGCGGGGACTGGGTGACAAGACGGCGGTCATCTGGGAGGGAGAGGACAGCACGACTCGCACCTATACCTACGCGGAACTGCTGCGCGAGGTGAAGAAGGCGGCGAACGCGTTGACGTCGCTGGGTGTCGTGACGGGCGACCGGGTGACCCTGTATATGCCGCTGATCCCGGAGGCGGCGGTCGCCATGCTCGCCTGCGCCCGCATCGGCGCTGTCCACAGCGTCGTGTTCGGTGGTTTTTCGGTGAGCGCGCTCGCCGACCGCATCAACGACGCACAGAGCAAGGTCCTGATCACCGCTGACGCGGGGCAGCGCCGGGGTGGGCTGGTGCGGCTGAAGGAGAACGCGGACCAGGCGGCGCAGAACACGCCGAGCCTGGAAAAGATCGTGGTCGTCTGCCGCGCGGACTGCGACGCCCCCATGCAGGAGGGCCGCGACGTGTACTGGCACGACGTGGTGGGCGCGGCGGAGGGGGAGCACGAGGCCGCCGCGCTCGACTCCGAGCACCCCCTCTTCATCCTGTACACCTCGGGAAGCACGGGCAAACCCAAGGGCGTGCAACACACGACCGGCGGCTACATGGTGGGCACGTACCTGACGACCGGGACGGTCTTCGATCTGCGCGACGACGACATCTACTGGTGTACCGCCGACGTGGGCTGGGTGACCGGGCACTCCTACAGCGTGTACGGCCCGCTGCTCAACGGCGCGACCGTCCTGATGTACGAGGGTGCCCCCAACCACCCCGACTGGGGCCGCTTCTGGGAGATCGTGCAGAAGCACCGGGTGACGATCCTCTACACCGCGCCGACCGCCATCCGCTCCTTCATGCGCCAGGGAGACGAGATTCCCGCGAAGTACGACCTGAGCAGCCTGCGCCTGCTGGGCTCGGTGGGCGAGCCGATCAACCCCGAGGCGTGGATGTGGTACTACCGCGTGATCGGCGGCGAGCGTTGCCCGGTGGTGGACACCTGGTGGCAGACCGAGACGGGCGCGATCATGCTGACCACCCTGCCCGGCGCCCACCCCAGCAAGCCCGGCAGCGCGGGCCTGCCCATGTTCGGCGTCGAGCCCGCGATCATGACCCACGCGGGAGAGGAACTTGGCCCCGACGACGGCGGCCTGCTGGTCATCAAGCGGCCCTGGCCCTCCATGCTCCGCACGGTCTACGGCGATGACGAGCGCTACCGCAAGAGCTACTGGGGCGAGATTCCCCACGTATACTTCGCCGGGGACGGCGCCCGCCGCGACGCGGACGGTTACGTGACGGTCGTGGGCCGGGTGGACGACGTGCTCAACGTCTCCGGCCACCGCCTGGGCACGATGGAGATCGAGTCGGCCCTCGTCGCCCACCCCTCCATCGCCGAGGCTGCCGTGGTGGGTTGCCCGGACGACGTGAAGGGCGAGTGCGTGGTCGCCTTCGTGCTGCCGCAGGTCGGGCAGACGGTCGATCCCAAGGTGGTCCGCGCCCACGTCGCCAAGGAGATCGGCGCCCTGGCCCGCCCGGATGCCATCTACATCGCCGACGCGCTGCCCAAGACGCGCAGTGGCAAGATCATGCGCCGCTTCCTGCGCCAGATCGCCGCCGGGAAGGAGATTCAGGGGGACACGAGCACGTTGGAGGACCCTGGCGTGCTGGACCGGCTGGCAGCGACGGAGGCGGTGTAGGGCGCGTGGCCTGCCGCCTGTAGGAAAAGGGGAGAGAGGGCGCCTGCCGGGGCATCGGCTGGGCGCCCTCCCTGCTGAACGGCGGGTTTACGGCAGGGCGGGCTGAGGCGCCGGTTCCTCCGCTACGGGAACAGTTGCCAGGCGCCGCGCCGCCTCGGCCAGCACTTCCGGCGGCTGCACGAGGGCGAAGCGGACGAATCCCTCACCCTGCTCACCGAAGGCGCGGCCGGGACTGACCGCCACTCCCGTCGTCTTGGCGGCGCGTACCGTATAGGCCACGCTGTCCGTCAGGCCCGGCACCCGCGCCCAGACGTACATGCTCGCCTGGGGAAGTGCGACCTCCCAGCCGATCTCACGCAGGGCTGGAACGAGCGCGTCACGGCGGGCCTCGAAAATGTGCGCCCCGGCCCGGCCCACTTCGTCCGGGAGGTCCAGCGCGACTGCCGCCGCCCGCTGAATCCCCAGATAGGGGTGGAAGTCCACCGCCCCCTTGACCCGGGCGAGGGCTGCAATGGCGTGCCGGTCCCCCGCCGCGAAACCCACCCGGAAGCCCCCCAGGTGGTGCGTCTTGGAGAGCGAGTGTAATTCGACGACGCCCTCCGTCCCAGCCTCCAGCGCGCTCGGCGCTCGATAATCCCCGAAGGTCAGCTCGGCGTAGGGGTGGTCGTGGATGAGCAGCGTGCCCCTCGCCCGGCACCACCCGGCGGCCTCCCGGAAAAACGCCGCGTCCACCACCGCTGAGGTCGGGTTGTTGGGGTAGTTTAGGAGCAGGACTCGGGGCTGAACGTCATCCGGGACCGCGCTCAGGTCGGGCAGAAAGCCGCGCTCGGGGAGGAGGGGCAGCGTGACCACGTTCAGGCCCGCGACCGCCGCCGCCCCTAGGTAGGGCGGGTAGCAGGGGTCGGGCAGCAGCAGCGTGTCTCCGGGATCGGTGACGGCCAGCAGCAGGTGGGCCAGCCCCTCCTGCGCGCCGATGAGGGGCAGGAGCTCCATGTCCACGTCCAGCCTCAGCCCGAAGCGCCGCCTCATGTAGGCCGCCGCTGCCTCCCGCAACGGGCGGGTATCGCTGAAGAGGGGGTAGCGGTAGGTCTCAGGGTCGCGCGTGGCCTCCCGCAGCGCCTCCAACGCGGGTTCCGGGGGGGTCTGGTCGCTCGACCCGATGCTGAGGTCAATGACGCTATGCCCCGCCGCCCTCGCCCGCCCTTTCGCCGCGTCCATCAGCGCGAACACGCTGCCCGGCACCGCTCCCGCTCGTCTGGAGGCCCACATATCAGGCAGGCTAACACCCAGCTCTGAACGCGACATAACCCGCCGTCCGGGAATACGGGCTCGTAGTGAAGTGGTCCTGCTCGCTGGGGTTCTCGAACAAGTCGTGGGTTGAACGGCGCCCCGGCCACAACAACTTGTCGCCCTGAACGCAGTGAAGGGGCTCGCCTTTTGGCCCTGTTGGAGATGCTCTGCGTTTGCTCAGCATGACGGGGTGGAGCACGCGCTGGGCCAAGGGGTATCGACTCCCTACGCGCTGCCCCGCCGCGCCCGCTTCTCGGCCTCGATGGCCCGTTGCAGGTCCTGAATCTGCCGCAGCAGGCCGATTTGCTCGGCGGGCGGCGCCCCAGCGACCTGCCGCTTGAGGAGGTCGACCTCGGCGCGCATGGAGTCAATGCTCAGGCCCACCTGAATGTCGTCCACGGCGGCGGCGGCGTAGGCGTTCACCTTCTGCTCGTAGAGCTGGTTGGTGTCGCGGGAGATGGCCCCGGTATCGCGGCCCTCGAACATCAGGCGGATCAGGAGCTGTTCCTCGGGCTGGCCGCGGAAGACTTCCAGGATATCGTCGGGGCTCTGGGCGCCTTGGGCCGCCAGCATCACCTTGCGGACCGCCTCGTTGCGCCAGGGCATCGTGCCGTCCAGCTTGGCGAGTAGGGTCGGGTCTACCAGGAGTTGCCGTAGTAGCGCCAGCTCACGGTCCTCCTCGGCTCGGTGGGCACTCATCCCGGCCAGGTGGGTGTCCGTGAGGCTGCGGCGTTTGGCCTTGCTGCCGATCCACTCCAGCAGCGCCTCGGGCCGGATGCCCAGGAGTTCGGAGGTGAGGGAACGCATCCGCTCGGCGCCCTCATCCAGGGGGTCGAGGTTCTGCATGCGGGGAAGCAGGGCCATCAGCACGCGGCGCTTGCCCTCGGTCGTCTCCAGGCCGTGCGCCTCGACGGCGGCCTGCACCCGGTACTTCACCTCGTCCAGCCCGCCCGCGAGCGCCTGGCGAATCCCCTTGTCATCCCCGGCCAGCAGCGCGTCCGCCGGGTCCTTGCCACTCGGAACACTCGTCGCCCGGACGCGGAACTTGGCGCCCAGCACCTGATCGAGCCCGGAGAGGGTGGCCTTCAGCCCCGCCTCGTCGCGGTCGAACATCAGCACCAGGCTGCTCGCGCCCAGACGTTCGAGGAGGGTCGCGTGTTCAGCCGTCAGTGCCGTCCCCAGGCTCGCCACCGCCCCCGTGAAACCGTGCTGGTGCATGGTGATCACGTCCATGTACCCCTCGACCACGATCAATTCGGCGCCGCTGCTCAGGCCCGCGCGGGCCTTGTCGAGCCCGTACAGCAGTTCGCCCTTCCTGAAGGCGTCGGTCTCCGGCGTGTTGAGGTACTTGGGCTTGCTGTCGTCCAGCACCCGGCCCCCGAAGCCCACCAGCCGCCCCAGGTGGTCGCGGATAGGGAACATCACCCGGGCGCGAAAGCGGTCGTACACCCGGCCTGACTCGGGATTCTCGATGAGCAGGCCCGCCTCCAGGAGTTGCCGCTCGGAGATATTGCGGGCGCGGGCACGCTTGAGCAGGCCGTCCCAGCCTTCCGGTGCGTAGCCCAGCTCGAAGGCCTCGATGGTCGCGTCCGTCAGGCCCCGCCGCCGCAGGTAATCCAGCGCCGGGCCGGGCAGATGCTCCCGGAAATAGCTCAAGGCGAAGGCGTTCACGTCGTACAGGTCACGGCTGCTGCGCTCGCCGTACTTCGCCTCGACCTGCACGCCCGCCTTTTCCGCGAGCTGGCGCAGGGCGTCGCCGAAGCTCAGGTTCTCGACCCGCTGCACGAAGGAGAACACGTCGCCGCCCGCCTTGCAGCCGAAGCAGTAAAAGTAGCCCTGCTCTACATCTACCTGAAAGCTGGGGCTCTTCTCCTTGTGAAAGGGGCACAAGCCCTTGAGCCGTCCCTTCCCCGCGGGGGTGAGGCGCACGTGTTCGCCGATGACGTCCGCGATGTTCAGGCGCGCACGCACATCCTCCTTCGTTCCCACGTTGTTCCTCACCCCCCTGTCCGCGTCGCCGAGCGCAACGGTAGAGGGTCAGTGTACGCTTCCCAGCCCCCCGATGCCAAGCCCCGAAAAGGGTGTCTGGTACGTGCTTTTTCGGCACAAGCCAGCGCCTGCCGTGCTGGACGGCCTTGCCACGCTGAACTTGAGCGGTGTGTGAGCCTGAAGCGTTCCCTCACCCCTGTTGCCCCGGCCCGCCAGGAGTGTCTTGGCCGCCCTTCCCACGGTTCATGTACGGGCCCGGGCGTAAGGTGAAGGCCATTCCCTATGCCCCCGCTCGGCGCCCCCCCGATGTACAGCACCCCTGCCATGCTGGGGCTGGCGCTGCTGTCCCTGGTGACGGCCCTGTGGCACTTCACGCTGGGCGCCCTGGACTATGCGAACGCCGGGCGGTACGAGGGCCTGGCGCTGATCCTGCTCGCCGGGTGGATGCTGGTCTACGGGGTTCTGACCCTGATCCGTTATGTCGAGGCGCGCGACGCCATGACCGACCCCCACCCCCGCACGCCCATGTACGATACGCCCCACCAGAGCCGCGTCCCGCTGGCCGGGGTGAGCCTGGCCGGGCTCCTGGTCGCGGGTGACATTGCCTTCGCCCTGGCCGCGCAGCATTCGCTGTGGCACGTGCTGGGCCTCCTCCTGGCCGTCCTGGTCGCCCGGCAGGCGCTCAGCATCAGGCCGGAGCGGGGCGAGGATTAGAGACAGGGGAGGGAGGCCCGCGCCGCACCCCCTCCCGGGCTCAGAGGTCTTCGAGTTCCGTGTCTGTCGGCGAGCCCGCCATATCCGTGTCCGTGGTGACGTCCATCGTGCCCGCCATGCCGCCCATTCCCCCGGTGCGGGAGGTGTCCAGGGTCGTGTCGAGGCTGGGGGCGGCGTTGTTCCCCGGTTCGTTGACGGTGCTGTTGCCCCCCTCGCCGGGTGTCTGGCTGGTGTCGACGGGCGGGTTGTAGCTCTCTCGGCGGTCATCGGTCATGCTGGTTCCTCCCGAAAATGGTGTGGCTGCATTGTCGGCTGCCAATCCACCGGGTGCTTGAGAGGCGACGTAAGGAACATTGGGGTCTCCGTCAGTTGGAGCGCATCCTGCGGTTCCTCAAGACGAGAGGCGCGGCTACAGAAGCCGTGCCTCTCCTTTCCTGCCCCGGGGTTACTCGCTGAACTCGAAGTCCGCGTACTCCTCGATGGGCGGGCAAGAGCACACGAAATTCCTATCCCCGTACACGTTGTCCACCCGGCTCACGGCGGGCCAGTACTTCCACGCCCTCTGCGCGCGGGTGGGGAAGGCGGCGGTCTCGCGGCTGTAGACGCGGTTCCACTCGTCCGCCATCAGGTCGTCCTGGGTGTGCGGCGCGTGCCGGAGCGGGCTGTCCTCGGCTTTCAGCAGGCCGTCCTGCACCTCCTGAATCTCGCGGCGGATGTTGAGCATTGCGTCGATAAAGCGGTCGAGTTCGGCCTTCGGCTCGCTCTCGGTCGGCTCGATCATCAGGGTGCCGGGGACGGGGAAGCTCATGGTGGGGGCGTGGAAGCCGTAGTCCATCAGCCGCTTGGCGATGTCCTCCTCGGTGATGCCGCTGGCCTGCTTGAGGGGCCGGATGTCGAGGATGCACTCGTGCGCCACCCGCTCGTGACGGCCCGTGTACAGGACGGGGAACACGCCGCCCAACCGCTTGGCGATGTAGTTGGCGTTCAGCAGCGCGACCTGCGTGGCCTTCTTCACCCCGGTGGGGCCCAGCAGGCGGATGTACAGGTAGGAGATGGGCAGGATGCTCGCCGAGCCGAAGGGCGCCGCGCTGACCGCCCCGGTGTGGCTGTCGCTGACAGGCCGCACCTCATGGTTGGGCAGGAAGGGTGCGAGGTGTGCCTTCACGCCGATGGGACCCATGCCCGGCCCGCCGCCGCCGTGGGGGATGGCGAAGGTCTTGTGCAGGTTGAGGTGCGACACGTCGCTGCCGATCAACCCGGGCTTGGCGAGACCCACCATCGCGTTCATGTTCGCGCCGTCCAGGTACACCTGCCCGCCGTGCGTGTGGATGATCTCGCAGACCTCGGTGACGTGCTCCTCGTAGACGCCGTGGGTGCTGGGGTAGGTGATCATCAGGGCGCCCAGGTTGGCGGAGTGCTGCTCCGCCTTCGCCTTCAGGTCGTCCAGGTCGATGTTGCCGTTCGCGTCGGTCTTCACGACGACGACCTGCATCCCCAGCATGGCGGCGCTGGCGGGGTTGGTGCCGTGCGCGCTGGCTGGGATCAGGCAGACGGTGCGGTGGCCCTCGCCCCGGCTCTCGTGGTACTTGCGGATGGTCAGCAGGCCCGCGTACTCGCCCTGCGCGCCGCTGTTGGGCTGCAAGGACACCGCGTCATACCCGGTGATGTCCGCCAGCCATGCCTCCAGCTCGGCGAGCATCTGCGCGTAGCCCAGCGTCTGATCGGCGGGCGCGAAGGGGTGCAGGCTGCCGAACTCGGGCCACGTGACGGGAATCATCTCCGCCGTGGCGTTCAGCTTCATCGTGCAGGAGCCCAGCGGAATCATGCCGTGGACGAGGCTGTAGTCCCGGTTCTCCAGCGTCTTGAGGTAGCGCAGCATGGCGCTCTCGCTGTGGTGCGTGTTGAAGACGGGGTGGGCGAGGTACTTGGAGGTGCGCTTGAGGTCGGCAGGGATGCCGTCCGTCGCGCTGCCGTCGAGCGAGAGCACGTCCACGGCCTGCCCGGTGATCGCCTCGATCACGTCCGCGAGGTCATTCACCGTGACCGTCTCGTCCAGGCTGACGCCAATGCGGTTGCCGTTGTAGCGGAAGTTGATGCCCTTCGCCTCGGCGCGGGGGCTGACTTCGGCCACGTCACCCTTGAAGGTGAGGGTGTCGAAGAAGGTGGCGCCCGGCTTCAGGCCCGCGTCCGTCAGCGCCTTCGCCAGAATGCCCGTCATCCGCTGCACGCGCTCCGCAATCGTCCGAATGCCCTCTGCCCCGTGGTACACGGCATAGGCGGCGGCCATGTTCGCCAGCAGCGCCTGCGCGGTGCAGATGTTGGAGGTCGCCTTCTCGCGGCGGATGTGCTGCTCGCGAGTCTGCATCGCCATCCGCAGGGCGGTTTTGCCACGGGCATCCTTGGAAACGCCGATCACGCGGCCCGGCATGGACCGCTGGTACTCGCTGCGGCAGGCGAGGAACGCCGCATGCGGCCCGCCGAAGCCCATCGGCACGCCGAAGCGCTGGGCACTGCCGATCACGATGTCCGCGCCCTGCTCGCCGGGCGGGGTGACGAGGGCGCAGGCCAGCAGGTCCGTCGCCACGATCAGGGCACCCTGCGCCGCGTGGATGCGCTCAGCGATGGGGGAGAGGTCGTGCAGGTCGCCGTATGTGCCGGGCGTCTGTGCCAGAACCGCGAAGGTGCCCTCGGGCAGCTCGCCGTTCGCGGGGCCGGTGACGACCTCGTACCCGAAGTACTCAGCGCGGGTGCGGACCACATCGAGCGTCTGGGGGTGAACGTCGTCCGCCACGTAGAAGACGTGGCCCTTGCTCTTGACCTGCCGCTTCGCCAGAGTCATCGCCTCGGCGGCGGCGGTCGCCTCGTCCAGCAGGGAGGCGTTGGAGACGGGCATCCCGGTCAGGTCCATCACCATCTGCTGGAAGTTCAGCAGCATCTCCAGGCGGCCCTGGCTGATCTCGGCCTGATAGGGCGTGTACGCCGTGTACCAGCCGGGGTTTTCCAGCATGTTCCGCCCGATGACCGGGGGCACGTGCGTCCCGTAGTACCCCATACCGATGTACGAGCGGAAGACCTTGTTCTTGGCAGCGACGGCCTTCAGGTCCGCAAGGGCCTGCGCCTCGGTGACGGGGCCGCCGACCTGGAGTTCGCCCTCAAAGCGGATGCTCTCGGGGAGGGTGCTTTCCACCAGCTCGTCCAGGCTGGACACGCCCAGCGCGGCGAGCATCTCGGCCTGTTCCGCCTCGGAGGGGCCGATGTGGCGGCGGGTGAATTCGTCAGTTTGCATAAGTTCGTTGAGGGGGCGCATGGGGGCTCCTTGTGTCTGTCAGCGCACAGCGGTCAGATTTCAGCCTCAGTTGCTGACCACTGACCGCTGAGGACTGAGAGCTTCAGCTATTGGCGGCGTTGTACGCCTCGGCGTCCATCAGGTCGCCGCTTTCCTCAGTCACATCCAGCCGGAAGAGCCAGCCGTCGCCGTACGGGCCGCTGTTGACAAGTTCGGGGCTGCCGGAAAGCTGGTCATTCACGGCCACGATGGTGCCGCTGGCGGGAGCGTAGATGTCCGAGGCCGTCTTGACCGACTCGACCACGGCGACCGTTTCGCCCGCCGTGACCTCGCGGCCCACCTCGGGGAGTTCGACGTACACCACGTCGCCGAGCTGGTCCTGCGCGAAATCGGAGATACCGACCGTGCCGTCTTCGGCGAGCCATTCGTGGGAGGGGGCGTATTTCAGTTCGGAGGGAGTCTGCATGGGGTTGATTCTCCTATGTGGCGGAGGGGAGATGTGTGGGATTTGGGAGGGAAGGCGCGGGAGAAATCCGACTCACCTCTTGTAGAAGGGCAACTCCAGTCGCCGCGCCGGATGCGCCTTGCCGCGCACCTCGACCTCGTAGGCGTCGGCGGAGGCGGCATCGGCCCGGACAAGCGCCATCGCAATCGGGTGGCCCAGGGTCGGGCTGCTCGTGCCACTCGTGACCTGACCGACCCGTTCGCCGTTGAGCAGCACGGGGTAGCCCTCGCGCACCGGCACCCGGTCGAGCGCCAGGCCGATCAGCTTGACGGGCGGCGCGGCTTGAATTCCCGCGCGGCCCACATGCTCCTTGTCCTTCACGACCCAGGTGTACGTGCTGGCGAGGGGGTGGAGGTCGTCGGCGAACTCGTGGCCGTAGAGGGGGAAGCCCGCCTCCAGCCGCAGGGTGTCCCGCGCGCCCAGCCCCGCCGGGGTCAGCCCCACCGCAAGCAGGCGGTCCCAGAGAGATTCGGCCTCGTCGGTCTTCACGAAGACCTCGAAGCCGTCCTCGCCCGTGTAGCCTGTGCGGGCGAGCAGCACATCGAAACCGAGCAGATTGGCCTTGAAGAAGGCGTTCTTCTTCTTCGCGCCCAGATCCACGTCCACGTGCGGTTGCAGCAGGGTCTCGGCCTCGGGACCCTGGACGGCCAGGAGGCCCCAGCGGTCGCTCTCGTCGGCCAGCGTCACGGCGAAGCCCGCAGTCTGGTTCAGGAGGTGCGTCCAGTCCTTCTCGATGTTGGAGGCATTGACGACGAGGAGGAATTCCTCTGACCCGACCCGGTACACGTAAATATCGTCCACCAGGCCGCCCGTCTCGTTCGGCAGCCAGTTGTACTGGGCGCGGCCGGGCTTGAGCTTGCTCACGTCGTTCGTGGTCACGCGCTGGAGGAAAGCCTCGGCGTCCGGCCCCTGAACGCGGAACTCGCCCATGTGCGAAACGTCGAAGATTCCCGCGCGGGTCCGCACCGCCTCGTGTTCGGCCTTGACGCCCGCGTACTGCACGGGCATGTCCCACCCGCCGAAGGGCACCATACGGGCCCCCGCACGCAGGTGCGCGGCGTGGAGGGGCGTCCGCTTCAGCGCCACGTCAGGAGTACTGCCAGGAGTGCTGGTCACGCCTGAACTGTACCGGAGGTGAGCCCGTTCCCGTCCGGGGGGACCGGACGGAATGCGCGGTACATTGGCTTATGCCCAGTGGCGAAAAGTCGCGCCCGCACGTAATCTTTCCATTTCTGAAAGTGGGGGCGTGACCCCCTCCTTCCTGCTGGGCCTGTTGCCACCAGCCGACTTCGCGGCCCGGGTAGAGGCTTTTCGGGAGCGGCTGGGCCTGCGGGAGAGTGCCCCCCACGTGACGGTGAAAGCCCGCAGCGGCCTGGACGCTGACCTGGCATGGGCGCCGTTAGCACGCGCTGCTCTCGCGGCCAGTTCCCCCGTCACCCTGGAGGTGGGCGGAGCGCGGGCCTTCCGCAACGGGAGCGCCGTGTATCTCGCGGTTCACTCGCCGGGCGCGGTCGCCCTGCATGTCCGGCTCCTCGACGCCCTGGAACCCGCCGAGCGGTTCGGGTACGAGGGGCCGAACATGACGCCGCACCTCACTTTGGCGCTCAGGCGGCGTGGAGTGAACCTCCAGACTGTGTTGGAAGCGGCGCAGGCCGAGTTCGGCGGTCTGGACGAGAAACCCAGCACCTTCACCTGCCCCGAGGTTTGGCTGATGCGGAAACCTGGCCCCGGAGGACTCTACAGGCCCGAGGAGGCTTGGCCGCTGGGTCAAAGCTGAATGGCCCGCACGCCCGTCTCCGTCGCCAGGAAGCCCACCCGCAGGTCGTGGGTCTCGCACGGCAACTCCTCCACGACGAGCGGGTCCCAGACCACGCCAACGGTCGGGCCGGTGAATTCCGGCAGCAACCGGTCGTAGAAGCCGCCCCCATAGCCCAGCCGCACGCCCCGGCGGTCATAGGCCAGGGCGGGGAGGAGCACGGCGTCCACCGTCTCCAGCCCCACCCTCGGCGCGTCTGCCGGGGGTTGCAGCACTCCGAAGCGGCTGAGCTCCGTCGCCGTCTCCCAAGGGTGCAGGGTGAGGTGCGGCGCGGGCCGGAAGCGGGCGCGCGTGGTCAGGAGGTCGAAGTGGGGGGCGAGGGCGGACACGTCCGGCTCCCCCGGCAGCGCCCGGTAGACCAGGACACGCCGAACCTTCCGGGCTTGCAGAAAGGCGACGAGATGGGCGGCGACCTTCGCCGAGAGGTCGGGCACCTCCCGGCGCCTCGCCCGCGCCCACTCCCGCCACTCGGCCTTGCCCTGCGCTGCGGAGGGCTGCATGTACCTGAGCCTACCGTCCCGCCGACCCTGGCATGGTCTGCTGCCCGGGATGAACACGCTCATCGTGGGGGCCACCGGGGGCATCGGCAGGGCGACGGCGCGGGCTTTTGCGGCAGGAGGCGCGCGGCTGACCCTCAGCGGGCGGGACTCGGCGAGGCTGGAAGCGTTGGCCTCGGAACTGGGGGCTCAAAGCCGAATCGCCGACCTCGCCTACGAGAGCCACGTGCGGGCGCTGCTGGAGGAGGTCAATGGGCTGGACACCCTCGTCTATGCTGCCGGGACCGCGCTACCCGGCCCGCTGGCCGAAGCGGAACCCGCCACCGTGCGCGCCGTGTGGAACGCCAACTACTTCGGGGCGCTGTGGGTCCTCAAGCATGGGCTGGGGCGGATGGCGCCCGGGGGACGGGTGTATCTGCTCGGCGCCCGGCCTGAACTCGTCACCGCGCGGGGCTTTTCGCAGTACGCGGCGAGCAAGGCCGCCCTGAGCCGCGCCGCCGAGGTGGCCCGGCTGGAGGCGCGGGGAGTCGGGATCACGCTGGTCCTGCCTCCGGCTGTGGACACGCCGCTGTGGGGCCAGGTGGGCCGGGTTCCGCGGGGAGCCCTCCCGCCGGAAGTCGTGGGCACCGCCATCGCGGCTGACCGCTCCGGTCCCACGCAGAATGAGCTGTGGGTGGGGCAATAACTTCCTGACCTACAAGCGGGGGGAGAGCATGACTGCGAAAGCCCTGAGCGCGACCCCATTGATCGTGCCCTTCAGGGTGGCCCTGCCGGTGCTCAGATTCAGCGTGGTGTTCGTGCCGTTACTGGTGGTGAGGTACGCCTCGTTCGTCCCCGCGATGTCAAAGCCCGTCATCTCGGCGCCCGCATCCACACCCAGGGCTCCCACCGTGTTCAGGGTGCTGAAGGCCGGGCCGACCGTGTGCGTGACCATGGTGTCGAGGTCGGCATTGACCGAGTACAGGGTGGTGGGCGGGTTGAAGTCGGCCATCACCGACTGGTAACCCTGGAAGGAGTTCGTGTACGCCGCCGCGACGAGGTTGGGGTTCTTGCCCGCACCCACGTCGGTCGCCGCGTACATGAGCATGTCGTCGTCCGTGACCGCGCCGTCGGTGGAAGAGCCCGTGGCGGGCGTCAGGCGGTAGTTCATGTCCCCGGTGCTGAAGACGCGCAGGCGCAGGGCTGCCGGGTTGAAGTCCATGGCGTGGGGGGCGCCCAGGCTCCCGCTCGTGTTGAGCGTCAGGGCGCCCGTGGCCGGGTCCACCCGGTTGAGCTTGCCCGTGTCGGTGAGGGCGTACAGCGCGCCGTCCTTGCTGAACACGTCGAGGTCCACCAGGGTATCGCCCACGCCCAGGCCGGTCAGTGCCCGGGTCGTCACGCTGACGGAGGCGTTGTCGAGGCCGAAGGTGACGAGCCGCCCCTGGGCATCCAGCCCGTAGGCCATCCGGCCCGAGGGCGGAGGGGTAACGACGGGGCTTACCCCACCTCCTTCGGCCCCTTCAGCCCGCTTTTGCCCTCGCGCGTCCGCAATACGGCGGCCACATCGGCGGGGGAGACACCCAGCTCGGCCATTGCGAACAGAGTGTGGAAGAAGAGGTCGGCGGCCTCGGTGGCGAGTTCGGCCCGGTCCCCGTTCTTCGCAGCGAGCAGCACCTCGCCCGCCTCCTCGCTGATCTTTTTCAGCACGCGGTCCAGGCCTCCGGCGTGCAGCCGAGCCACGTAGCTGTTCTCGGGCAGGGTGGCGAGCCGTTCGGCAACCGTTGTGTAGACGCGCTCCAGAGTGCCGTCCAGCCCCGTGTCCGTCGCCTCTTCCCCGAGGAGTGGTCGGTGGAAGCAGGAGTATTCGCCCGTGTGGCACGCCGGGCCGGTCTGCTCGACCCGGTACAGCACGCTGTCGCCGTCGCAGTCGAGGGAGACGGACACGACGTGCTGCGTGTGCCCGCTCGTCGACCCCTTGACCCACTGCTCCGCCCGGGAGCGGCTGTAGTAGGTGGCCTCGCGGGTATCCAACGTACGTTGCACGGCCGCACGATCCGCATACGCTTGCATCAGCACCGCGCCCGTTCGGGCATCCTGGGTCACGACGGGAATCAGGCCGTCCGTGCCGAACTTGAGATCGTCCAGCCCCGTCACAGGTCCCTCCATTCCGGGCGTACGGGCAGGCCCTGGCCCTTCAGATACGTCTTGACCTGCGGCACGGTGAGTTCCCCGAAGTGAAAGACGCTGGCAGCAAGGGCGGCGTCGGCCTGGCCCTCTGTCAGCACGTTGCGGAAGTCCTCCAGTTTCCCTGCCCCGCCCGAGGCGATCACGGGCAGGTCCACCGCAGAGGCGACGGCGCGGGTGGCCTCCAGGTCGAAGCCCGCCCGGGTGCCGTCGGCGTCCATCACGTTCAGGCAGATTTCGCCCGCCCCGAGAGATTGGCCCCGCTCGGCCCACTCCAGCAGGTCGAGGCCGGTGTCGATCCGGCCCCCGCCCACGTGGACCGTCCAGCCCTCGCCGTTCGGGCACCGCTTGGCGTCGATGCTCAGCACCACGCACTGGGCGCCGTAGTGATCGGACGCCTCGCGGATCACCTCCGGGCGCCGCACGGCCCCGCTGTTCACGCTGACCTTGTCCGCCCCCGCCATAAGGAGTTGCCGGAAGTCCGAGACGGCGTTCACCCCGCCGCCCACCGTCAGCGGCATCATCACCTGCTCGGCGACCCGGGCGGCCACGTCGAGCATGAGAGAGCGGCCCTCGTGCGTGGCGGTGATGTCGTAGAACACCAGCTCGTCGGCCTGCTGCGCCTCGTAGGCCCGGGCGAGTGTCAGGGGATCGCCCGCGTCGCGGTGGTCCTCGAAAAACCGCACGTTCTTGACCACCCGCCCGTTTTGCACGTCCAGGCACGGGATGATGCGCTTCGTCAACATGGTGGCAGTCTAGAGCGGCTTCCCGTCCCGTTACGGTCGAGTGAACATGGCCTGGTCACACCTGGGCCGTCAGAATTGAGGAAATCTTCATATCCAGCGTGCAGGCTGGGGGAGACGGGGGGAGGAGGGGTCCGGTGGAGCGGCGGCGTATTCTGCTGGTAGACGACAACCCGCACGACGTGGAACTGGCCCTGAACGCCTTTCAGGACAGCGGCGACCACGAGGTGCTGGTCGCGGTGGGGGGGCGGGAGGCCATCGCCCTTCTGCGCGGCCCGGCCCCGCTGCCCGATCTGATCCTGCTCGACCTCAAGATGCCCCAGATTGACGGGCTCGCGGTGCTCGATGCCGTGCGCGGCAACGACACCACCCGCGCTATTCCCGTCGTGATGCTCACCACCAGCGGTGAGGACCGCGACATCCGCGAGAGCTATGCCCACGGCGCGAGCGCCTACGTGATCAAGCCGATGGACTTCACCCAGTTCCGCGAGGCGGTGCGGACCATCACGGCCTTCTGGGCGCACCTGAACCGCCACCCCCGTGTGGGCTGAAGGCCGCCTTTACCTTTCGGGTCCCGGCTCACGCCACCGCGTTACGCTGCCCCCATGCGCGTATGGATCGGTTGCGGCGGTTACACCAACGACGACTGGGCGGCCCCCGGCCTGATCTACGAGGGCGTGAAGAAGGACGCTTACTTGGAGACGTACTCGCGGTACTTCGACGCCGTCGAGCTGAACTCCTCCTTCTACGCCATTCCCGGCCTCAAAGCCTTCGAGGGCATGGCCCGCAAGTCGGCCGGACGCACCCGCTTCGCCGTCAAGCTCAACAAGGTCTTCACCCACGACCGCGCCCCCGCCGACGCCGACTACGACCGGATGCTGCAAAGCCCCGGCCCCCTGGCCGACGCGGGGCTGCTGGGTCCCTACCTCGCCCAGTTCCCGTACTCCTTCCACCGCACCGCGGATAACCGCAAGTACCTGCTGGGCCTGGCCGAGCGTTTCGCCGGGCATGAACTCGCCGTCGAGCTGAGGCACGCCTCGTGGGACAAGCCGGAGGTCCGCGAGGGGATGGCGGAGTACGGCCTGATCTGGGTCAGCCCCGACTACCCCCCGGTTGGCGGGATGCCCGAGCCGCAGGTCCACGTCACGACCGACGTGGGCTACCTCCGATTGCACGGCCGCAACAAGGGCAGTTGGTGGGAGGGCCAGAGCGCCGCCGAGCGCCACGACTACCTCTACAACCGGGCCGAGATGGACGAGTGGGCGGAGAAGATCGCGCTGGTGGCGGATGATCTGTCCGAGCTGTACGTGTTTTTCCAGAACACGACGAAGGGCCATGCGCTGAAGAACATCCCCATGCTGCGGGAGGCCTTGAATGCGCGCGGGGTGCCGGTGCAGACGCCCGACCCGGGGGACGAGGGTCGGCTGATCTGAAGGTCAGTCTGCGGACCGCACGTAAAAGGCGTGGGGTTGCCCCTGCCAGTCTCCTTCATGCGTGGGGGTAAAGCCCACCTTCTCCAGCACCCGGCGACTGGCGCGGTTGTCCGCGTGCGCGAAGCCGAGGAGGTTGCGGCTTAACCGGGAGTCGGGATGCGCGCCGTGCCACGCGACAAGCGCCTGGGCGAGTTCTGTTGCCAGGCCCTGTCCCCACAACTCGGGGAGAAGGAGATAACCCAGTTCGCGGTGTGTCCCGTCGTACAGACCAAAGCCGCCGCGGCCCACCGTCCTCCCGCCGCTGTCCTGTACCCGCCATTTCGTCCAGCCCCACTCGGCCTGCTCGCGCTGGAAGTCAGTCAGGCGCTCAGCAGAGCGCACCTCGTCATAGGGGCCGGAGGCGAAATACCGCATGGTCGCGGGGTCGGCGTGCAGCGCGTGGAACTGCGCGAGGTCGCCGTCCTCCCAGGTGGTGAGGGTCAGGCGCGGCGTGGTGAGGATGGTCTGGCGCATTTCGCCTCAACCTAACATCCGCATCTCGCTCAGCCCGGCCAGGAACTCGCGCTCCGGGTACTCCTCGCCGTCAAAGCCCCGGTCGCCCTCGGCGGGAGTGACGCTCAGCGAGGCGAAGTCGAAGAGGTCGCGGTCGAGGAGGTGGCTGGGCGTCACGCGCGTCAGCGAGCGCAGGATGTTCTGGAGACGGCCCGGGTGCTCCCGCTCCCAGCCTTCCAGCATCTCGCCCACGACCTTGCGCTGTAAGTTCTCCTGACTGCCGCAGAGGTTGCAGGGGATGATGGGAAAGCCCCTCGCCACCGCGTACCGCTCGATGTCCCGCTCCGCAAGATAGGCCAGCGGCCGGATCACTACATTCGTCCCGTCGTCCGATTGCAGCTTGGGGGGCATGGCCTTGAGCCGCGCGCCGAAGAACATGTTCATGAACAGCGTTTCGAGGATGTCGTCGCGGTGGTGCCCCAGCGCGATCTTCGTCGCGCCGATCTTGCGGGCGTGGGCGTACAGGATGCCCCGGCGCAGGCGGCTGCACAGCGAGCAGGTCGTCTTGCCCTCCGGCACCTTCTCCTTGACGATGGAGTAGGTGTCCTGGGTCAGGATGTCGTGCCGCACGCCCAGGCGCGTCAGGTACTCGGGCAGCACGTGGGTGGGAAAGCCCGGCTGGCCCTGGTCGAGGTTCACGGCGACAATTTCGAAGTCGATGGGCGCCCGCTTTTGCAGGTGCAGCAGGAGGTCGAGCAGGGTATAGCTGTCCTTGCCGCCCGAGAGGCAGACCATGACGCGGTCACCGTCCTCGATCATGCGGTAGTCGGTGATGGCCTGGGCGGCGCCCCTGACGAGGGTGGAAAAGAGGCGTTGCGTCTCCGGTGTGAGGGTGTGGGTCATGGGGACTCGCTTTTCTGGCTCTCCCGCATGGGCGGGCAGAACGCCATGCTAGGGTAAATCGCGGAAAGGCTGCGGGGCGGCGGCAACCTTTGCGGGGGAGGGGGGAGGAGTGGCGGCAGCTTCACCCGGCGCCGTCCGCCCCCGTTCCTCCCAGCGTTTCAATCCCGACACGATCAGGAAGGCAACGACCACCATCAGGGTCCAGGCCAGCCACTTGGCGACGTGGACGGGCTGCCAGCCGCCCGATTGGTGCGGGTAGACCCAGGCTCCCAGCCGGGTCGCGGCGTTCTCGGCCAGGAAGACGAAGCCGCCGATCAGGGCGAAGGCGAGGCCCAGCGGCATCTCGTACCGCTCCTGCCCTACGGTGAAGGCCGCCCTCGTCCGGCGGTACGCGAGCAGCAGCGCCGCCGTGACCGCGTAGCGCAGGTCCGGCCCCAGGTGGTGCGTGAAGAAGTTCAGATAAGCCACCGTTGCCAGCCCACCTTGAACGCGTAGGGGTGGGGCCTTCTCCAGGGTCAGGCCAAACCGCCGCCAGGCCTGGGCCATATAGCTGCCGACGCTCACGTACATGAAGCCCGCGTAGAGCGGCACGCCCAGCAGCTTGCTCAGCGCGTCCTCCGGATAGGCCCAGCTCCCGTGGGCGACCTTGAAGGCCTCCAGCGTGAAGCCCAACGCGTGAAACAGCAGGATGACCCCGGCCTCGCGCGGCGTCTCGAAGCGCAGGGCGAGCAGCGCCCCCTGCACAAGCAGGCAGCCCAACAGCAGGAAGTCGTAGCGGGCCAGCCCCCACGCCCCCAGCGGCAGTGCCTGCGACAGCGCGAGCAGGCCCACCACCGCGAAGGCAAAGGTGCAGCACGCTGCCTGCCCCAGAGTGAACCGCCAGAGTTGGGGCCAGAACCGGGCAGCCCGGCGCGGAAGGGCGGGGGCGGACATGGTCTCAGCCTGGCCCTCCCCACCCCGGGGCGCGTCATGCCAAAGGCGGACGATGGGGCGCCGGGGAGCCGGTAGGTTGAAGGCAGAATGCCTGCCCTCCTCCCCACCGACCGTGAGCCCCGCCCCCAGAGGCCACATGAAAGGCCGTTAAAGTGAGGGCCATGCGGTTCTTCACTGGCCTGGGCGTGCTCCTCCTGCTGGGCGTGGCGGGCGCCGGGGCGATGTGGTGGGCCTGGGGGCGCGACCTGCCCAGCGTGCAGGATCTCGACGTGCTGGAATTCAGCGGCAAGACCCGGGTGTACGACCGCCAGGGGACGCTGGTCGGCACCCTGACCCCCAGCCTGGGCAGCGGCGAGGGCGTGAACCGCGACCTCCTGAAGCTCAACGAGATCAGCCCCTGGCTGCAAAAGGCCATGGTGACGAGTGAGGACCGCCGCTTCTTCGAGCATCACGGGGTCGATTACATCGGGATTGCGCGCGGGCTCCTGAAGGGCATCTTCGAGAACGACCTGGAGGGTGGTTCCTCCATCACCCAGCAGGTCGTGAAGAACACGCTGCTCTCCGACCTCAAGAGTGCGCGCACCCCCGAGCGCAAGTTCAAGGAGGCGGTGCTCGCCTACCAGCTGGAGCGCAGCTTCACCAAGGACCAGATTCTCAACGCCTACCTGAACGTCATCTACTGGGGCGACGGGGGGCGCAGCGACATCATCGGGGCGGGGACGGCGGCGCGGGCGTATTTCCGCAAGAGTGCTGCCGACCTCAACCTCGCCGAGAGCGTGTACCTCACGACCATCGTGCCCGCGCCCAACAAGCGGTACAAGGACTTCAAGGCGTACCGCCCGCTGATGCGGAACCTGCTCGACCGCATGGTGGAGGACGGGCGGGTCACGAAGGCGGAGGCGGACGCTGCGTGGCGCACCCCGATCTACCCGGCGGGCTGGCGCCTGGGCTGGAACGAGGACGGTACTGTCCGCAGCGCCGTGCTGGAGCGGCCCGAACGGCTCCAGGAGAACATGCCGCCACCCCCGGTGCAGTCGGCCTTTCACTACCTGCAGGCGGTCGAGCGCGAACTGATCCCCAAGATCGGGCGTAAGGCGCTGTTCGGCGGGGGCAAGGTCTACACGGCGCTGGACCTCGGGGCGCAGGAGGCGTCCGAGCGGGCGAGTTTGAATGCTCAGCTCCCCGATGGGGCGACCCTGGGCTTGGCGCTCGTCAGCCCGAAAAATGGGGAGGTTCTCGCGCTGGTCGGCCAGAAGCTGACGGGCGGACGGCCCTCCGACTGGAACAACGCCGTCCAGGCGCGGCGGCAAGTGGGCAGCTCGATCAAGCCGTTGCTGTACACCCTGGCGCTCGAAAAGGGCTGGAAGCAGAGCGACACCGTACTCGACGCGCCGCTGACGGGCGACTACCAGCCGCAGAACTACGACGGGCGCTGGACGGGTCGCTACGTCACCATGCGGTACGCGCTCGACCACAGCCTGAACCTCCCCACCGTCCGCATCGCGCAGGAGGTGAGGCTCTCCAATTTCGAGACCAAGTTGCGCGAGCTGGGGCTCGACCCGCCGCCGAACGCCGGATTGTCCCTGAGCATCGGCACGCTGGAGGCGAGCCCGCTCCAGATGGCCGCCGCCTATGCCCCTTTTGCTAACGGTGGTCTCTACTACGCGCCCACCCTGGTGCGCCGGGTGGAGGATGACCGGGGGCAGGTGCTCTACAGCCGCCCTAATCCGCAGGGCAAGAGAGTGTGGGACGAGCGCACCGCCTGGCTGGGGCTGGACATGATCCGCGGCGTGGTGAACGACCTCACCCCCGCCGAGGGCGGCCTAGCCACCCGGGCGCGGATTCCCGGCCGGGAGGTGGGCGGCAAGACGGGCACGACCAACGACGTGAAGGACCTGTGGTTCGCCGGGGTCACGCCCACGATCAGCGGGGCGGTCTGGGTCGGCAAGCAGGCGGGCGGCGCGCTGCCGGGCTGGGCCTACAGCGGCGAGATTCCCACCCCCGTCTGGCAGCGGGCGGTGGCGGGGGCGCTCGCCGGGCAGCCGCGCCAGAGCTTCACGGAGCCCGGCGGCATCACCTACCGGGTGGTGCGCCGCGTCGAGATGGCCTTCCGCGAGGAGGAGGCCGACGCGGAGCAGACCGCCCGCGACGGCAGCGGCAACAGTGAGGGAGGCGGCTTCTTCAGCCGTCGAGACCGTGCGCCCGCCCCGGCCCCCCAGCCGGAGCCCGACCCCGCTCCCCAGCCTGACCCCGTGACCGAGGTGCCCCCGCAAGACGCTCCGGCTGGGGAGGTGCCTTCCCTCGACCTGAACGCGGTGCCCGTGGACCCGGCCATCGACGGCATCCCCCCCGGGGACCCATACGCCGCCCCGCAGGAGAACCCGGCGCCCCAGGAGGGCGGCACGGCTGAGCCGAAGACGGACGATTCCTTCACGTCAAGTGAGCCTGAAGCTCCCCCGGCCGAGCCCCTTCCCGACGACAGTTCCTCCATCGACATCGCGCCGGAACCGGCCCCTGCCGAGCCGCAGCCCCTCCCCGAACCGCTCCCCGAGGAGGATGGCGACACGCCCGTCTCGCCCGATGGGTTCTCCCAGGACGGCAGTCAGCCGGACACGAGCAGCGAGAGCAGTCCCCCCGAGACGGCCCCCACCTTCTGACCGCTACCCGTCCAAGGGGATCAGCGTGAGCGTCCCCGTGTGTGCCGGTCCGTCGATGGTCAGAACCTCCAGGCGGCAGGGCAGGTCGTCGCGCCCATGCTCACGGACAAGGTAATTGAGGGCAGCGCGCCGCATCAGGCCGAGCTTGCGCGCGGTGACGCTCTCGGCGGCGCTGCCGTAGCGGGCATTGCGCCGCTGCCGCACCTCAGTGAAGACGAGCATTCCACCCTCGCGGCTGACCAGATCGATCTCGCCCCCCGGGATGCGGTAGTTGCGCGCCAGGACCTCCCGCCCCAGCGTCTCCAGGTGGGCGGCGGCGCGTGCTTCAGCATCGGCACCCTTCACGTCAGCCACTCATGCCAAGCGGTGAAGTCGGGCACCGCGAGTGACGCGCCCGCCGCGAGCAGCTTCTCCGCAGGGGAGGTGGTCGTCAGGGCCACGACCGTGCAGCCCGCCCCCGCCGCGCTGAGGACCCCATTCACCGCATCCTCGTGGGCCAGGCAGTCCCGTGGGTCCAGGCCCAGCAGCGCCGCGCCCCGCTCGAAGGGTTCCGGGTGCGGCTTGCCGCGGGTGACGTGTTCGCCCAGCACCCGCGGCCCGAAGCGTGAACCGAACCCCAGCGCCGCCATCCCGAACTCCACGTTCACCGCGTCGGCACTCGTGACGAGCGCGAAGGGGACGCCCCGTTCCTCCAGCGCGTCGAGGTAGGCGCTCAGGCCCGCGACCTCGCGCAGCGCCCCCTGGGCCAGGGTGCGGTAGCGGCCCTCCTTCGCTTCATGGAAACGCCGGATCAACACCTCGTCCGGGTACGTGCCCGTCAGCCGCTCGATGATCTCGGGGTTACGGCCCCCGTCCACCTTGGTGTCGAGGTCGTGGTCGGTGAGCGTCAGGCTCAGCACCTCGGCGGCGACCTCCAGCCAGGCCTGGCGGTGAAAGACGTTGTTGCTTGTCAGCACCCCGTCCATGTCGAATAGCACCCCGGCGGGGCGGGCGGGGAGTGTGAGGCTCACGCCTCCTCCGGCCCGTGCCCCAGCTCAGCGAGCAGGTCCCGGTAGAGCCGGGCGGCGTCGCGGCGCACGTCGTCCAGGCCAGCGTCCTCCGGGGCGAGTTCGAGGGCCGTCTCCAGCGCGCCCTCCAGCACTGCCGCGTAGATGGGCCAGCGGCCCCCCGACCGCGCCACGCCCCCGCCATCCCGGTCGGTGTCGAGCGTTTGCAGGGCCACCTCCGCTGCCGCGCGCTCGGCGTCGCGCTTGGAGCGGCCCTCGCCCTGGCCGAGTGCCCGGCCACCCGCCGAGACAGTCACGCGAAACAGCCGGTCGTGGGGCGGGCCGTCCGCCGTGGCGTCGAAGGTCGGCGTGCCCAGGCCCAGCGCCTGGAGTCGCGCGATCAGGTCTCCCTTGGGGTTCATGGCCCCCAGCGTAGAACACGGGGAGGGCCCTCGTCCCCCTGGCCGCACGAATGCTCCCGCGCGCCCCATTTATCCGGAACCGGCAGGCGGTATGCTCGGCCCCCGGAGAAGGAGCACGCCCTAGTCTGCCCTCCCGGTGGCCTGCGGCGACCCCCTGCCCGGAGGCCCCATGACCCAGACCGTCCCCGCCGCCCCGCCCCCCAGCCCGACTCGCCCGGAGCGCCGCCTGGTTCTCGGCGTGCAGCACGCCATCGCCATGTTCGGGGCGACGGTGCTCGTGCCCATTCTGGTGGGCCTCTCGCCCAGCGTGGCCCTCTTCGGGGCCGGGCTCGCCACCCTGATCTTCCACCTGCTCACCGGGGGCCGGGTGCCCATCTTCCTGGGCTCCAGCTTCGCCTTCATCGCGCCGACCGCGCTCGTCGTCAAGGAGATGGGGCCGGGCGCGGCGGCGGGCGGATTGATCGCCGCCGGGGCGATGTACCTGCTGTTCAGCGGGCTGGTGAAACTCTTCGGCACGGACCGGCTGCTGCGGGTGTTTCCCCCGGTCGTCACCGGCCCCGTCATCATCGTGATCGGGCTGGGGCTGAGCAGCGTCGCCGTGAACGAGGCGAAGACGAACTGGTGGCTGGCCCTCGTCACGCTCGCCGCCGCCGTGGTCGCCAGCGTGTACGGGCGTGGGCTCTTCCGCATGATCCCCATCTTGATCGGCGTGGTGGTCGGCTACCTCGTCGCGCTCGCCACCGGGCAGATCGGGAGTGAAGCCTTGAACGCGATTGGCGCCGCGCCGCTGCTGGGGCTGCCCGATTTCCACGCGCCCGCGTTGGACTGGCGGGCGGTCGCCATCATCGCGCCCGTCGCCGTCGTGACCTTTATCGAGCATGTGGGCGACGTGATTGTGAACGGCCGGGTCGTAGGGCAGAACTTCCTGCAAAACCCAGGGCTGAGCCGCACCCTCTTCGCGGACGGGATCGCCAACATGAGCAGCGCCGCGCTGGGTGGGCCCGCGGCGACTACCTACGCCGAGAACACGGGGGTGCTGGCGCTGACGCGGGTGTACGACCCGGCCATTCTCCGCATTGGTGCCGTGTTCGCCATCCTCTTCGGCTGCTCGCCCAAGCTGGCCGCCGTCCTGAAGAGTCTGCCCCAGGGCGTGTTGGGCGGCGTCTCCATCCTGCTCTTCGGCATGATCGCCTCCGTGGGCATCCGCACCCTGGCCGAGGCGAGGATCGACTTCGCGCATTCCCGCAACCTGATCGTGGTAAGCCTGATCCTGGTGCTGGGGCTGGGCGGGGCGGCCTTTCCCATCGCGGTGGGGGGCACGACGCTGACCCTCTCAGGCATGGCGCTCGCCGCCGTGGTGGGCATCGTGGCGAACCTCCTCCTGCCCGCCCAGAGGGCCGAGGTAGATGGGGTGCCCACGGAGGCGGAGCGAGTTATCCACTGAGGGTGGGAAGTGAGGGGGGCCGCTCGCGTTGGGTTGGGCGGCCCCTCCTCTTTTCCCGCCTCCCCCGTAGCCGTCCTAACGGTCCTCTCCTGGGCGCCGATTAAGGTGGAACCAGGCCCGTGATGACCCCCCCCTCCTCCTCCGTCCAGTACGTGCCGCTCAAGGACCAGGCGCTGCCTATCGTCGTGGAGCGGCTGGAGGGCTGGGCGAGCGCCCCCGGCCAGATCTTCCGGCCCCACCGGCACGACTTTCAGGAAATCCTCTGGGTCCACTCGGGGCAGGCCCGGCACACCATCGACGGGCGGCTGATCGAGCTGCGGGCGCCCAGCGTCAGTCTGATTGCGCGGGGGCAGGTTCACGCCTTCGTGGACGGGCAGGGTTTCGGCGCCTTCGTGGTGTCCTTTACCGAGGACCTGCTGGCGGGCACGCCGGGCGCCGCGGCGGGGCAACTGCTGTTCAACTACGCGCCCGGCGATCAGGCGGTCCCGGTGGGGCCGGAGCTGCAGGGCCAGGCGCTGGCCCTGCTGGAGCTGCTGGCGGGCGAGTACGAGCGGGTGCGGGGCGGGGGAGACGTCCGGCTGCTGCGCCCCCTGGTCGAGGCCCTGCTGGTGCTCGTGTGGCGCGCGGTTCGGGCCGCCGACGTGGACCATGTGAAGGGCGCGCCCGACCTGCCCCGGGTCCTCACGCTGCTGGAGCGCCACTTCACCGCCTGGCACGACGTGGGGCGCTACGCCCGGGCGCTGAACCTCTCACCCAAGGGGCTTTCCCGGCTCACCCGCGCGGCGCTGGGCAAGACCGCCAAGGAGGTCATTCAGGACCGCCGGACCCTGGAGGCCCGGAGGCTGCTGAGCTTCACGGGCGCGAGCGTGAAGGAGATCGCGGGGCAGCTCGGCTTCGCGGACCCCTTTCACTTCAGCCGGTCGTTCAAGGCGGCGACAGGCCTCTCCCCCCAGGCCTTCCGCGAGGGGAGGCCGGAGGAGCAGGCCGGGAGAAAATGACATGGCGCCGTCCCATCCCAGCATTCCCCCCGCTAGAGCCCGCCTGTAGCGTGGGAAAGGGGGGGAGCCTGTTTCCCGCCTCCCGTGAAGTCCGCTCCTGAAGCGAAACGAGTGAGCCCGGTCCACCGGGCATGCCCGGCAAGGAGGCCTGTCATGCACAAGACCTACACCGCCCGCCTGCTGTCCCTCGCCGTCCTGTCCCTGGCCGCCGCGGGCGCCGCGCCCGCCAAGTTCGAGGTGGTGAGCAGCGCCGAGAACGCCAACGTGATGACCGTCGAGAGCGAGACGGCCGTCGAGAACTTCACGGGCCGCACGAACAAGATCAGCGGAACGCTCACCTTCGACCCCGTGGCACGAACCGGGAGCGGCACGGTCGTCATCGACGGCGCGAGCATCGACACCGGCATCGCCACGCGCAACGGGCACATGCGCTCGGCCGCGTGGCTGAACTTCGACAGGGCGCCCCAGGTGAAGTTCACCGCGACCCGCGTCACCCGCGTGAGCGGCGACCAGTACCGGGTGACGGGGAACCTCACCCTGAACGGGATCACGAAGCCCGTGACGGCGGACGCGACTGTGCGCTACACACCCGCAGGCGACAGCACGAAGGCGGCCGGTCTCAAGGGCAACGTGCTGGCGGTCAGCACCAAGTTCAACGTGAAGCTCAGCGATTTCGGCGTGAAGAACGGGCAGATCACCTCGGGCCGCGTGAACGACGAGCTGGCGATCTCGGTGCGCTTCGTCGCCAGCGACGGGTAGGGCGTGCGGCCTGCCCTCCTGCGCCGGGTCGCGGGCGTCTTTACCGTGTTGGCGCTCGTCGCGCTGGTGCTGAGCCTGGTGGTCAGCGCGGTCTTGCTGCGGGACGCGGCCCTGGTCCAGCGTGTCGAGCCTGCCGGGGCAGTGGGCGCCCTCTTCGGTGACACGGAAAGCCCGGGCACGCCTATCGGCTCCCCCCAGCGGCTTATCGTGCGCGACGCGGGGGCCTTCCTGCCCGGCCAGAGCCAGGACGGCGTGCGGTACCTCAGCGAGACCTACCTGCGCGAGAACGGCGTCTACCCCCTCTAGGTCAAGACGGTGGAGCTGGTGCGAAACCTCGTCGTGGGGGCCTCCGTCGCCGCGCTGCTGCTCTTCGGAGGGCTTTGGAACTGGGCGCGTCGCCGAACGGGCTGACTTTAGAACACGCGCGGCAAGAGGGCCACATCCAGGACAAGATGTGGCCCTCTCGGCTGTCCCCGCCTACAGATTTCCCCCCAGCCAGACCAGGGTGGTCGCCCAGGCATTCTCGGCCGCGTCGCGCTTGTAGTTCTGCCCGGTGTCGTTGTGGAAGGCGTGGTTGGCCCCCGGGTAGATCAGGAACTGGTGCTTGACGCCCGCCGCGGTGAGGGCCGCGTCTGTCGCCGCCGCGTTCGAGGTGATGCGGTTGTCGAGCCCGCCGTAGATGCCCAGCACCGCCGCCCTGATCTTGGGGATGTCCTCGAAGGACGGCGACGGGCCGTAGAAGGGCACGGCGGCCTTCAGGTCGGGCAGCAGCGTCGCCATCCGCCAGGTCATGCCGCCGCCCCAGCAAAAACCGACCATTCCGAAGCGCTCCGCCTGCGCGCCCGGCTGGGCCTTCAGGAACTTCACTGCCTCCAGCCCGTGCGCGACGTGGGCCTCGGCCGGGGTGCGGGCGATGAAGGCGGAGATCTGGGCGGTGTCGGTGAACTTCGCCGTCCCGCCCTCGGGCGAGACGAAATCGGGGGCCAGCCCGATGTACCCGGCCTTGGCGACGCGGCGGGTCACGTCCTGAATATGCGGCTGGAGGCCCCGGTTCTCATGAATCACCATCACGATGGGGGCGCTCGCCACCCCCTTCGGGCGGGCCAGGTAGGCGAAGTTGGTGCGGCCCAGCGCCTCGTAGGTGACGGCCCCCGCCTCGATGGAAGGGTCGTCGGGCGCGACCTGATAGACATTCTGGGCGGGCTCGTTCTGCGGCGGGGCCGTCTGCGCCTCGGCCAGTTCGGCGGCGCTCACGCCCAGCACCCCCAGCGAGGCCAGCAGCGTCCGCGCCCCCAGGATGGAGCCGCCCAGCAGGACACTCCGGCGCAGAAACTCGCGGCGGGGGAGCTCCCCCTCGCGGTAATCCTCGGCGAACTCCTCGGCCACGTAGCGGAACAGGTCCTGCCGGTACTCGCTCATACACCTCTCCTTTATGGGTAACCCTTTCGATGTTAAGTGGAAAGGGGAGAGGTGAGGTGTAGGGACGCGCACGAATGGCGGGCCTGGGCGCCGTACTCTGAGCCATGCGCTCCCCTGCCCCCACCCTCCTGCTCGCCCTCGCGTTTGCCCTGGCGGGGAGTTCGGGGGGAGCTTCACAACCAGCCTCCCCCGTGCAGCCCGGTCAGGTGTGGAGGCTGGACGGCGTGACGGCCGACGGCGAGCAGTTTCAGACCGTCCTGCGTCTGAGACCCCAGCCCCCGGCGGGCCAACCGCTGACCTACCGCGCCGACCGCGGCGCCCTGCTCTACGACCCGCGGGTGCCGTCGCTCGTCGCCCTGGACACCGCCGATGCCGGGAACGGCGGCCTGGCCCTGGCCTGCGTGACCCTGGGGAGCACCCGCGCGCCGCTCTCCGGCGTCCTGATCAGCGGCCCTCTGCCCGAGGTCTCGGCCCGGCTGAAGGAGGCCTTCGCGGTGGCGAGCGTCGCGCGCACCCCGGCGGACCTCCGGGCGGCGGCAAGGGAGCTGCGGCTGGGGACGTGTACACTCCGTCGCCAGTAGGACGCTGCGGCTGAGTTGCGGCTCCCCGGCGATGGGCCGGGATTTATGCTGCCCCATACGCTCCCTTCTGCTGCCCAGACCATGCCCACGACGTCCACTGTTCCGGCGATTCCACCGGGCCAGTCGGGGAATGTCGCCAGCTCCGGCCCCTTGCAGGTGGGTCAGACCCGGCTGCTGGGGGGCAGAACAGACAAAGGCCGCGCCTTCAGGGCCGAGTTGATGTTGAGGCTGCTGTCGGCAGAGGAGCGGCGGGGCTTGGAGGAGCCGCTCAGGCAGAACGCGGAGGGGACACGCATCACCGCCGTGGTAGGCGGCACGATCACGGGACCGATGAACCCCACATCCCGGCGGTGGCGACCGCGGGGCAGCAAACGTTCGTGACCGTGCTTCCCAATCCCTCCGTGGACGACCTCGTGGAACACCGAGGCCGGAGCTGACGACGAATTGGCCTTCTGCTTCCTGTTGCCTGATCCGGGTGGGCGCAGCTTCAGCGGGCTCTCGCTGCGATTGCGGGAGGAGGGCGAAACCTACAGCGTCACGGGCACCGTGGGCGGCCAGGACAACGAGCGGGAGTAGAAGTTAAGCGTCCTGCGTGCTGCATATGCCCCGCTGTTCAGCGCCGGAGAGTGCAGCCTGACCGGCGTTGAGCAGATAGAGGAGGGCTGCCCGATCGGACGGGGCGGCTCCCCTCCCGCCCTACCGCCGACCCTTCCTCCTGACCTTCTGCCCGGGCACCGTCGCCTGCTTGAACTCCTTGCCCTGGAGTTTCGCCTCGATGGCGCGAATCTGGTCGCGCAGACTGGCCGCCCGCTCGAAGTCGAGGTCCTCGGACGCCTGCCACATGTCGAGTTCCAGGTCGGTGAGCTGCGCGGTCAGCGCGTCGCGGTCGTCGCCGACCGTCTCGGAGCTGATCTCGCCCTCGACCTCCTCGCCGCGGATCACGTTGCGGACGCCCTTGACCACGGTGGTCGGCGTGATGCCGTGCTCCTCGTTGAAGGCGATCTGCTTCTCGCGGCGGCGCCGGGTCTCCTCCATCGCGGATTCCATCGCCGGGGTCATGGTGTCGCCGTACAGCACGACCTCGCCGTTCACGTTGCGGGCCGCGCGGCCGATGGTCTGGATCAGCGCCCGTTCGCTTCGCAGGAAGCCCGGCTTGTCGGCGTCGAGGATGGCGACGAGCGAGACCTCCGGCAGGTCCAGCCCCTCGCGCAGCAGGTTGATGCCGACCAGCACGTCGTAGTGCCCCAATCTCAGGTCGCGGATGATGACCTGGCGCTCCACCGAGTCGATGTCCGAGTGCATATACCGCGCCTTGACGCCCTTTTCGAGCAGGTACTCGGTGAGGTCCTCCGACATCCGCTTGGTGAGGGTGGTGACGAGGGTGCGTTCGCCCTTGTTCGCCCGCTCGCGCACCCGCCCCAGCAGGTCCTCGATCTGGCCCTGAATGGGCCGCACGGTGACGGGTGGGTCCACCAGACCGGTCGGACGGATGATCTGATCGGCCACCGAGTCGCTGACCTCGCGCTCGAAGGGGCCGGGGGTGGCGGAGACGAACACGGTCTGCCCGGTCTTGCTCAGGAACTCGTCGAAGTTCAGGGGGCGGTTGTCCATCGCCGAGGGCAGGCGGAAGCCGTAGTCCACCAGCGTCTGTTTGCGCGCCCGGTCCCCGTTCGCCATCCCGCCGATCTGCGGCACCGTCACGTGCGACTCGTCGATAAAGGTGATGAAGTCGTCCGGGAAGTAGTCGAGCATGGTGTACGGCGTAGCCCCCGGCGTCCGCCCGTCGATGTGCCGCGAGTAGTTCTCGATGCCCGAGCAGTAGCCCAGCACCTTGAGCATCTCCAGGTCGTAGAGGGTGCGCTCCTTGAGCCGCTGCGCTTCGAGCAGCTTGCCGACCGACTTGAAGTAGTCCAGCCGCTGGTCCAGCTCCTCCTGGATCGTCACAATGGCCCGCTCGATGTTCCCCGCGCTGGAGACGTAGTGCTTGGCGGGGTAGACGATGGTGGCGTCCAGATCGCCCAGCTTGTCTCCGGTCATGGGATGCACGACCTGGATACGGTCCACGTCGTCGCCCCACAGCTCGATTCTCAGCGGCTGCTCGTCGTAGCTCGGCCAGACCTCGACGGTGTCCCCCTTCGCGCGGAAGCGGCCCGGCGCCATCTCAATGTCGTTGCGCTCGTACTGCATGGTGACCAGGCGGCCCAAGATCTCGTCGCGCCCCACCTTCTCGCCGACCTTGAGGATGAGGTTCAGCGCGCGGTACTCGGCGGGGTCGCCCAAGCCGTAGATGCACGACACCGAGGCGACCACAATGGTGTCCCGCCGGGTGAGCAGGCTGCGCGTCGTGGAGTGCCGCAGACGCTCGATCTCCTGGTTGATGGAGGCGTCCTTCTCGATAAACAGGTCCTTGCCGGGCACGTACGCTTCGGGCTGGTAGTAGTCGTAGTACGAGATGAAGAACTCCACCGCCGCGTCGGGGAAGAACTCGCGGAACTCGGAGGCGAGCTGGGCGGTGAGGATTTTGTTAGGGGCCATGATGAGGGCGGGGCGGCCTGTTTCCTCGATGACCTTCGCCATAGAGTACGTTTTTCCCGTACCTGTGGCCCCTAATAGTGTCTGAAACCGAAGGCCCGACCCCAGCCCATCCACCAGACTGCGAATGGCGGTCGGCTGGTCTCCGGACGGTTTGAAGTCGGACTGGACCCGTAGCATCCTACTATTTTACGCCGGGGACGTAAGGGGAAGGTAAGCGGGATGGCGGACTACCCTCCTACCATGCCCTTCACGTCCCGCTAACTGGAATTGCTGGCGCAGAGTTGCTACGGCAGTTCACGTGGGACCTGGAGCGGATGCGCCCGGAAGGGCCAGGGGAGTACAACTGGTTCAAGGGAGCGGGCCATTACCCGGATGAGGCCCTGCCGCCCTATGAACTGGTCTGGCGTGAAATCTGGATCAGGGCGACATCTACGTGGCGGTGCCTGTCTGGTGCGAGGTCGTGGCGAAGTTCGGTGGCCGGAGCCACGGGCCGCTGCTGGGTCTCCTGGCCGAGATTGAACTCTCCCGCCTCCGCTTCCAGCCCCTGCTGGCCGGACGTGTTGGCGCCAGGACCATCGCTGCTTACGAAGTCGGGCTCGCCGGGTTGCTGCCACATCTACCCGGGCAATTGCGGCTGCTCTCGGACACAACTCAGGAGGGGTTCCGGGCGGTGGAGAGCATTCTCGCGCTGTTCGCCCACGCGACGGGGCAGCCGTGGGTGGCGGGCATGTTGCGCGGGGGGCTGCCACTCGTGGACATGGCCGGGCACCTCACGCCTCAAGTGGAAAATGTCGCCCGGCGTCTGGGGCGGGACGACCTGCCGGAATCGCTGCGGACCGGGCACCGTGACTGGCGGGAACACCAGGAGAGGGTGAAGGAGGAGCCGGGGCCGGAGTTCTAATCCCGGTGCCCTAATTCTCTTCACCTCCGTCTACCCCACTCCTTGCGAGGCCCCGTCCTTCCGCTCCAGCCCCCCCTCTACCCCGCCCGCCGGAAGTCCCTCGATCAGCCGCGCCAGCCGGGCGAGTTCGACCAGGGCGACGGGGATCAGCAGGAAGTAGAGGATCAGGCTCCAACGCGCCGCGAAAAACGCGACGGGAATCAGCAGGAGGTAGCCGACGGTGGCCTCCACACCCATCTGCGTGATGCGCGAGATGATGCGGGGAGGCAGGTTCGCCTCGACCAGCCGGTGCCCCCGCGAGCAGTGCCGCCAGTTCAGCAAGAAGAGCACGGACAGGGCGGCCACGTGGGTGCCGAAGACGGTGTACGCGAGCGGCTCGCCCGGGTGTCGCCCGATCAGCGCCGCCGAGAACGGGACAAGCGCGACCACGAGCAGGGCGAGCAGGTTGAGCGCCGCGTGCGCGAAGTCCGAGCGCACGACCAGGCTGCCTCCCAGGTGATGCCCCAGCCAGAACACGCTCAGCAGCGCGAAGCTGACCACGTAGCTCGCCAGCTCCGGCCCCAGGCCGCGCAGGACGGGGAGGAGGCCGCCCGGCCCCAGCTCCTCGGGCGGGCGAACGTCAAGCACGAGCAGGGTGAGGGTGATGGCGAACACGCCGTCGAAGAGCGTGTCGAGCCGCAGGCTGGTCAGGAACCGCCGCCCCGTCATGCGCCTTCCCCACGCCGTGCCCGGCGGTCGAGCGTGACCAGGGCGAGCGCGCAGAACCCCAGCATGGCCGACAGGCCCAGGACGAACCACCATGCCGCCGCCTGCCCCCAGTCGAGGGACGCGCGGTCCCGCGCCACCCCCACCAGGATGGCGACGATCCCCAGCGCCTGCGCCTGGAGCAGGACCCGCGCCGCACTCCAGCGGCCATCCCGCGCCAGGCTGAGCCCCACCACCCCGGGCAGGGTGAACAGCGCCCCCACCACCCGCGCGGTGAGCGGCGTCAGCGCCCAGGGCCACACCCCGATCAGGGTCCCGGGCCGCAGGAAGAGCAGCAGCCCGAGGGCGAGGGTGACGACCCCGGCGCAGGCCAGCAGCAGGCGCCACCCCCGCGGCAGCACGAGGTCACGCTCGTCCGGCGTGCCGGGGTCGGCCGTCCGGTTCACCCACCAGGCGGCCAGCACCAGAAAGGGCGTGGTGAAGTACAGCCCGGCCCAGGCGATGAAGCTGACGTGGCCGGGATGAAAACGGTCCCAGTGCAGCACGGTGGCGATGCCCAGCAGGCCAGCAAAGAGCCCCACCGCCGGAAAGCCCGCCGCGACGTGGTGCCAGCGTTGCCGCAGCACCTGGACGAAGAAGAGGATGCCCCCCAGGTAGGCGGCGGCGAGCATCATGGCCGTCATCGGGGGCCGGATGGTCCAGGCGAAGAGCCGCTCGGTGTCCCCCGGCGCGGGCCAGAAGAACAGCAGCGCGAAGGCGACGATCAGGAAGGGCAGCACGAACGCGGCGAGCCGCCGTGTGGCGGGCCGCACCCGGTCGTCACGGGGATGGGGCAGGGACGGGGAGGGCTGGGCTCGGATCATGGGGCTCTCCTGGGGCCGCATTCGGCCCGCTCAGGGCATACGCGACGGCCTCCGCGGCGCTCAGCTCGTGCCCGGCAGCTTCCTCGGCCGCGAAGGTTGCCGCCGCCCCCGAACGCAGGGCGTCCACCGCGCCCTGGTAGAAGGCGGCGTTGGGGTTGTGGATTAGGCCGGTCTGCTCGCGCAGGGCGCGCGAGGCGCCCAGCAGCCGGGCCGTTCGCCCCACGTCCCCCTGCCCCGCCGCCACGGCGAGCAGGCCCTCCAGGCCGTAGGCCACGCCCTCATCGTGATGCAGCCGCGCGGAGAGGGCGAGCCCGGCGGCGAAATGCTCCCGGGCCTCGTCCGGGCGGTTCAGGAGCAGGGAGGTCCAGCCGACGTGGTTCTCGGCGATGGCGAGGCCGAGGTCGTCCCCCGCGCCCCGGGCGAGGGTCAGGCTCTCCCCGAAGCGGGCGTGGGCCTCCCCGACCCCCCCGGCGGCGAGGGCGGCGCGGCCCAGCGTCACGAGGGCCATCGCCTCGCCCCAGGGGTCGTGGGCCTGGCGGAAGAACGCCAGGCTGTCCCCGAAGGCCGCCGCCGCCCCCGCCGGGTCCGGCGGGAGGGCCGTGCCCAGCGCCAGCCCCAGCGACAGGGATGCCAGGCCCGCCCCCCAGGGGTCGTCTCCCGCACGGAACAGCGCAGCGCTCTCGGCCAAGTCGGGTGCGAGGGGCTTCGCCTCCGCCTGCCAGAAGGTGATCGTGCGCGCGTAGTACAGCGCCCGCGCCCGGGCGAGGTCGGGCAGGGGCCTGCCCGAGGTCAGCACCTCCTCCATCCAGGCCCGGACCTCGGTGAGGTGCCCGGCGATCCACCAGTACATGTACAGGTCCCAGGCGAGGCCCGCGGCCCCCGCGGCATCACCCGTGTCCAGGTCGTGCCGCACCGCGGCGCGCAGGTTGTCGTGCGCGAAGTCCAGCCGCGAGAGCCACCCCGCCTGGGTGGGGCCACGCAGCTCGGGCCGGGCGCGGGCGGCGAGGGCGTGGTAGTAGGCCGCGTGGCGGGCGCTCAGCGTCTCCAGGTTGCCACTGGCGGTCAGCAATTCCCGGGCGTACTCGCGCACGGTGGCGAGCATCGTGAAGCACGGCTCCTCCTCGCGCGGCTCCTGCCCCACCAGGCTGCCGTCCACCAGGGCCTCCAGGCTGCCCAGCACGTCGGGCACCTCGGGCGTACACACCGCCTCGGCCGCCTCCAGGGTGAAGCCGCGGGCGAACACCCCCAGCCGGGTGAAAAGGTCGCGCTGCTCATCCGTCAGCAGCCGCACGCTCCAGTCGATGGCGCCCCGCAGGGTCTGCTGCCGTGCGGGCAGGTCGCGTGCCCCCCCGGTCAGCATCGGCAGGCGCTGGTCGAGCCGGGCCAGGATCGCCGCCGGGGGCAGCAGCCTTATGCGCGCCGCCGCGAGTTCCAGGGCGAGCGGCACCCCGTCGAGCGCCGCACAGATGCCCGCGACGGCCGCCGCGTTGCTTGCGGTCAGCTCGAAGTCGGGCTTGACGGCGTGGGCGCGCTCGACAAAGAGCCGCACGGCGGGCGAGGCCAGCAGCCGCGCGGGGGTGGGGCGGTGCCGGGGGTCGGGGAGCGGCAGCGGCCCCACCTCGACCTGCCGCTCCCCGCTCAGGCGCAGCGGCGAGCGGCTGGTGACCAGCACGCGCAGCCCCGGCGCGTCCGAGAGCAGGTCCGTCAGCAGCGGCGCGGCCAGAAGGACCTGCTCGAAGTTGTCGAGGACAAGCAGCAGCTCGCGGCCCTCCAGCGCCCGGCGCACGTCCTGCGCCAGCGTCGGCCCGCCGGGGTCACGCAGCCCGATCCCGCGTGCGATGGCGGGCAGGACGGCCTCCGGCTCGTGCAGCGCCGCCAGGGCCACGAAGCGGACCCCCTGCCGGAAGCGGCCCGACAGCGCCGCCGCGGCGGCCAGGGCCAGGCGGCTCTTGCCGATCCCACCCGGCCCCCACAGGGTCACCAGCCGCACGTCCGGCTCCCCGAACAGGCCCGTCACCTCCTGAATTTCCCCCTCGCGCCCCACCAGGCTGGTAAGGGGAACGGGCAGTGCCCCGACGCCCGGCTCCGGCTCGGGCGGGGGAGGGGAGGGCGCCGGAACTCCGGCGGGCAGGCTCTGCTCGTAGCGCTCGGTGAGCAGCACCGCGAGGTCGTCGGCCAGCAGCTCTCGCAGTTCCCGCGCCGAGGTGAAGGGCTTGTAGGAGGCGGCGTCATCCGCCCGGATGCGGCCCAGCAGTTCCTCCAGCCGGGCCTCGCGCGCCGGGGCGGGGGATTTGACGTAGATCAGCTTGGGCCGGTCACCGGACAGCAGGTACTCGTCCTCCAGGCCGGACACCTGTTCGCCGGGAGCCACCCAGCCGTAGCGTTCCCAGTACAGCCCCACGAACACGTGGCTCTGCGCGAGGTAGGCGCGGTACAGGTCGCGGGGCGGGTGGGGCCGCGCGCCCAGCTCGAACATGACGGGCGTGAGGCGCAGCCGCTCGATGGCCGCTCTCGCCGCCCGGCGTTCCTCCGCGAGTTCCTGGAGGGTCGAGGAGACGAACACGCGCAGCTTCTGGTCGGGGGTGCGGATGGCGGCGCTGGGAACGGGGGGCGGGGCGAGCGACGGCTGGAGGGCCGCGGTCTCGTCCGGCCCGGGTTGGTCCGGCATGGGGAGCCTCCCTGGAGCGGGGCCGACGTGCCAGGTGCCCGGCCCGCTTTGTGAAATTCATCATACTCCCCCTTGCCCGGACCTCCTCCGGTTCCCCGCCTAGGTCTGATTGCCTAAAGCCTCCCCCGCCACCGTCAGGAAGGCGCGCACGATGGGGCCGCCGCCCACCTCCTCACGCCGCCAGACCGCCACGATGTCGATGAGGGGCGCGTCGTCGACAGGCCGGTACACCACACCGGGCAGCGACAGTCGCTCGAAGAACTGGATGGGGAGAAAGACGCCCAGCCCGGCCGCCACCAGCGAGAGCAGGGTGGGAATCTCGATGGCCTCCTGCACCACGTTGGGCGTGAAGCCAGCGGAGGCGCACCAGCGCATGACCTGGTCGAAGTAGGTGGCGCGCAGGTGGCGGGGAAAGAAGACGAAGCGTTCGCCCGCAAGGTCGCCAATTCTCAGCCTGCGTTTGCGGGCCAGGGGATGCCCGGCGGGGAGGGCCGCGACGAGGGGCTGGCGCCACAGCGCCCGGGAGTCCAGTCCGGGGTCACGCACGGGCAGGAGCATCAGGCCCACGTCAATCTGCCCGCCCCGCAGCGCCGCCTCCTGCTCCTGGGCGGTGAGTTCGCGCAGGTCCACAGAGACGTTGGGGTACAGCTCGCGGAAGGACCGCACGATTTCCGGCAGCCCCCCAAAGGCGAGGCCACCCACGAAACCGACCGTCAGCCGCCCCACCTCGCCCCGGGCCGCCCGCCGGGCCCGCTCAACCGTCTGCGCCGCCTGGGCCAGCGTTGCGCGCGCCCCCTCCAGGAACTCCTGTCCCGCCGGGGTCAGTTGCACCCGCCGGGTGGTTCGCAGCACGAGGGGTACGCCGACCTCGTCCTCGAGATTGCGGATGGAGTTCGACAGCGCCTGCTGAACCACGAAGACGCGCTCGGCCGCCCGCCCGAAGTGTTCCTCCTCGGCGAGGGCGACGAAATGACGGAGGTGGCGGAGTTCCATGGCGTGATTCTCTCCGGGGAAAGGGGGTGGGGGCGGGCGTGCGCCGAGTTGCTGCGCTGGCCTTTCGGATTTTGTTGGAAGAGGAGGGCCTGAATGTGGGGCGAGAGTTCTATGCGGTGGCTGGGGCACGGTTTGCTGAGAGACACGATCTGAGGGGCCGGGCATCTTGCCCTTGTTTGCCCCCACCCCCAGCCCCTACCCCCAGAGGGGGCAGGGGAGCTTCCCGCTGCGCTCGGCAAAGGGCTCGCCCGCCCCGCCTGGGGTCGTTTCTCCTGACGAAGGTTTGACCCTGCTGTGTACCCAGCCGCGTGCCCACCGTCTCGCTGCGCGAGCAAGGCGGGTGAAGGCCGTGCGAGAACCAGCCACTTGTGGCGATTGGCCGTCCACAAGAGACAGTTTTCAAAGAGCTGAAGCTTTGGCGCTGTCACTCCTCCCTCCTTGCGGGGGAGGTTGGGTGGGGGTAGCAGCCCCAGGTTGCCCTCCTGCCCGGCCCCAGAAATACACCGAGCCTTTCCCCTCCAGTCCACTCAGCTTGCCTCCACCCCGTAGTGCAGCAGGACGGCCCCGGCCTCGAACACCTCCGCGCCCAGCAGCCGCAGCGCGAGGTCGCGGGAGAGGCCGTCGAAGAGGCGGGGGCCTTCACTCAGCACGGCGGGGTGGACCGCGAGCAGGTATTCGTCGATCAGCCCGGGCATGGCGGCCAGTTCGGCCAGGAGCGCAGGGCCGCACGACAGGAAGATGGGGCCGCCCGGCTGCTGTTTCAAGGCCAGGAGATACCCGGCCGGATCGCGGCGAATCACGGTCCGGTCCTCGGCGTCGGGCAGGGTTCTGGAGAACACCACCTTCTGCATCGCCTGTTGCAGGGCGGCGAACTCCAGGTCGGGGGGTGAAAGGTCGGCCGCGTCGTTGGGTGGCGTTCCCCAGGCGACCTCGTCCCACCAGGGCACGATGGCCTCGTACATCACTCGTCCCAGGACCCAGGTATCGGCCGCGCGGAAATGTCGGTTGAAGGCCGCCGACTCTGCCTCGCCCCAGGGGAAGGGGGTCCAGAACGTTCCCTGCGTGTTGGCAATGCGGCCGTTCAGGGTGCTTTGGGCGTGGAACACGACTTTTCGCATGGCGCCTCCTCCGACTTCAGACATCCACCAGCAGCGGTGGTCAATGGGCTCATTTTGCCCTGTTGGAAGCGGTGAATGGGTGGGCATAGACTACCGGCATGACGAAGATGCCCCCGCGTGCCGAATTGCCGCCGCAGGACCGGGAGAAGCTCAACAGCGTGGAGACCCAGGAGTGGCTCGACTCGCTCGCCTACGTGCTATCGCATGCGGGCGACGACCGTGCCGCGCAGCTTCTGGAGGAGCTGGACCACTACGCCTACTTCCACGGCGCCCCGATCCTCTTCAAGCAGAACACGCCGTACATCAACTCCATTGACGTGGACCAGCAGCCCGAGTACCCCGGCAACCTGGAGCTGGAGCGCAAGATCCGCAACGCGATCCGCTGGAACGCCGTGGCGATGGTCGTCAAGGCGAACAAGAAGAGTGACGGCATCGGCGGGCACCTCGCTACCTACGCGAGCAGCGCCGAACTGTACGAGGTGGGCTTCAACCACTTCTTCCGGGGGCACGGGGCGGGGCAGGACCGCGACCTGATCTTCTTCCAGGGGCACGCGAGCCCCGGCATCTATGCGCGCTCCTTCCTGGAGGGGCGTTTCAGCGAGGCGCAGCTCAACAACTTCCGGCGCGAGCTGAGCCCGGACGGTCCCGGCCTGAGCAGCTACCCACACCCCTGGCTGATGCCGCATTACTGGGAGTTCCCGACGGTGAGCATGGGTCTGGGACCCATCCAGGCGATCTACCAGGCCCGCTTTATCAAGTACCTGGAGAACCGGGGCCTGAAGCCGAAAGGGAACGCCAAGGTCTGGGCCTTCCTGGGCGACGGTGAGATGGACGAGCCGCAGTCAGTGGGGGCCCTCAGATTCGCTGCCTACGAGAACCTTGACAACATCGTGTTCGTGCTGAACGCGAACCTTCAGCGGCTGGACGGCCCGGTGCGCGCCAATTCCAAGGTGATTCAGGAGTTCGAGGCGCTGTTCCGCGGCGCGGGCTGGAACGTCATCAAGGTCGTGTGGGACTCGAAGTGGGACGAGCTGCTGGCCCGCGATTACAACGGCGAGATCGTCAAGCGCTTCGAGGCGCTGGTGGACGGCGAGTCGCAGCGGTACGCGGCCTTCGGTGGCAAGGAGCTGCGCGAGAAGTTTTTCAACACGCCGGAACTCCAGAAGCTCATCGAGGGCTGGACGGACGCAGACCTCGAACTCCTCAACCGCGGCGGGCATGATGTGCGGAAGGTTTACGCGGCCTACAAGGCGGCCACTGAACATACGGGCAGCCCGACCGTCATCATCGCCCGCACGGTGAAGGGCTACGGCCTGGGCGAGACGGCGCAGGCGCGCAACGTGGCCCACCAGGTCAAGAAGCTGGAGTTCGGGGCGCTGAAGAACCTGCGTGACCTGCTGGAGCTGCCGCTCACCGACGATCAGGTCGAGCACCTAGACTTCTACAACCCTGGCCCCGACTCGCCCGAGATCAAGTACATGCTCGAACGGCGCCAGGCACTCGGCGGCTTCGTGCCCGAGCGAATCGTGGACTACCCCCGTCCCACCGTCCCGACCGGTGAGTTCTACGAGGAGTTCGCGGCGGGCAGCAAGGGCCGAGCGGTGAGCACCACGATGGCCGCCGTGCAGATCATGAGCAAGCTGCTGCGTGACAAGGAGATCGGCAAGCTGATCGTCCCCATTGTGCCCGACGAGGCGCGGACCTTCGGCATGGACGCGCTCGTGCCCCGCATCGGCATTTACTCGCCGCGCGGGCAGACCTACCAGCCGGTCGACTTCGGCTCGCTGATGGCCTACAAGGAGAGTACCGACGGGCAGATGCTCGAAGAGGGCATCACGGAAGACGGCGCGATGGCCTCGTGGATCGCCGCCGCGACGAGCTACGCGAACCACGGCGTGCCGACCATCCCCTTCTACGTCTTCTACTCCATGTTCGGCATGCAGCGCATCGGTGACCTGGTGTGGGCGGCCGGGGACCAGCGGGCGCGCGGCTTCCTCTTCGGGGCGACGGCAGGCCGCACGACGCTGGCGGGCGAGGGCCTCCAGCACCAGGATGGCAACTCTCTTCTCCAGGCGTATGTGGTGCCCACCCTGAAGGTGTACGACCCGGCCTTCGCGTACGAACTCGCGGTGATCGTGGAACACGGCATTCAGCGGATGTACGTGGACGACATCGAGGAGTTCTACTACGTCACCATCGACAACGAGAACGAGGTCCAGCCCCCCATGCCGGAGGGCCGCAGCCACGACGAGATCCGGGAGGGGATCATCCGGGGCATGTACCGCTTCCAGGCGAGTGAGAACACGAAGGCCAAGCTCCGGGCGCAGCTCCTCGCCAGTGGCCCCGCCATGGGGGCAGCGCTGGAGGCCGTGAAGATGCTGGAGGGCTACGGCGTGGCGGCGGACGTGTGGTCGGTCACGAGCTACAAGGAACTCCACCAGGACGCCCTGCTGACCCAGCGGCGCAATATGCTGCACCCCACCGAGGAGCCGAAGGTCAGCTACGTCGCCTCGCAACTGGACGAGAAGAACGCGCCCGGCGTGCTGGTCTCGGTCAGCGACTACGTGAAGCTCGGGGCGGACGGGCTGAACGGGCACCTGAGCCGCAAGGTCTGGACGCTTGGCACGGACGGCTGGGGCCGCTCGGAGGCCCGCGAGGAACTGCGCGACTTCTTCGAGGTGGACGCGCGGCATGTGGTCCTCGCCACCCTGTACGCCCTTCAGCGCGACGGGAAGGTGAAAGGGGACGTGGTGGCGAAGGCCATTGCGGACCTGGGCATCGACCCGGAGCGGGAAGCGCCGGTCCTGCGTTAAGCCTTCAGCCATCAGCGTTCAGCGGTCAGCCGCCTATGCTGATGGCTGAAAGCTGACGGCCCTTCATTCACATCAAGGAGCGCCCCGCATGCCCACTGAACTGAAACTCCCCGACGTGGGGGACAACATCGAGCAGGGAACAGTCGTCACCGTGCTCGTCAAGCCCGGCGACAGCGTGGCCGAGGGCCAACCCATCATTGAGATCGAGACGGACAAGGCCGTGGTCGAGGTGCCCGCCACGAGTGGTGGCACGGTCGAGGCCGTGGGAGTCAAGGTGGGTGACACTGTGCCCGTGGGCGGAACGATCCTGACGCTGGCGGGGGGTGGGGACACGGCCTCCACCGCCTCCAACACCGGCCAGGAGCAGACGCCCTCGCCCGGGATGCCCGCGGCTGAGCCCGACAGCCCGACGGTGGCCGACGATCCGGGAACCGCCAACCGGGTCGCCCAGGCCCAGGTGGAGTCCCAGAAGGTGCAGGCGGGAACCTCCGACGGAAGCGGCGTGGCGTCCGCTCCTGCCCAGCCGGGCACCTCGACGGGCGGCGCCCAGGTCACCCTCCCCGACGTAGGGGACAACATCGAGCAGGGAACGGTCGTCACGGTGCTCGTGAAGGCTGGCGACACGATCAGCGAGGGCCAGCCCGTCATCGAGATCGAGACGGACAAGGCGGTCGTCGAGGTTCCGGCGAACGCCTCGGGCACCGTGCAGGACGTGGCGGTGAAGGTGGGCGACACGGTGAAGGTCGGCGGCGTGATTCTGACGCTCGGCGGTGGACAGCAGCCAGCGGCGAGCGCCCAGCCCAGCGCGGCTCCGCAACCTCAGCCGTCCCAGCCCGCCCCGGCTCCCACTTCGCAGGACAACTTCCCGGTCGATACTCTGTCCACCCAGCGGCCCACCGCGCCACGTGAGACGCAACTCACCCCGCAGGAGGCGCAGCCCGCGACCCAGGTGCCGGGTGCCCAGCGGCCGTACAACACCCAGGCGTATGACAACCGCCTGCTGATCCCCGCTGCGCCGAGCGTGCGTCGCCTGGCCCGCGAACTGCATGTGGACATCCACGACGTGCACGGCACCGGGATCGCCGGACGCATCAGCGAGGAAGATGTGCGCCGGACGGCGGGCACACCGAGCGTGCAGGCCCCGGCGGCCCAACCCACGCCCGCCGCTGCCCCCACCCCGACTCCGGCCCCTGCCGCCACCCCGGCTGCCGCCCCCCTCCCCAACTTCGAGCGATGGGGTACGGTGCGCCGCGAGGACATGAGCGGCATCCGCAAGGCGACGGTGCGCTCCATGACCCAGTCGTGGACGACCATTCCCATGGTCACGCACTTCGACAAGGCGGACGTGACCCGGATGGAGGAGACGCGCAAGCAATTCGGTGCCCGGGTCGAGAAGGCGGGCGGCAAGCTCACCATGACCCACATCCTGATGAAGGTCGTGGCCAATGCCCTGCGGAAGTACCCCAAGTTCGGCGCCTCGCTCGACCTGGAAAACCAGCAGGTCATCTACAAGGACTACGTGAACCTGGGCGTGGCAGTCGATACGCCGCAAGGCCTCCTGGTGCCCGTGCTCAAGGACGCCGACCGCAAGAGCATCACCGAGATCGTGCTGGAGCTGAACGAACTGGCGGGCAAGGCGCGCGAGCGCAAACTCAAGCCCGACGAGATGCAGGGGGCGACCTTCACCATCTCCAACCTCGGCGGCATCGGCGGGTACGGCTTCACACCCATCGTGAACGCGCCGGAAGTCGCCATCCTGGGCGTCTCGCGTGGCGGCTTCGAGCCCGTCTGGAACAAGGAGACGGGGAGCTTCGAGCCGCGCAACATGCTGCCCCTGAGCCTGACCTACGATCACCGCCTGATCGACGGTGCGGACGCCGCGCGCTTCCTCCGGTACATCTGCGAGGCGTTGGAGGACCCCTTCCTGATCTCGCTGTAACGGGCCGGGAACTCCAGCGAAAACCCCCACCGCTAAGGTGGGGGTTTTCGCATACCTGAGGGGACCTACAGCCGGTCGTGGTTCTCGGCCTCGCCCGCGACCTCGTTCTGAAGCTCAGCGGGAGCACCTGCGGGAAGGTCGCCGGGGCGGTCACGGAAGTGGGGCGGCTCCTTCTCGCTGGGGGGGACGTAGCCGGGGTTCTGGTCCACGCCGGGGCGCAAGCCCACCCCCGCCTCGCCCGCTGCCAGACTGGTGCTCTCGGTGCCCAGCCCGCCCGCCACGGTGATGCCGCTGCCGAGCGTGGTGTCCTGCACGCCGATGCCCGCCACCGTCTCGGCGCCCGCGAACTCGGGGGCCTGAGGTGCGTGCTCCATCGCCGCCGGGTCGCGGGTGGCAAGGCGGTCAAACTGACCGGTGACCTCCCGGGGGTCCTGTGCTTCCACCGGCTGGTACTTGCCGTGGTCGGCGCTGCCCGTCCGGTCCTCAGCGGGCGTGGTTGTGTAGTGCTCCTCGTGAACGTCCTTGGGGTCCGGCGTCTGGAAGCCGGTCTTGTAGTCGGGCGTGCGCGTCAGCTCGTTGATCTGCGTCCCGTCCGCGGGCGCGTTGTCGGGGCGGCCGTCCCGGTCCCTGCGATGGTCACTCATGCTCCAGTCTCCCGCGTGGGGGAGAGCGGCGCATTCCGGGTTCCTTCAGCGTCCTGGGTCGTCCCGCTCAGAATCTCCAGCACCGCCGCGTGGCCCTCCTCGCGGGCCAGGGCCGCCGCGTTCCGCCCGTCCCCGGTGGTCGCTGCCGGGTCAGCCCCCGCCGCGAGGAGCGCCTCCACCAGCGCCACATTTCCGTTCTGCGCCGCGCTCATCAGCGGGGTAAAGCCGCCGTGCTGGGCCGCGTTCACATCTGCCCCCGCTGCCAGCAGCCGCAGGGCCAGGGCCGTGTGGTTGCCCGCGGCGGCAGAGTGGAGGGGTTGGACGTGCATGGCGTTCGTGCTGGGCCGGTTCACGTCGGCTCCGCGAGCGAGAAGTTCGGTGGCGACCTCCTCCCGCCCGAAGAAGGCGGCCAGGCCGAGCGGGCTGAAGCCATCCGGGCTGGTGGCGTTCACGAGGTCAGCATTAGCCTGCAGATGATCAAGCAGTGGGGCCAGTTCTCCCGTCGCGGCGGCCTCAAACACGCTGAGCGGCGCTCCCGCCCCGATCAGGAAACGCATGATCTCCGGGCGCCCGTAATACGTGGCGAACAGGACCGGGGAGAGGCCGGTGGGGCTGACGGCCTCCAGCAACTCCAGCTGGGCCGAGACCAGGAGGCGCACCCCCTCCAGATTGTTCGCGTGAATGGCGGCGAAAAGATCGTTGGTGGCGTCGCTGGTCATGGGTCCATGCTAGTGGCGCCGTCCGTCCTCGACTTCTCCAATCCTGCGCGCCCGGCCCGGGGTCTGGCCGTGCCAGCGGGCGTAGGCCGCCGTGAAGGTCGTCACGCTTGTGTAGCCGACCCGCCAGGTGACCTCCGCCACGGGCAAGTCCTCCTCTTTCAGCAACCGGCGCGCCTCGGCCATGCGGCGGCGGGTGACGGTGGCGAGGGGCGTCTCCCCGAAGAGCCGGGCGTAGCCGCGGGCCATGTGGGCCGGGCTCAGCCCGCTCGCCCGCGCCGCGTCCCCCAGCCCCACCGGGCCGAGGGCGAGGGCGTCGAGCGTATCCCGAGCCAGGAAGAGCCGCCGCGCGAGTTCGGCCCGCCTCGCGGGGGAAAGGGCCGGAAGCTCGTCCGCCGCCCGCCACGCCTCCCGGTCCTCGCCCACCAGCAGATCGAGCAGCCGCAGGGCCAGGGTGTCGAGCGCGAGGGGGTCCAGCGTGCGGGCCTCATGCCGGGTCCGCAGCGTCTCCAGCAGCGTCCAGACAGGCGGGGGCGGGGTCAGCGTCCGTTCCAGAAAGCGCAGGTGAGTCCCCGCGTCCTCGGCCAGCGGGGCGAGGTTCAGGACACCCGGGTTCAGGAAGACGCAGAAGGACCGCGTGCCGGGCTCGACCTCCACCCGGTAGGGGGTGCCGTCATTCAGGAGCAGTGCCTGCTCGCCGCCAACGCGGTGCCGGGCGTCCCCGGTCCGGTAGTGCGCCGTGCCACGCATCGTCTTCATGGACAGCGCCCCGGACGCCGACTCGCCCGCGTACCCGAACGATTCCTCGTTCAGCAGGCGGGCGAGCGGCATGGGCATGGCTAACGGGCGCGGACGACCATGGCGATGCCCATGCCGCCCCCGATGCACAGGCTGGCGACCCCCGTCTCCTGGCCCGAGCGCCGCAGGGCGTGGACCAGCGTCACGAGCACCCGGGCACCCGACGCCCCGATGGGGTGCCCCAGCGCAATCGCCCCGCCCGTCACGTTCACCTGCGCGGGGTCCACCCCCAGGTCCCGCACCACGGCGAGGCTCTGCGCGGCAAAGGCTTCGTTGAGTTCGAACAGGTTCACGTCCGACACCTTCATCCCGGCCCGTTCCAGCGCCACAGGAACCGCCTTGGCTGGGCCGATCCCCATGACGCGCGGGTCCACCCCAATGGCCGCGTAGCTCGTGATCTCGGCGAGGATAGGGAGGCCGTTCGCCCTCGCGTACTCCTCGGTGCTGATCGCCAGCATTGCCGCGCCGTCGTTCAGGCCGCTCGCGTTCCCGGCGGTCACAGTGCCGTCCTTCTTGAAGGCGGGCTTGAGTTTGGCGAGCGCCTCCGGCGTGGTGCCGGGCCGCACATGCTCGTCCCGCTCGAAGAGGGTCGGTCCCTTCTTGCCCGGCACCTCCACGGGCACGACCTCGTCTGCGAAGGCGCCGGAGTCGATGGCCGACGCCGCCCGGCGCTGGCTCTCCACCGCGAAGGCGTCCTGTTCCTCGCGCGACAGGTTCCACTGCTCAGCGATGTTCTCGGCGGTGATGCCCATGTGAACGTCGTGGAACACGTCGGTCAGGCCATCCGACAGGATGGAGTCGAGCGCCTGCGCGTGGCCCAGGCGGTAGCCCTGCCGGGCCCGGGGAAGCAGGTAGGGTGCCCGGCTCATGCTCTCGGTGCCGCCCGCCAGGTACAGCTTCCCGTCCCCCGAGCGCAGGCCCTGCACCGCGCTCACGACGGCCTGGAGGCCCGAGCCGCACACCCGGTTCACCGTCTGTCCGGGCACATGCTGGGGCAGACCCGATTTGATGGCGATCTGCCGCGCCACGTTCATGCCCTGGCCCGCCTGAAGGACGTTTCCGACGATGACGTCCGCGACCTCCTCGGCGTTGACGCCTTCCAGCACCGCTTTCGCCGCCGTCACCCCCAGATCGACGGAACTGACTTCAGCGAGAGAGCCCATGAAGGTTCCAATCGGCGTGCGCCGTGCCGCCGTGATGACCAGAGTTTCCATGCCCGCAATCTAACGTGTGGGTGTAACGGCCCCCGGTCTGTCCCCGTTCCCAGAACGCAGCGGCCCGGTACGCTGCCCCCATGACCCGCCCCACCCCGGAGACGCGCGCCGCCTACCCCTACCACCACCCCATGCCGACCCGCTGGGCGGACAACGACGTGTATGGGCATGTCAACAACGTCACCTACTACGCCTATTTCGACACGGCGGTGAACGCCTACCTGGCCTCGCGCGGTGTCCTCGACGTGCAGGCGGGGACGGTGATCGGCCTGGTGGTGGAGACGGGCTGCGCTTTCTTCGCCCCCGCCGCCTTTCCCGAATTGCTCAGCGTGGGCGTGCGGGTGGCTCATCTGGGCCGAAGCAGCGTGCGTTACGAACTCGCCGTCTTCCGGGAGGGGGAGGAGAGGGCCGGTGCCCAGGGCCACTTCGTTCACGTATACGTGGACCGGGGGACCCGCCGCCCGGTGCCCCTGCCGGATGCCTTGAGGACGGTACTGGAGGACCTGCGCCCCGCCGCCGGGAGGTAATGGGCTGGTAATGGGCCGTCAACTTTGGTCTGTCAAGGAGCCCTTCCTCCTGGCGGTGCTTGCAGCAGCCTGACAGTGACAGACCGTTCTTGACGGCCCAGTAACGACCCCCTGTCATGCTCGCCCTGGAGGGTCACACCACCCGCTCCCCTCCAGAGGAGACCGACCATGACTGCCCAGGCCAACACTCCCCGTGTCCTGATCGAACCCCGCGTATCACGCTTCCTGTTCGCCGATACTCGGCTGACGCCCCTGTGGACCCTGCTCCGCATCTATGTGGGCTGGCAGTGGCTCGACGCCGGGTGTCACAAGGTCACTGACCCCGCCTGGGTCGGCGGGCAGGCGGGAACCGCTATCACTGGCTTCCTGCGCGGCGCGCTGGCGAAGACGGGAGGCGAGCGCCCGTCGGTGTCCGGCTGGTACGGCCGGTTCATCGAGAACGTCGCGCTGCCCAACGCGACCCTCTTCTCCTACCTGGTGACGTTCGGTGAACTCGCCGTCGGCACCGCCCTGATCCTGGGCCTGCTGGCAGGCACCCTCTCCTGGAAGTCCCTGCTGTTCATCCTGGCGACCTGGCCAGTCCTCCGTGGCGGGTGATGGGGCCTGGACCGCCGCGCGCTGCCGCGCCTCGGAGTGTTCAGTGCACCCAGCCCTAAGCTGGAACACCGGTCACCCGCCCGAAGTCTCATTTCTTCTGCTAACCCCACCGGGGAGCGCCACCCGCCAACTCACGGCCCCGGTGGCGCCTTCCCGTGCATCTGGACGCGCCGCCGTGCCGCCCGCCACACCGCCCACATCAGCAGCGGCTGAAGCGGCAGCCGTGCCCACAGGCTCCACGCGGGCAGGGGCTCGAAGCGCTCGGCCTGTTGCGCCATGTAGACGTTGGCCGGAAAGACGGCGGCCAGCAACGCGAGCAGGCCCAGGCGGGCGGCGGGACGGGTGGCGGGGTGCAGCAGGCCCAGCCCGCCCGCGATCTCCGCCGCGCCGCTCAGCAGCGTCGCCGTTCGCGCCGTGAGGGGCAGACCCGGCGGCACGATGCGGTCGAACACCTCCGGTCTCACGCAGTGCAGTACGCCAGCCCCTATGAACAGGGCGGCCAGGAGCAGCACGCCGGGGGTGGGTTCGGGAAGTTCCGGCGGTGGCCCTCCCAGCGCTCGGCGTGACAAGAGGGCCGGGCACTGGGTCCGGCCCTCCCCATGGGTGGCCTGTTCAGCCCTGTTCGGAGGCGGGAACACTGCGGGCCTCCTCCACGTCCCCGGACTCCTTGCGACAGTCGTGTTCGGTGTTGCGGGCCGCCTCGGCCTCACGGTCGTTGGCACCCTTGAAGGATGGCCGGTCATCCTTCTCGCGCTCGTGGACCTCCTGCCCGTCGCGTTTGTACTCGCCGGGCTGGCTGGTGTGGCCGCTGTTCTTGTCGTCCCTGTCTGGCATGGTGGCAGCTTCCCACGAGATGGTCCCGGCAGGGCGAGAGGAAGCCCAGCGGGCGTTGAGGGACTACCCGGTCAGGGAGAAACGTAGACATGCACCTGCGGCGCGCTCCCGTCCGGTTCGAGCCAGTCGCCGTCCACGCTGGCAACCCGCGGCCAGCCCTCAGCCTCGTACAGCCGGATGGCGGCCAGATTCCGGTGGTGGACGTCGAGGATGGCGCGTTTGCCCAGAGCTTCCGCTCCCGCCCATGCGGTGCGGAACAGCTCGCGTCCTAGACCCTGGCCGCGTCCTGCCGGGGCGACAAACAGCCGCGAGAGGATCAGGGCCTCCGGGGCCGCGAGACCCGTGGCCCTCACCCAGCCGGGCACGGGGTCGGGCACCGGGCGCAGGACGACCTGTCCCACCGCCTCGCCCCGAAGCTCGGCCACCCACTCGCCGACTGTTCCGGGCAGCGCCAGGAATGCCCGGGGGTCGGCGGGCCAGGTCGTGGGGTAGCCGTCCGCCTCGTGGACCTCTCGCATCGCCTGTTCCAGAGCAGGGAGATCCGCCCCGGTGCGCGGGCGGATCACAGGCGGGGGAGGGTCACGCCCGTCTGCTTCTGGTATTTGCCCCCGCGATCCCCGTACGTCACCTCGGGCCGCTCGCCCTCGAAGAAGAGGAGCTGGACGCAGCCCTCGAAGGCGTACATCTTGGCCGGGAGGGGCGTGGTGTTGCTGAATTCGAGGGTGACGTGCCCCTCCCAGCCGGGCTCCAGCGGGGTCACGTTGGCGACGATGCCCACGCGCGCGTACGTGCTCTTCCCCAGCGCCACCACCATCACGTTCTCGGGAATCCGCAGGTACTCGACGCTGCGGGCCAGCACGAAGGAGTTGGGCGGGATGATGATCTCGGGGGCCTGGATGTCGATGAACGCCCGCTCGTCGAAGGCCTTGGGGTCCACGATGGTGTTGCCGTGCGCGTTCGTGAACACCTTCCACTCGTCGGCGCAGCGCAGGTCGTACCCGAAGGAACTCAGGCCGTAGCTGATGACGTGCCCGTTCTCAGCGGTGCGGACGAGGCGGTCCTCGAAGGGGTCGATCATGCCCGCTCGGGCGAGTTCACGGATGCGCCAGTCCGGGAGGATGCTCATGGGCCGCATGCTAGCGGGCGTGGGGTAGCCTGTGCCCGTGAGGGTGGCGGTGATCAGCGACGTGCACGGCAACGCCTTCGCGCTGGAGGCGGTGCTGCGCGAGGTTCGTCAGGCCGACCCCGATGTGACGGTGAACCTGGGCGATCAGGTCGAGGGTTCAGCCGATCCCGCGCGGGCCGCGGCGCTCCAACTGGAGCTGGCGCGGGCAGGCGCGCTGGAGGTCCGCGGCAACAACGAGGAGAAGCTCTGGCCGGGTGGCCGCCGTTCCCCCCTTAGCCACGAGTACGGCGCTTGGCTGGAGTCGCACGTGGACCCGGAGCTGCTGGCTCGTCTCGCCGCACTGCCCCTGACCGCCCGAGCGCTGGACGGGGCGCTCTTTGCCTGCCACGGCACGCCGGAGAGTGCCTGGGACAGCCTGTTGTGGGTCTGGCAGCCGGAGGGGGAGGGGAAGGGCTTCTACCGCGCCCGGGACCCCAGGGAACTCTGCGCACTGGTCGAGCCGCTGGAGGCCGAGGTGGTGCTGTGCGGCCACACCCATCGCCCCGGCGGGACCCGGGTGGGCGACACCCTCGTCGTGAACGCGGGCGCCGTGAGCGATCAGGTGGACGGCGACCCCCGCGCCCGCTGGACCCTGCTCACCCGGGGGCGGGGCGGCTGGTCGGTCGAGTTTCGCAGCGTGCCGTACGACATCGAGGCGGCGGTGCAGTGGTCGGAGGCGCACACCCCCTTCGGTCTGGGCGAGGGGGAATTATTGCGCTCCGGCACCTTCGAGCGCCGGGGGGGATAAGGCCAGGGTGTACGCTGCCCCCATGCGCGTGGCAGCAGCGGTGGCGGCGTTGGCGCTGGGAACTTCGGCGTCCGCAGTGAGGTGTGGGGGCAGCGAAGGCCCGCCCGCCTGGATGAAGCCGGGGGTGTACCGGGGAACGGTGGGCACCCAGGCCGTCAACCTCGCCATTGGGCGGGAAGGCACGGACCTCACCGGGGCGTATTTCTACGAACGCCGGGGGGTGGATCTTCCCCTCACGCTCGGGCGGCGGGGTGAGACGCTGGTGGCGCAGGAGGAGGTCTGGTCGGGACCGGGGGCGGGCCTGAAAGTGACGGGTTGCCTGACCCTGAGCCGGGTCGGAGCGGGATTGAAAGGTCAGTGGCGCCGCCCCGACGGCGGACAACCTCTGCCCGTCACCCTCGCGCCGCTCGATGTGACGCGCCTGCCCCTGAACCTCCCCGACTCGCCGGGCCTGCGGGGGCTCCGAACCTCGGCCCCGCTCGCCTTTCTGAAACTGAATCGTCCCTGGGTCCCAGCACCGGACAGGACGAGCGTCCGGGAACCCCTGACCGGATTGACCTACCCGCGCATCCCCGGCGGCAGTGCGGCCCTGAACGCCGCACTGCAAGACCGCCAACTCCTCCACGCCGCGAACGCGCTCGACTGCCGCTCCCAGCTCGGTGACGCCCCCGCCGGAGGCGACGGGTACACGCTGACGGCCCAGGTCACCTTTCGCGGTCCCCGGCTCCTCAGCGTGGCCGAGAATGCCGGGTACTACTGCGGCGGCGCCCATCCCGATGCTTTCGACGTAGGGCTGATTCTGGACCGCATCAGTGGGCGGGAAGTGCCCATCACGGTGATCTGGCCGGGCGTAACGGCGCCTCGTTTGAACAGCCTGTACCTCGCCGGGGTGAAGGTGGGGGCGGACTGCCGCGAGGCCCTGACGGACCGCGACCCGACGTTCACGGCGAACCTCACCCCGGCGGGACTGGCCGTCACACCCACAGGGTTACCCCACGTGGCCTTCGCCTGCGCTGAGACGATCGTCCTGCCGTATGCCTCCCTGCGGGGTTGGGCCGACCCAAGGGGCGTGTACTTCCGCGACCTTTACCCGCGCTGAGGCCATACAAACGCGCCCCAGGTTGCCCCGGAGCGCGCTGAAATCCAACTTCAGCCCTTGAGCTGGCGGGTGATCTCGACCTGGCGGCGGGCCTGATGACGGATGGTGGCCTTGTCCTCCTCGCTCAGGGGCTGCCCGTTCGCGGTGATGCTGGCGCCGTAGGGGTTGCCGCCCGAGGCGAAGATCGCCGGGTCGGTGTAGCCGGGCGGCACCAGGATCGCGCCCCAGTGCATTGCGGTGATGTACAGCGTCTGGAGGGTCGTCTCCTGCCCGCCGTGGGCGTTTTGGGCGCTCGTCATGGCGCTGAAGGTCTTGTCTGCAAGCGCCCCGGTGCCCCAGAGGGGACCCAGCGTGTCGATATAGGCGCGAATCTGGCTGGCCGCTCCGCCGAAGCGGGTGGGGCTGCTGAACATGATGGCGTCCACGTTCTCCAGATCGGACAGGGTGGCCTCTGGGACGTGCGCGGTGCGCTCCTGCTGGGCTTTCCAGGCGTCCTGGCTGTTGACGACCTCCTGGGGCGCCGTCTCGCGGGCCTTCACCAGCCGGACCTCCGCCCCGGCCTCCCGCGCGGCTTCAGCGGCGACCTCGGCCATCTGGTGGTTCGTGCCGTAGGTCGAGTAGTACACGATGGTCATCCGAACCGGGGCAGGACTCGTCATGGGCCAAGGGTACGCCTCCCCACCAATTTATTCAACATTAAGCGGTTTTAAGAGACCCCGTGCCGTTCACACCCGATTCACAGAGCCTCCCCGCGCCCTTCACGGCCCCCGGCTTACTTTGCGCGCAGGCAGGGGAAATCCTGTTCCCCGCCCCGAAAGGAGCTCTGCATTGGTATGGATGTGATCATCAATAACGCGACCCCGGGTGCAGTTCAGATGGTGCCGCAGCAATACGTGCCCACGCCGGGCGTGACGTACGCGGCGCCGTACGGCTACGGTCCCGGCTACCGCCACGAGGGGGGCTTCCCCGGCTTCTTCCTCGTCCTGCTGATCATCGGGGCCGTGGTGTTCCTGCGTCGGCGCGGCGCCTGGCGTCGGTGGACCGGAGCAGGCGGCCCAGGAGGTCCGGCGGGCGGCAACCTGGGCGACGATGTGCGCGACACCTTCCGGCGTGGGCGGGCGCGCTTCCTGAATGACCACGCGCTCGACATCGCCCGAGAGCGGTACGCGAAAGGCGAGATCAACGCCGACGAGTACGAGACCCTGCGGCGCACCCTGAGCGGCGAGGAGGGCGGAGCGCCGCGTCCTCCGGCCGGGGGCGACGAGGGGACGCTCAAGCTCTGAGGCTCTTTCCGGGCTGCCTGCCTTCCCCATCCGGGTGGCAGGCGGCCCCGAACCGGCGAGAATGGCAGCAGCCCATGACCACCATCCTGATCGTCGAGGACGAGGCGCGGCTCGCCGAGATTCTGGAGGGTTACCTCCGCCGCGAGGGCTTTCACACCGAGCGGGCAGCCACCGGACCCCGTGCCCTGGAGCTGTGGCGCGCCGCCCGCCCCGCGCTGATGCTGCTCGACCTGATGCTGCCCGGGCTGGACGGTCTGGAGATTGCCCGCCGCGTCCGGGCCGAATCCGACCTCCCCATCATCATGCTCACCGCCCGGGACGAGGAGGTGGACCGGCTGGTGGGCCTGGGCATCGGCGCCGACGACTACGTGGTCAAGCCCTACAGCCCCCGCGAGGTGGTGGCGCGCGTGAAGGCGGTGCTGCGCCGGGCGGGCGGGGGAGTCGGCCTGCCCACCGTGCGGCACGCGGGACCGCTCACGGTGGACACGGCGAGCTACGAGGCATATCTGGCGGGCGAGCCGCTGGACCTCACCGTGGCCGAGGTTCGCCTCCTCGCCCTGCTGGCCCGCGAGCCGGGAGTGGTGCGGACGCGGGCCGAACTGCTCGCCGCGCTGGGCAGCCTGGAGCGCGGCACGGACGAGCGCACGGTGGACGCCCACGTCAAGAACCTGCGGCGCAAGTTCGGCCTGCACGACGCGCTGCTCGACACGGTGCGCGGTGTGGGCTACCGCCTGAAGGTTTCCTGATGCGGGAACGGTGGCGCCAGGGGCGGGCGGCCCGGCGGGCTCATCATCGCCGCCGCGGCCTGCGCGCCCGTCTGACCCGGATGTTCGCGTTGGTGGCCATCCTGGCGGTGGTGCTCACGACTGTCCTGACAGTGGGGGCGACCTTTCGCGTCCTCGCGCAGTTTGGCCCCGGGGTGGGGGCGGACACCGCCTGGGACGCGGCGACCTGGCAGCAGGTGGCGAGCGGGGCGGGGCGCTCAATCATCCGCAGCGCCGTGCAGGCCGCCTTCCTGAGTGCGCTCCTCGCCATCTTCGTCGCAGGGCTCGTCACCCGGCAGCTCACCCGCCCCCTCGCGCGCCTCGCCGACGGGGCCGAACGGCTGCGGGCGGGGGACCGCAGCGTGCAACTGCCCATTCCCCCCCGCCAGGACGAACTGCGCGACCTCACCGCCACCTTCAACGACCTCACCCTCAGCCTCGCCCGGCAGGAGGCGTGGCGCCGCGGCCTGGTCGCGGATATCGCCCACGACCTGCGGACGCCCCTGGCGGTCCTGCGCTCGGAGATCGAGGCCATGCAGGACGGCGTGCAACCGCTGGACGGGGCCGCCCTCGCCCGGCTGCACGGCGAGGTGTTGCTCCTCGCGCGCCTGGTGACCGACCTGCGGACGCTGTCGCTGGCGGAGAGCGGGGCGCTGAGTTTAGAGCCCAGACTCCTCGACGCGGAGGAAGCGCTGCGGGGGCTCGCCGAGGCCTATTCCGTCCGGGCGGTGGAGGCGGGGGTAACGCTCACCGTTCACGCCTCCTCTCCGCTTCCCCTGCACGTCGACTCCGACCGTTTGAGGCAGGCCCTCGGGAATATTTTGGACAACGCCCTGCGCTACGCGGCGCCTGGCCCGGTCAAGTTGTCAGCCTGGGCGGATGGGGAAGGCACCCACCTCAGCATCCGGGATGATGGCCCCGGCTTTCGCCCCGACGACCTCGCCCGCGCCTTCGAGCGCTTCTACCGGGCAGACGCCAGCCGCACCCGTGACCCGCAGGGAAGGGCGAGCAGCGGGCTGGGTCTGGCAATTGCCCGCGCCCTCGTTGAAGCTCAAGGAGGACGGCTTGCCGCCCGGAATCATCCGGAGGGAGGGGCGGAATTTACGCTGACGTTCCCGGTTCCGTCCGGGGAACCTCCCAGTCCTCAGACCCGGATGGTCACCCGCGCCCCGTCGTCCTCCAGGTGAACGGTGTCAATAAAGCGCACGACCCGGCTCGCGTAGCCCATCACCAGCGTATGCGTCCGCGCGCCGCCGCCGAAGCGCCGCACACCGCTCAGCAACTCACCATACGTAATGCCCGTCGCACTGAACACGATCTGGCTCCCGGGGGCGAGTTCGTCCGTCTTGTAAATCTTGTGCTCGTCCACGCCCATCGACGCGAACCGCTCGCGCATAGCGTCGTCCTCGGCGATGAAGCGGCCCTGAATCTCGGCGCCCAGACACTTCATCGCGGCCGCCGACAGCACACCCTCCGGCGCCCCGCCCGAGCCCATCAGTGCGTGGACCCCCGTGCCTCGCACCCCAACGGCGAGGCTCGCCACCACGTCCCCGTCCCCGATCAGCTTCACGCGCGCCCCGGCCTGCCGCACCCGGCGGATCAGGTCCGCGTGCCGCTCACGGTCAAGGATGGTCACGAGCAGGTCCTCCACGTCCCGCTCCAAACTCTGCGCGAGGACACTGAGGTTGGCCTCCACCGGCCAGTCGAGGTTCACCCGTCCGGCAGCGGGGGGCGGCACGACGAGCTTGTCCATGTAGCAGTCGGGCGCGTGCATCAGGCCGCCCCGCTCGGAGAGGGCGATCACCGCGAGGCCGTTGGGCAGCCCCTTGGCGGTCACGCTCGTTCCCTCCACCGGGTCGACCGCGATGTCCACCTCGTACTGCCCCTGCCCCAGCTCCTCGCCGATGTACAGCATGGGCGCCTCGTCCATCTCGCCCTCGCCGATCACGACCCGGCCGCGGATGTCGAGCGAGTTCAGCAACTCACGCATGGCCTCCGTGCCCGCCCCGTCCACCGCGTTCTTGTCGCCCATGCCCACCCAGCGGCTGGCCGCCAGCGCCGCCCCCTCGGTCACCCGCGCCGTCTCCAGCACCAGCGCGTGCTCGAAACTGCCCGTCCTTGCCTGCGTGCCCTGCCCCTTGCCTTTGCCCGTCATGGTTGGACCGTACCATGTCATTCGGAAAAAGGCGGCTGGGAGCGGTTCCAGGGTGTCACCCGGCTGGGATCAAGGGGAAGGCAGGTCGGACCAGATCAGGACCCAGGCGGCGGGCAGGCCGAGGGTGTGCAGAGCCGCGAGTCGGTGGTTGCCGTCACTCACGACCAGCCTTCCCTCACCCCGCCGAACGATGAGCGGGGCGAAGCGCCCTCCGGCCCTAAGGTGAGAGGCGAGTTCCGCCCCATGCGCCATCCACTCTTCGGCCGACACCCGGTACTCCATGTCCGGCTCCGGGCCACAGCACCTCTACAATTCACTCAGGGGCATGGTCCCTCCCAGAACCGGGGCGCCAGGTGCAGGCCATCTGCCAGGGCCACGTTGCCTCCCGGCTGCCGCAGGTGGGTATCTATCCAGCGGGCCAACTCGCTCTGCCCCCCGTCTCTGGCACCCCCGTCAGATCGAAGGGGGCGGCCCCAGGGTTCAACGCAACACGCCTACCCATACCAGCAGCAGCCACAGCAGCACCGGGATCGCCAGCGAGCCGACGATCAGCTTGAGTAGCCGCCACCAGTCGTTCAGGAATTCCCGCATGGCGGCAGGGTAGCAGGGGAGGGGAGGTACAGGCCGCGTCCAGTCTCACTCTGTCTGCGCCCCATTAACCCTGCTCCCGCGCCGCTCTGCTTAAACTGCCCGCATGACCCTCAGCGACCTCGCAGGCAAGATCGCCCCGCAGAGCCTCCTGACGAACATCCCCCGCCTGGTCGCCCACTACTACGAGACGCGGCCCGATCCCGGGAACGCGGCGCAGCGAGTGGCCTTCGGCACGAGCGGGCACCGGGGCACCAGCCTCAATGGCACCTTCAACGAGGCGCATATCCTTGCCGTCTCGCAGGCGGTTGCCGAGCACCGGGCAGCGGCGGGGATCACCGGGCCGCTGTACATGGGGCTGGACACCCATGCGCTGAGCGAGCCCGCGTGGATGTCGGCGCTAGAGGTCCTCGTGGCGAACGGGGTGCGGGTGTGCGCCCAGCCGGGCTTCTTCACGCCCACGCCCCTGGTCAGCCACGCGATCCTCAACCACAATCGGGCGGGGCAGGGCGGCACGGCGGACGGCATCGTGATTACCCCTAGCCACAATCCCCCGCAGGACGGCGGCTTCAAGTACAACCCACCCAGCGGCGGCCCCGCCGACACCGATGTGACGAAGGCCGTGCAGAACCGGGCAAACGCGATTCTGGAGGGTGGGCTAAGCGAGGTGAAGCGCGTCAGCCTGAACGACGCGATGGCGACGCTCGACCCCTTCGACTTCATCGCGCCCTACGTGTCCGAACTGGGGGAGGTCGTGGACCTGGACGTGATCCGGCAGAGTGGGGTGCGCCTGGGCGTCGATCCGCTGGGTGGCAGCAGCCTGCCCGTGTGGGAGGCCATTCAGGCGGAGTACGACCTCAACTTGACCATCGTGAACTCCGTCATCGACCCCCGCTTCGCCTTCATGACGGTGGACCGAGACGGCAAGATCCGCATGGACTGCTCCAGCCCCTGGGCAATGGCGAGCCTCCTGGCCCTCAAGGACGATTACGACGTGGCCGTGGGCAACGACCCCGACGCCGACCGCCACGGCATCGTGACCGCCGACGGCCTGATGAACCCCAACCATTACCTCGCCGTCATGATTGACTACCTCTTCCAGAACCGCCCCGGCTGGAACGCGGACGCGGGGGTGGGCAAGACGCTCGTGAGCAGCGCCCTGATCGACCGGGTGGCAGCGGGCATCGGGCGGAGGCTGGTGGAGGTGCCCGTGGGCTTCAAGTATTTCGTGGAGGGCCTGCTCACCGGCTCCCTGGGCTTCGGCGGCGAGGAGTCGGCGGGCGCGAGCTTCCTGAGGATGAATGGGGTTGCGTGGAGCACCGACAAGGACGGAATCATCCCCGGTTTGCTCGCAGCGGAGATCACGGCCAGGACGGGGCAGACGCCCAGCCAACGTTTCGCTGCCCTCACCGAGCAGTACGGCGCGACCGCCTATGACCGCCAGGACGCCCCCGCCAACGCCGAGCAGAAGAAGGTGCTCGCCAACCTCAGCCCCGAGCAGGTCACCGCCTCGACGCTGGCGGGCGATCCCATCACCGCCAAGCTGACCCGCGCGCCCGGCAATGGCGAGCCCATCGGCGGGTTGAAGGTCACCACGGACTTCGCCTGGTTCGCCGCCCGGCCCAGCGGCACCGAGGACGTGTACAAGATCTACGCGGAGAGCTTCAAGGGAGCGGATCATCTGCGGCAGGTCATGGAAGAGGCCCGTGAGGTCGTCGCGGCAGCCTTCAAGGCGGGAGGGGCGGCATGAGCATGACCGAAGGCCACACCATCATCACGCGTGAGGAGATCACGGACGTCGAGTTCGACTGGTTCGCCACCGACGCGAACGGCCATATCGCGCAGTTCATGGCGGCGGGTGATCCCAGCGTCCCCGAGGCGGCCCTCGCCTCCGAGGAACTCCTCGAAGCCCTGCACGTCTGGATCGACACCCGCCCTGAACGTGAAGACGCGAACGCTTTAGCCGGAGGTTTTGACGAACACCTCACCCCGCCGCAGCGCCGGGGCGCCTACGTGTACGACCAGGTGCCGGACGAGCCGGGCGTGTACCGCCTCGTCGCGGCCCCGCGCACGCCCCTGCGGTTGGAGGAGCTGCCCGAGCGGCTGGGGGAGTACTTGGTTGGGCTCACCTTACCCGTTCCCCTCGGCACAACGCGAATCCGGGTGCAGGAGGACGGGGGGGCGGAGGCGCTGGACGACATGGCCTGAACCTCATCCCCATCCTTGCGCTTCCCGGGCGCCGCGCGCTATGCTACTGCGGTTGAAAACTGCCCGGGACCAGGGTTGCCCCAGGGGGTTTTTCGGCACGCCACTCCCGCGCTGATGCTGACAGCCGCCGGACGTGCGTTGATCACCTCGGCTTCACCGCCAACCCGATCCCGCTCCCTGGGTTATCCCACGTGTGGGCGGGCCTCCACGAAACCAGACCAGATTAGGAGTGATCGACTCTGCCTACCACCCAGCAATTGCTCCGTAAGGGGCGCGCCACCCTCCAGAAGAAGAGCAAGGTTCCCGCGCTCAAGGGGAGCCCCTTCCGCCGCGGCGTCTGCACGGTCGTCAAGACCACGACGCCCAAGAAGCCCAACTCGGCGCTCCGCAAGATCGCCCGCGTGCGTCTCTCCAGCGGCTTCGAAGTGACCGCCTACATCCCCGGCGAGGGCCACAACCTCCAGGAACACAGCGTCGTGCTGATCCGCGGCGGCCGTGTGAAGGACCTCCCCGGCGTGCGCTACCACATCGTGCGCGGCAGCCTCGACACCCAGGGCGTCAAGGACCGCAACAAGAGCCGCTCCAAGTACGGCACCAAGAAGCCCAAGGCTGGCGCGGCCGCCGCGGGCGCCAAGAAGAAGTAATCCCCGTGTGGCGGCGGGGGAGAGGTCAGGCCCCCGCCGCCCCGTGCGGAGAGAGGCCGCCTCCCCCAGAGGTGAGGCCAATGAACCGAGCTATCTGAGTTTCAAGGAGTAGAGCATGGCACGTCGCCGCAGAGCAGAAGTGCGCCCCATCCAGCCCGACCTCGTGTATCAGGACGTGCTGGTGAGCGCGATGATCAACCGCATCATGATCGACGGCAAGAAGAACCTTGCCAGCCGCATCTTCTACGGGGCCTGCCGCCTCGTGCAGGAGCGCACCGGCCAGGAGCCTCTCAAGGTCTTCCGCCAGGCCTTCGACAACGTCAAGCCCCGCGTCGAGGTCCGCAGCCGCCGCGTGGGTGGCAGCACCTACCAGGTGCCCGTCGAGGTGAGTGCCCGCCGTCAGCAGAGCCTCACGCTGCGCTGGATGATGAGCGCCGTCGAGGGCCGCCCCGAGCGCACCGCCATCGAGAGACTGGCGGGCGAGATCATGGACGCCGCGCAGGGCCGTGGCGGCGCGATCAAGAAGAAAGACGACGTGGAGCGCATGGCGGAAGCCAACCGCGCCTACGCCCACTACCGCTGGTAATTCAGCGCCGCTGAATAGAGCGTGACCGGACAGCGGCCTAGACAGCCGGCTGTCCCGTTTCGCTGAAAGCCAGGGGTTGACCTTACGGTGGCGAGACACGCCACTCGCGGAAAATAGGGAGTCCTATGACCACCAAAGCCCAGAGCTACCTCACGCACTTCCGCAACATCGGGATTGCCGCGCACATCGACGCGGGCAAGACCACGACCACCGAGCGCATCCTGTACTACACCGGGCGTACCCACAACATCGGCGAGGTGCACGACGGCGCCGCCACGATGGACTGGATGGAGCAGGAGCGCGAGCGCGGCATCACCATCACGGCTGCCGCCACGACCGCCCGCTGGAAGCGTTCCGGCACCAACGAGGAGTACACCGTCAACATCATCGACACGCCCGGCCACGTGGACTTCACCATCGAGGTGGAGCGCTCCATGCGTGTGCTGGACGGCGCGGTCGCGGTGTTCGACTCCTCGCAGGGCGTTGAGCCGCAGTCCGAGACCGTGTGGCGCCAGGCCGACCGCTACGGTGTGCCCCGCATTGCGTTCTCCAACAAGATGGACAAGACGGGCGCCTCGTTCGAACTCGTGGTGAATGACATCCGCGAGCGCCTGGGTGCGATTCCCGCCCCCGTGCAGTACCCAATGGGCCAGGAGAACGAGTTCAAGGGCATCATCGACATCGTTCGCCAGCGGGCCTACACCTACACGAACGACCTGGGCACCGAGATCCAGGAGCACGACGTGCCCGCCGAATACGCGGACAAGGTCGCCGAGATGCGCTCGCAGCTCATTGAGGCGGCGGCCGAGGTCGACGAGGACCTGATGCTGATGTACCTCGAAGGCGAGGAGCCCAGCGTCGAGCAGCTCGTCGCGGCAATCCGCAAGGGCACCATCGAGAAGAAGATCTTCCCGGTGCTGTGCGGCTCCGCGTTGAAGAACAAGGGCGTGCAGCTCCTCCTCGACGCCGTGATCGACTACCTGCCCAGCCCCCTGGAAGTGCCCGCCATCCGCGGCACCCACGAGGACGGCGAGACCGTCACCGAGTTCCCCGCCGATCCCGAGGGCAAGCTCGCCGCGCTGGCGTTCAAGATCATGGCCGACCCCTACGTGGGCCGCCTGACCTTCGTCCGCATCTACTCGGGCACCCTGAACTCCGGCTCCTACGTGTACAACGCTTCCAAGGAGAAGCGCGAGCGCGTTGGCCGCCTGCTCAAGATGCACGCCAACAGCCGTGAGGAAGTCACCGAGCTCAAGGCGGGCGAGCTGGGCGCCGTGATCGGCCTCAAGGACGCGGGCACCGGCAACACCCTGATCGGTGACGGCGACGACCGCGTGCTGCTGGAGAGCATCGACGTGCCCGAGCCCGTCATCAAGCTCGCGATCGAGCCCAAGACCAAGGCCGACCAGGAGAAGATGGGCGTGGGCCTGCAGAAGCTCGCCGAAGAGGACCCCACCTTCAAGGTGGAGACCGACCAGGAGAGCGGCCAGACCACCATCGCGGGCATGGGCGAACTGCACCTGGAGATCCTGGTGGACCGCCTGAAGCGCGAGTACAAGGTGGACGCCAACGTGGGCGCGCCCCAGGTCGCCTACCGTGAGACGATCACCAAGCCCGTCGACGTGGAAGGCAAGTTCGTCCGCCAGTCCGGCGGTCGCGGGCAGTTCGGCCACGTGAAGATCAAGGCCGAGCCGCTGGAGCCCGGCGCGGGCTTCGTGTTCGAGAACGCCGTCGTGGGGGGCACCGTTCCCCGCGAGTACATCGCCCCGGCCCAGAAGGGTATCGAGGAAGCGATGCAGAGCGGTCCCATGCTGGGCTTCCCGGTCGTGGACATGAAGGTCACCGTGTACGACGGCTCGTACCACGAGGTCGACTCCAGCGAAATGGCGTTCAAGATCGCCGGTTCGATGGCCCTCAAGGAGGCCGTGCAGAAGGGCGCCCCGGCGCTGCTGGAGCCCATCATGCGCGTGGAAGTTACCGTGCCCGAGGACTACATGGGCGACATCATCGGTGACCTGAACAGCCGCCGCGGCCAGATTCAGGGTATGGAGGCCCGCGGCAACGCGCAGATCGTGCGCGCCTTCGTGCCCCTGAGCGAGATGTTCGGGTACGCGACCGACATGCGCTCCATGACCCAGGGCCGCGCGAGCTACTCGATGTTCTTCGACCACTACAGCCAGGTGCCGAACAACCTCGCGCAGCAACTCATGAAGAAGTAAGCCCGAGAGGCTGAGGGAAGAGCCCGCCGCACAGGCGGGTTTTTCCTTTGGTGTTCGGCTTGGTAGTAGGCAGTGGGGATGAGCACGCTACTCTGACCGACATGAGATCGCCTTCCCTCCGGCCAAACTCCCCCTCGGGGCCAAGGCCGCCACGCCTCGCCTTCCTCACCGTGCCCCTCCTGATCGGGCTGATCTACAATGCCATCTCGCTGCTGACGCTGCCCTTTTCGGGGGATACCCTCAATGCTATCCTCGCGCAACTCAATGCTGCGACCGGAGAGCCGGTGGCCGCGCTGTCGCAGGAACAGCTGATGACGGTGTTGTGGGTCTCGTTCTTTCTGACTTGCGGCATCATCCTGCTGCTGTACTCCACCCGGCGGGCATTGCTGGAGGGGCGCCGCTGGGGCTGGGTGTCCAGCATCGTGATCGCGGTCCTCAGTCTGCTGCTGTTTCCAATCGGAACGGTGCTGGGCCTGATCATGCTCGTCGGCGCCTTCGACCGGGACGTGCAGGCGTATACCCGGCGTTGAGCGGTTGGAGGGAGTCTCGGCGCGCGGCGAGGCCGGGTCTTGCGGCCCGGCCCATCTTTTAGTATCTTAGCAAGTCGGTGCGAGGGCCGTCCCCGGATGGCCGCGCAACGTGCCAGCACGGCGGGACACCGCCCTGGCGGGAATCAAACCAATGTGGGAGCGCCCACCCAAGCCCGATCAAAGGGCTTTTTGGCGTGCCCACCGCTTGGAGGAGACAGATCATGGCCAAAGGAACGTTTGAGAGGACGAAGCCGCACGTGAACGTCGGGACGATCGGGCACGTGGACCACGGCAAGACCACCCTGACCGCCGCCATCACCTTCACGGCGGCCGCGATGGACCCCACCGTCGAGAAGCTGGCCTACGACCAGATCGACAAGGCCCCCGAGGAAAAGGCCCGCGGCATCACCATCAACACCGCGCACGTCGAATACAACACCCCCACCCGCCACTACAGCCACGTCGACTGCCCCGGCCACGCCGACTACGTCAAGAACATGATCACCGGCGCCGCCCAGATGGACGGGGCGATCCTGGTGGTCAGCAGCGCCGACGGCCCGATGCCCCAGACCCGCGAGCACATCCTGCTCGCTCGCCAGGTGGGCGTGCCCTACATCGTCGTGTTCATGAACAAGGTGGACATGGTCGACGACGAGGAGCTGCTGGAACTGGTGGAGATGGAAGTGCGCGAGCTGCTCAGCAAGTACGAGTTTCCCGGCGATGACCTGCCGGTGATCAAGGGCAGCGCCCTGCAGGCGCTGGAAGCGCTGCAGGCCAACCCCAAGACCAGCCGCGGCGAGAACCAGTGGGTCGACCGCATCTGGGAACTGCTGGACGCCATCGACAGCTACATCCCCACCCCCGAGCGCGACACCGACAAGACCTTCCTGATGCCCGTCGAGGACGTGTTCACCATCACCGGCCGCGGCACCGTGGCCACCGGCCGCGTGGAGCGTGGCGTGGTGAAGGTGCAGGACGAGGTGGAGATCATCGGGCTGCGCGATACCAAGAAGACCACGGTGACGGGCATCGAGATGCACCGCAAGCTGCTGGATCAGGGCATGGCGGGCGACAACGTGGGGGTGCTGCTGCGCGGCGTGGCCCGTGATGACGTGGAGCGCGGCCAGGTACTGGCCAAGCCGGGCAGCATCAAGCCGCACACCAAGTTCGAGGCCAGCGTGTACGTGCTGTCCAAGGATGAGGGTGGACGTCACTCGGCGTTCTTCGGCGGGTACCGTCCGCAGTTCTACTTCCGCACCACTGATGTGACGGGTGTGGTGGAGCTGGCCGAGGGCGTGGAGATGGTGATGCCCGGTGACAACGTGACCTTCACCGTCGAGCTGATCAAGCCCATCGCCATGGAAGAGGGCCTGCGCTTCGCCATCCGCGAGGGCGGCCGTACCGTCGGCGCGGGCGTCGTCACGAAAGTGTTGGAGTAAA